>CACYLY010000040.1 GCA_902775355.1 Oscillospiraceae bacterium
ACGGTGGGCGTGCTCTCCACAGGGGACGAGCTGGTGCCCACGGATCAGAAGCCCGGGCCGGGGCAGGTGCGGGACGTGAACCGCCCGATGCTGAAGGCGCTGCTGCGTTCCTTCGGCGCGGTCCCCGTGGACTTCGGGATCGTACCGGACGACGAGGCGCTGCTGCGGGAAAAGACCGCGCTGGCCCTCTCCTGCTGCGATGCGGTGATCCTCTCCGGCGGCAGCAGCGCGGGCGTGAAGGATGCGGCCTGCCGGGTGATCGAATCCCTGGGCGAGCTGCTCTTCCACGGCATCGCCGTGAAGCCCGGTAAGCCCACCATCCTGGGGAAAGCGGGCAACAAGCCCCTGATCGGCCTGCCGGGGCATCCGGTGGCCGCCTACTATGTGACGAGAGTTTTTGTGCTGCCGCTGCTGGCACGGCTGAGCGGCCAAAGCCTGCGCCGGGACCGGGTGAAGGCGAGCCTGAGCGAGAGCTTGAACGCCAATCACGGCCGGATGCAGATCACGCCCTGCCGCCTGGAGACGGCGGACGGAAAGACCCTGGCTGTGCCCATCCGCACCAAGTCCGGGCTCATCTCCCGTCTTGCGGAGGCGGACGGGTATTTGATCATCGACCGGGACTGCGAGGGCCTGGAGCAGGGCGCCGCAGTGGAGGTCTATTTGACCTGAAAAGAAACGGGAAGGATCGCCTATGAGCTTTGCTTATCTGACAAACACGCCCCTGGAACAGGCCAGGGAGGAATACCTGAAAAAGCTGGAGGAGCGGGGCTTCGGACCGAGGACCGAGAAGATCCCTGTCCGGGAGGCCTGCGGGTATCTCACCGCCCGGGCGGTCTACGCCGCCATCAACGCGCCCCACTATGCCGCCAGCGCCATGGACGGCATCGCTCTGCGGGCCCGGGACAGCTTCGGCGCCACGGAGACCAGCCCCGTCACCCTGGCGCCGGACCGGTTCACGGTGGTGGACACCGGCGACCCCATTCCCGCCGGCTGCGACGCAGTGATCATGGTGGAGGAGCTGCTGCGGCATACCGACGTCAGCGTCACCCTCCACGCCCCCGCCGCGCCCTGGCAGCACATCCGCCAGATCGGCGAGGACGTATGCGCCGGGGAGATGATCCTGCCCTCGTTTGCGGAGATCACGCCGGCGGCCATCGGCGCCTGCATCGCCGGCGGCGTGCTGGAGCTGGAGGTACTGGCCAAACCTCTGGTCGGCATCATCCCCACCGGAGATGAGATCGTGGCTCCCTGCGCCGATCCAAAGCCGGGACAGATCCTGGAGTTCAATTCCTCTATTTTTTCCGCCCTGCTGTCCGGCTGGGGCGCGGAGACCCGGGTTTATCCCATCGTGCCGGACAAGCCGGAGCTGATCCGCGCCGCATTGCAAAAAGCGGCGGAGGACTGCGATATGGTCCTTCTGAACGCCGGATCCTCAGCCGGGCGGGACGACTACGCCGCCGCGGCGGTGGAAGCGGAAGGGGAGCTCTTCTTCCACGGCATCGCCATCAAGCCCGGCAAGCCCGCCATCCTGGGCTGCCGGGGGGCCAAGCCCGTGCTGGGCGTTCCCGGCTATCCCGTCTCCGGCATCCTGGTGCTGGAGGAGCTGCTGCGCCCGCTGATCGATCTTTGGTACGGCCGGGAGAGTCGGAAACGGGAGACGCTGCGGGCCAGGCTCACCAGGCCGGTAGTATCCGGTCTCAAATACCGGGAATATGTGCGGCTGCGCCTGGGCAGCGTGAACGGCAGGATCATGGCGACGCCCCTGCCGCGGGGCAGCGGCGTGGTCTCCTCCTTCCTGAAAGCCGACGGGATGCTCTGCGTCCCCCAGGGAACCGAGGGTTATGCCGCCGGAGAAGAGGTGGAGGTGGAGCTGCTGACGGAGCGGGAGAAGCTGGAGCGCACGCTGGTGGTCATCGGCAGCCACGACCCGCTGCTGGACGAACTGGCGGACCTGATCCACCGGCAGGACCGGAGCATGTATCTCTCCTCCTCCCACGTGGGCTCCATGGGCGGCGTGATGGCCGTCCGCCGGGGTGAGGCCCACGCAGCCGGGGTCCATCTGCTGGACGCGGAGACGGGCAGCTATAATCTGGCTGTCATCCGGAAGAATTTCCCAAAAGGAGGCGTGGTGCTGCTGCGCTGCGTGGGGCGCGTCCAGGGCCTTATGCTGCAAAAGGGCAATCCCCTGGGCATCCGGGGATTCCGGGATATTGCCCGGGAAGGGGTACGTTATGTAAACCGTCAGAAGGGCTCAGGCACCCGGCTCCTGATGGATTATCTCTGCGGCAGGGAGGGGATCCTGCCGGACCAGGTCCAGGGCTACGAGCGGGAGGAGCTGACCCACAACGCCGTGGCGGTGCAGATCGCCGAGAACTCCGCCGACGCGGGGCTGGGCATCTATTCCACCGCAAAGCTGTATGACCTGGACTTTATCCCTGTGTGTGAAGAGGAGTACGATCTGCTGATCCCGGCCTACGTTCGGGACAGCGAGCCGGTGCGGGCTCTGGTGCGGACTTTGAAAAGCCCGGAATTCCGGGAGCGGATCGAAGCCATGGGCGGCTATACCCTGGACAGACCGGGAGAAGAGATCCCATTGTACGGGGAATAAGAGGAAAAGCGTTGCGTGAAGCGGCGCTTTCTGATAAAATAATATAAGTTCGAGGTCTTTCCCGCGAGGCTTAAAACCATGTTGGAGGTTCGATATGAAAAGACTTGCCGCGCTGCTGCTGACCCTCGTCATGATCCTTTCGCTCTGCGCCTGCCGAGCCGAGAAAACAAAGCCCGCTCCCGCTCAGGAAAACAAGCTGGTGGTGGACACCTGCATCCTCCTGGAGGCAGACGAGGCCATGATCAACAACTACAGCCTTCTGGCCGTGAATCCCGAGGCCCCCTTTAAGGACGCCGACGGGAATCCGGTGGAGGGCGTCCAGATCAACACCGCCGGCGCAGCCGCTCTGATCAACTGGCTCCTCTCCGAGGAGGGACAGAGCCTGGCCGCCGACTACGGCATGGCCGAATACGGCGAGCACCTCTTCTATCTGAAGGACGAGCGCCCCGTCTCCGCCGCGGAGATCCCCGCGGCCACCGAGGAGACCCGCCGCATTCGCCTCTCCACCACCACCTCCGTCAACGATTCCGGACTGCTGGCCTATCTGCTGCCCGTGTTCCATGACAAGTACGGCTATGAGATCGAGGTCTATTCCGCCGGCACCGGCAAGGCCATCGCCAACGCCAAAATGGGCAACGCCGATCTGATCCTGGTCCATGCCAAGGCCCAGGAGGAGACCTTCGTGGAGGAGGGCTTTGCTTACGTTCTGGAGGGCATGCCCGCCGAGCGGCTGACCTATATGTATAACTACTTCGTGCTCTGCGGTCCCTCCGCGGACCCGGCCGGCGTGAAGCAGGCCGGCGACGTGAAGGCCGCCTTCGCCGCCATCGCCGTGGGAAAGTATCCCTTCATCTCCCGGGGCGACGGCTCCGGCACCCACAGCAAGGAGCTGAGCCTCTGGCCCGAGGACTTGGGCATCACCGCCGAGGCGGAGAGCTTCATGGACTATACGGACTGGTACGTCTCCGCCAACGCAGGCATGGGCGCCTGCCTGGTCATGGCCGAGGAGATGGGGGCTTACATCCTCACCGACAAGGCCACCTTCCTGACCTTCGTCTCCAACGGCGGCGCTGTATCCTGATCCGGCAGAGGACGGCTGAAAGCCGAGAGGCTTTCTGCGGGGAAGAGAAAAAGGAAAAAAGGATCGTGTCTGCATGGGCGCTGCCTTTCAACAAGCCTGGGAGCTGATCCGTTCCGGGGATCCGGAACTGCTGAATATCCTTTCCACCACGGCGCGGGTGAGTTTGACAAGCTCTCTCCTGGCGCTGCTGCTCGGCGTGCCCTTGGGCATCCTCTACGGCGTAGGCCGTTTCAGGGGTAGACGGGTTTTGATCGTGCTGAACCGGACGCTGATGGGCCTGCCGCCGGTGGTCTGCGGGCTGCTGTTCTATCTGCTCTTTTCCGGGGTAGGCCCCTTCGGAAAGCTCAAGCTGCTGTTTACCGTGCCCATCATGATCCTGGCCCAGGTGGCGCTGATCACGCCCATCGTGATCGGGACCATGGAGACCTATGTGGCCCAGACGGCGCCCGCTCTGCGGGAGACCGCCCTGGGCCTGGGCTTTGGGAGAGGAAAGCGTTTCCTGCTGCTTTTGAACGAGTGCGTCTCGCCCATGATCAGCGCCTATCTGCTGGCCTTTGCCCGGGCCATCGCCGAGGTGGGCGCGGTGGCCATGGTTGGCGGCGCCATAGCCTGGAAAACCAATGTGATGACCACGGCCATCATGATGTATACCAACCGGGGCAGCTTTACCCTGGGCATTGCCTTGGGCCTGATCCTGCTGGGGCTCTCGCTGCTGGTGAACGCGGCCCTCAGTCTGCTGCAAAGGAGGCTGAATCCATGAAGACAGCCGCCTTTACGAAAAGCTACGGAAACCGCACCGTGCTGCGTCTGCCGGCGCTGGACCTGCCGGAGGGGATGATCACCGCGGTCATCGGCGCCAACGGCAGCGGGAAATCCACTCTGGCCAGGGTTCTGGCGGGGATCGAAGCGGCGGACGGGAACACCACGGTGCTGAAAGACTGTTCCGTGGGTTATCTGCCCCAGAAGAGCTATGCCTTTCGCATGAGCACCCGGCGGAACATCCTTCTCAACGGGGAAGACTCTGCCAGGGCGGAGGAACTGATGCAGGCCCTGGGCCTGGAAGATTTGGCCCGGCAGCGGGCGGGGAAGCTCTCCGGCGGAGAGACGGCGAAGATGGCTCTGTGCCGGCTGCTGATGGGGACTTACCGGCTTCTCATCCTGGACGAGCCCACGGCAGCCATGGATATGGAATCCACGCTGGCGGCGGAGGAGCTGATCCGGAAACGCTGCCGGGAAACGGGCTGCGGGGTACTGCTCATTACCCACAGCATCCAGCAGGCCCGGCGGCTAGCTTCCCGGGCGATCTTCCTCCACAGGGGAGAACTGGCGGAACAGGGGGACGCGGAGCGGGTGCTCTACCTGCCGCAGGACCCGCTCACTCAGCGCTTTCTGGAGGTTTACGGCGTTTAGCGGAAAAGGAATCGAAGAATGAATAAGCTGCAGTTTGCCTATTATCGCGGTTTTCAGGCCGTGTTCAACATCGGCGCCCGCTGTCTGCACTGGCGGCGGCCCATCCCCGTGTCCGGGGAGGGGGCTGTCGGGAAGATCCCGGAGCTTTTGAAACAGGAGGCGGTGGATAAGGTCCTGGTGGTCACCGGGCCCACCGTGGGAAAGAAGCTGGCTCCCGGGATCCTGCGGGAGCTGGATCAGGCGGGGATCGCGTATGTGCTCTTTACCGAGGTGGAGGCCAACCCCTCGGTGAACACGGTAAACCGGATCCAGCGGCTCTATCTGGACAGCGGCTGTCAGGGCTTCATCGCCGTGGGCGGCGGCTCGCCCATGGACGCAGCCAAGGCAGCCGCGGCCCGGGTGGTGCGGCCCAAGACGCCGGTGGGCAAGATGGCCGGGCTTTTGAAGGTGGGAAGGAAGATCCCGCCCTATATCGCCGTGCCCACCACCGCCGGCACCGGCTCCGAGACCACCATCGCCGCCGTCATTACCGACAGCGAGACCCATCACAAATACGCCCTCATGGATCTGCATCTGGTGCCGAAGTACGCCGTGCTGGACCCGGAGATGACCCGGGAGCTGCCGCCGAAGATCACGGCGACCACGGGGATGGACGCGCTGACCCACGCGGTGGAGGCCTATCTCTGCTGGACCTACAACACCAAAGAGAGCATCCGACTGGCGGAAGAGGCTGTCTGCGGGATCTTCAAGTATCTGGAACGGGCCTATCGGGACGGAAACGACATGCAGGCCCGCACGGAAATGCTGATCGCCTCCTACAAGGCGGGCTTCGCCTTTACCCGGGCCGGCGTCGGCAACGTGCACGCCATCGCCCACACCCTGGGCGGGCTCTACAACACGCCCCACGGCCTGGCCAACGCTGTGATCCTGCCCATCGTTCTGGAGGATTACGGCGCCGCGGCGGAGAAGAAGCTGGCCCGTCTGGCAGAGCTCACCGGAGTGAAGACAGACGGGACCGAGGCCGAGAAAGCGAAGGCTTTCATAGGGGAGATCCGGGCCATGAACCGGCGGATGGAGATCCCCACAGGCTTTGCTTTCATTCAGGAAAAGGATATCCCGCAGATGATCGCCTGGGCCCTGGACGAAGCCAATCCCGTCTACCCCGTACCGGTGGTATATGACGAGAAGCGCTGCGAGCAGGTGATCCGGCGCATCATCCGCGAAGCATAAACCGACTACAGAGACAGAGAAAGGACGAGGAAAATGGATAATCAGAATTCCTACATTTCCCGCACCAGCGGTCTGAAAACCCGGGACTACGCCGGCTATGCGCTGATCGACGCCGCCGGCTGCCTGGTGTTCAGCCTGGTCACCACCCTGCTGCAGATCTTCTACACCGACATCTTCCACCTGGGCCCCTGGTTCATCATGCTGATGTTCATCGGCGCCCGGATCTGGGACGGCATCAACGACCCCATCATGGGCCGCATCTGCGACACGGTGAAGCCTTCCCGCTTCGGCCGCTACCGGCCCTGGATCCTGTACGCCGCCTTTCCCCTGGCTCTTTCGGCGGTGCTGATGTTCCTGAAGATCGGCAGCATCGGCGAAGAGGGGCACTACGTTGCCACCTGCATCTACGCCACGGCGACCTATGTCTTCTTCGGCATGAGCTACACCGTGCTGCAGATCCCCTACGGCTCCCTGGCCTCGGTAGTCACCACGGACCTGGGCGAGCGCAACAAGCTCTCTGTCTGGCGCTCCTGCGGCGCGGCCATCGGCTCCATCCCCGTGATGCTGATCGCGAGCTTTGCCTACGCCAAGCGCATCGGCGCGGACGGAAATCCGGTGATCGGTGAAAACGGCGAGGTTATCAAGGACCTGCAGTACAAGCCTGTGATCATCGGCGTGATGATCATGGCAGCGGTCTCCTTCGTGCTGCTGCTGATCGCCTTCAGGATGAACAAGGAGCGTGTCAAGACCAAGCCCCAGCTGCCGGAAAAGGGCGCTGCCAGGAAGGCCATCAAGCTGCTCTTCCAGAACCGGGCCTTTGTCTCCGTGAGTCTCATCTCCATGCTGCTGCTCTCCGGCCAGATGTTCACCCAGAGCTTCTATACGTATCTTTTCAAAGATTATTTCGGCGCGCCCTGGATGGTGCTGGGCTCCCAGGCCTGCACCTATTCGCCCATGCTGGTGATGATGTTCCTGCTGCCGGGCTGGGCGCGGAAGCTCGGCAAGAAGGAGGTCTGCTCCTGGGGCCTTGCCGCAGCCGCAGCAGCCAATCTGCTGATGTTCTTCCTGCGGGGCATGGATCCCGCCATCCTCAAGTGGGTCTTCCTGTTCCTCTGCTTTGTCAGCGGCATCGGCCTGACCACCCTGGTCATGCAGCTCTGGGCCATGGTGACCGACACCATCGACGATCTGGAGATCCAGACCGGCAGCCGGGACGACGGCACGGCCTATTCCGTGTTCAACTTCTTCCGCAAGCTGGGCCAGGTGCTCTCCGCCATCTGTGTCAACGGAGCCCTGCTGGGCATGCACTATAAGACGGAAAAGGGCGCGGTCCAGACTCTGGAAAACCTGAAAACCATGTACGACCTTGCGACACTGATCCCCGCGATCCTCTTCGGTCTCATGGCGCTGATGCTCTTCGTGTATTATCCGCTCTCCCGCAAGAAGGTGGAGGAGCTGCAGATCGCAAAGGAAAAGCATCTGAAGGAATCCTACGAGAAGAAAGACATCGACATCTGAATTTGAAAGAAACATAAAACGCAGACGGTTCCGTGTGAACCGGCTGCGTTTTTACATGCGTCGCGTAAATTTTTTTATTATTCCGAATTCCGCATTCCGCATTCCGAATTGGACATAAACCATACCGGCTCGTCCCCCGGCAGGCAGGGGACGGCGACGAGGGTGCCGCCGGGGAAGGGCTCGCCCTTGCCGCGCAGCAGCCAGCCGCTTTCCGTATGGGGGAGCAGAACAGCGACCTCCTTTGCGCCCCGGTCAAATACCGGACAGGCCAGGACCGAATCACCGCAGAAAAAGCAGTCGCTCTCGCAGTCGTAGCCCGGCTCCCGGAGGAAAACGGGATAGATCAAGGGCTCGTGCCGCTGCCGCTTCCGCTCGTACTCGCGCTGCAGATAGGGCAGAAGCCGCTCCCGCAGGGCGAAGATGCGGCGCACGGCGTCCATGCGGTCCGGGTACAGCCAGGGCATGTTGCTCTGCTGCCCCGGCTTCCAGGAATGGAGCACAAAGCGGGGGGTAAAGACACCGACCTGCAGCCAGCGCAGAAAGAGCTCCCGGTCGGGCTGCGGGCCCGCAAAGCCGCCGATATCCGCCCCGAAGAAGGAAAAGCCCGTCATCGCCATGGTCATGGCCTGGTAATGATTATAGCGCAGATCCCGGAAGTCCGTCAGATTGTCCCCGGTCCAGGTGGTGGCGACCCGCTGGGTGCCGGCTATGGCGCAGCGGGAGACGTGGAGGGGAACGAAAGCGTCTCCGCAGACTTCCCAGCAGGCCTCCCGGCTGGCTCGGGCCATGAGATAGGAGAACAGGGGCCGGATGCGCCGGGCGGGCAGCTCCCGTCCGAAGCCGCAGGCCAGCACCTCGGCGTCAAAGACGTCGTATTCGTTGTTGTCGTTCCAGATGTTCCGATAGCCCTTCTCCGCCAGCTGCTCCCGGACGCAGCGCTTCCAGAAGGCATAGGCCTCCGGATTTGTAAAATCCAGATAGGCCGCCATGCCCCCCCAGAAGGGGAAGAGGGCGGGACTCCCGTCAGCGTAGTGCAGGAACAGACCCTTCTCCGCAAGCTCGGGGAACAGAGGATGCTCGGTCAGGAAGGCGGGCTTCACATTGGGCAGCAGCTCCATGCCGTTTTCCCGGAAGAACTCCGCCAGACCCTCCGGCGAGGGGATCTTGTCCCGATTCCAGTGGAACACGTAGCGCCGGTCCCCGATCTGGGTATAGCCGCTGGAGAGATAGAAGCCTCCGGCCCGGATGCCCTCCTCCCAGCACTTCTCCACAAAGCCCCGGAGCCGCGCATCGGCGTCGGGGGCGTCGGTATACTCCATGGTGCTGCCGCAGTAGCGAAAGGCCCAGTCCGGCACGGCTGAGGCCCCGCCGCAGAGGGCGGTGAAGCTGCGCAGAATCTCAAAAGGGCTGCCCCAAAAGAGGTAAAAGACCAGATTCTCCTCCTCCAGGCGGATGGAGTGGAAGGGCTCAAAGTAATTGTCGTGCTCCTGACCGAAGTCCACCCGGCCGTTTGCGTAGCTGTCATAGTAGAGCCCGTAGGACCCGGCGCTGTTTTCGCAGATGTAAAAGGGGATCTGCTTGTAGAGCGGATCGCTGCTCTCGGACCGAAAGCCCATGGAATCCGTGGCGGCCAGGGCAAAGCTCCGCCCGGCCTTGTTCACCGGACCGCCTTTGTCCCCCAGGCCGAAGATGAACTCTCCCGGTTCCCGGCGGGTATAGTGGACCGAGCCGTCCCCCAGTTCCCCGGCAAAGTTATAGGCCAGGCCCGAGCGGTCGGCGTACAGGATGCCCTTTTCATTCCGCGCCGTGATGCGGAAGTTTTTCTTTTCCACCGTGAAATCCACGCCGGACAGGGTGAAGCGCAGGAACTCCGCGTCCTCCGAGACTTCCGGCGCGGTCAGCTTCAGTCCCTCCACAGAGAGCTTGTCCCGCCCTTCCAGCGGGCAGTCTCCCGGCAGGGGCCAGACGCTCCAGGTGGGGAGCAGGGGAACGCGGTCCCGAACCAGGGCCACGCGCAGCATGTTCTCGCAGAAATCCAGCCGCATGGTGACCCCATCCGCCCGATAGCTGCGCATGGTGGGGGAGGCTTCGCACAAGGCAAAGCGATGGTCGTATTTCATCCCTTGGGATCTCCTTTGATCAGCATGTTGCGGGTGAGCTTGCCGTAGTTCACATGGCCCATGGCCGTGCCCCTGGGGCCGATATGCAGCGCCCGGGCATGATGAGGGGAGGCCGGCTTCCACAGGGGCAGCCCGGGCCCGTTGGGGTCGCCGCTGCGGGCGAAGTTGGCCAGATAGTCCGCCAACTGCAGGGAAGCTTCATAGTCCCGCTCCCCATAGGGCCGCCAGCTGCCGGAAAGGCTCTCGAACACATAGCGCAGGTCGCTGGAGTGAAAGGCCCGGTTGTCGTCCCCCGGGGCGTTCAGATCGAAGTAATAGACGTAGGCGCCGTTGGCTTTCGCATAGCGGTTGCCGATGAAGGCCATCACCGGGGCGTACATGTCGTTGTTGGTGTAGCCGATCCAATAATCCAGGGGCAGGGGAGAGCGAATCAGCTTGTCAATGGGCGCGGGGATCAGCCTGCCGTCGATCACGGGCATGGTGTTATAAATGCTGTCCTTGCGCTTTTCGTGGATCTTTTCCACCGCGTCAAAGAGCGTGTCCAGGGAAGCGGCCTTCAGTTCCTCCAGGGTCGCGCAGCCCGCCTCCCGCATATAGTCCAGCCAGTAGGCCCGGGTGTCCGCCGCGGGCTTGGGCAGGGCGAATCTGGGGAACATCCCGCCGCCGGACATCATGGCCGCCCGCCGGAAAAGGCCCCTGTTTTCAGCATTCAGGCAAAGAAACTGGATGGAGATGGCCCCGGCGCTCTGGCCCAGGAGCGTGATGTTCTCCGGATCGCCGCCGAAATCGGCAATATGGGCCTTGACCCAGCGGATGGCGCAGAGCTGATCGTCCAGGCCGAAGTTCCCGTCCCGACCGTATTGCTTCTGGATCTCCTCGTGAGTCAGATAACCCAACGGCCCGACCCGGTAGTTGGCGAATACCGTGACGATGCCCCGGGAGGCCAGGCCCTCCCCGTCGAAGGGATCCTCGCTGTTGATGCCGGAGTCGAAACCGCCGCCGTGAAAGAAGAGGATCACGGGGCAGTTTTTTGTATCCTTGGGCGTGAAGATATTGAGATTCAGGCAGTCCTCGCTGTAACGGAACGCGCTGCCCTCCCGATACTCCTTGTAGTAGAAGTGCCGGGTGGGATGCTCCAGATGCTCATGCCAGCCCCGGTTCTGGGGGCAGGCGCAGCCGGGCTTGCCTGCGTCCAGCACGCCCTCCCAGCGATCAACAAGCGCGGCGTAGGCAAAGCGCTCCGCCCGGGCGTAGGGCACACCCAGGAATTCCAGGCAGCGCTCCCGCTCGTTACCGATCAGCTCCCCGCAGGCGGTGCTGCGTCTGACAGCGCCGAGGATCTTCTTTTCCAGCATGGTATCACCCTCTTTTCTTCAGTATAGCAGAAGCCGCCGCCCTTTTCCACCGCTTTTCGCGGCTTTTCCGAGCATTTTGCCTTAGAAGAAAAAGCTGCGTTTATCTTGTGTTTTGAAATCGTACGTGGTACAATATCATGAATAATTCTGTGCGGAGAGAATGATGGATACTTTCAAGCTCGTCTCGAATTACCGGCCCACCGGCGACCAGCCGGAGGCCATTGACGACCTGGTTCAGGGCATGGAAAACGGCCTGGAGGAGCAGGTGCTGCTGGGCGTCACCGGCTCCGGCAAGACCTTCACCATGGCAAACGTCATCGCCCGGCTCAATCGCCCTACCCTGGTGCTGGCTCACAACAAGACCCTGGCGGCTCAGCTCTGCAGCGAGTTCAAGGAGTTCTTCCCGGAAAACGCGGTGGAGTACTTCGTCAGCTATTACGACTACTACCAGCCCGAGGCCTACATCCCCCATACGGACACCTATATCGAGAAGGACGCCTCCATCAACGACGAGATCGAGCGTCTGCGCCACAGCGCCACCTCCAGCCTCTTCGAGCGGCGGGACGTGATCGTGGTGGCCTCCGTCTCCTGCATCTACGGTCTGGGAGACCCCATCGACTATGCCAACATGGTCATCTCCCTGCGGCCCGGCCAAACCCGGAATTTCGACGAGCTGCTGCGCAAGCTCATCGAGATCCGCTACGAGCGCAACGACATCGCCTTTGAGCGCAACAAGTTCCGCGTACGGGGGGACACGGTGGAGATCTTCCCGGCCTACTCCAACGACCGGGCCGTCCGGGTGGAGTTCTTCGGGGACGAGATCGACCGGATCAGCGAGATCAACGTGGTCACCGGCGCGCCGACCAGAGTGCTGAACCATGTGGCCATCTATCCGGCCAGCCATTACGTGACCACAAAAGAGAAGATGGCCGCCGCCATCGAGCGGATCCGGGCCGAGTGCGACGAGCGGGTGGCCTGGTTCGAGGCCAACAACAAGCTGCTGGAGGCCCAGCGCATCCGCCAGCGCACAGACTACGACATCGAGATGATGCAGGAGCTGGGCTACTGCTCCGGGATCGAGAACTATTCCCGGGTCATCTCCAACCGGGTGCCGGGCAGCCCGCCCATGACACTGCTGGACTATTTCCCCAAGGATTTCCTGCTCTTCGTGGACGAGAGCCATGTGACCCTGCCCCAGGTGCGGGCCATGTACCGGGGGGACCGGGCGCGGAAGGAATCCCTGGTGGAGTACGGCTTCCGTCTGCCCTCGGCCTATGACAACCGGCCTTTGAAATTTGACGAGTTTACCCAGCGCATCCACCAGCGGGTCTATGTCTCCGCCACGCCGGGGGACTATGAGAAGGAGCGGGCCGGCCAGGTGGTGGAGCAGATCATCCGCCCCACGGGCCTGCTGGATCCGGAGATCTTCGTGCGGCCCGTGGAGGGGCAGATCGACGATCTCATCGGCGCCATCAACGAGAAGATCGAAAAAGGCCAGCGGGTGCTGGTCACCACGCTGACAAAAAAGATGGCGGAGGATCTGACAAGCTTCCTGATGAACGTGGGGATCCGCTGCCGCTACATGCACCACGATATCGGCACCATCGAGCGCATGGAGATCATCCGGGACCTGCGCCTTGGCGAGTTCGACGTGCTGGTGGGCATCAACCTCCTGCGGGAGGGCCTGGACATTCCGGAGGTGGGCCTGGTGGCCATCCTGGACGCGGACAAGGAGGGCTTCCTCCGCAGCGAGCGGAGCTTGATCCAGACCGTGGGCAGGGCCGCCCGGAACGCGGAGAGCTACGTGATCATGTACGCCGATACGATCACCCCCTCCATGCGGGCCTGCATCGACGAGACGAACCGCCGCCGGGCCAAGCAGATGGCCTACAACGAAAAACACGGCATCGTTCCGAAAACCATCATCAAGAGCGTGCGGGACCTGATCGAGATCTCCTCCGCGCCGGAGGGCTCGGCCAAGACCAACGGGGCCAAGATGACCGAGCGGGAGCGCCGGGAGCTCATCGCGGAGCTGGAGAGCAAGATGCGCAAGGCGGCTCAGATGCTGGAATACGAGATCGCGGCCCAGCTGCGGGACGAGATCATTCGCCTGCGGGGCGAGAACTGAGGTGTTTGCATGAAACTGATGATTTTGGACGGCAACAGCATCGTGAACCGGGCCTTCTTCGGCGTGAGGCTGCTGACCGCGCCGGACGGGACGCCCACCAACGCCCTGTACGGCTTTCTCGCCATCCTCCAGCGTCTGCTGGAGGAGCAGAAGCCGGACGCGCTCTGCGTGAGCTTTGACCTGAAGGCCCCCACCTTCCGGCACAAGGCCTATGAGGCCTACAAGGCCAAGCGCGCCGCCATGCCCGAGGAGCTGGCGGTACAGATGCCCCTGTTGAAGGAGCTCCTGGACGACATGGGCGTGCGCCGCTATGAGCTGGAGGGCTATGAAGCGGACGACATCCTCGGCACCGCCGCCCGGATCTGCGAGGAGCAGGGCTGGGACTGCGTCATCGTCACCGGCGACAAGGACAGTCTGCAGCTCGTGAGCGATCGGACCAGCGTCTGCAACGTGAAGACCCGCATGGGCCATACCGAGACCATCCTCTACACCCCGGAGGTCTTTGCGGCGGAATACGGCTTTGCTCCGGCGAAAATGGTGGATCTGAAAGCCCTCATGGGCGACAGCTCGGACAATATCCCGGGGGTCCCCGGCATCGGCGAGAAGACGGCCCTGGACCTGCTGCACCGCTACGGCAGCCTGGACGGGATCTATGGGGATCTGGACGCCCTGGACGTGAAGGAGGGCGTGCGGAAAAAGCTGCGGGAAGGGGAGCAGAGCGCCAGGACTTCCTATTGGCTGGCGACCATCCTGCGGGAGGTGCCCCTGGACTTCCGCCCGGAGGAAAACCTGTGGGACAAGAACTACACGCCCGCCCTCTACGGCCTGATGCAGAGCCTGGGCTTTGCCCGCTTCATCGAGAAGTGGGGTCTGGAGCCCACGGCAGAAGAGAGCGTACAGCGGGAGAGCGCGGCCCTGCCCCGGGTGGAGCTGGACGAGGCGTCTGCCCTGGACCTGGCCGGGAAGCTGGGGCAGATGGGCACGATCGCGGTCTATCCCCTGGACGGGCTGGACCGGCTGGAGCTCTGCGACGGGAAGACCGTCTACACCGCCGCCTGGACCGGCTGCGGAGATGCCTACAATACGCTGCTGCGGGCGCTGTTTCGCGGGGAGGTGCCCAAGCTCGGCCACGACCTGAAGGACCTGATGGGCCTGCTGCTGAAGGAAAAGCTGCCACCGGAGGGCTTTGTCTTCGATACGGCGCTGGCGGGCTATCTGCTGGAGGCCACCTCCGGCAGCTTTGCACCGGAAAAGCTCAGTATGCGCTATTTGGGCGCGGAGATACACGGCGCCGAGGCCGTCTGGAAGCTGCGGGAGCCCCTGGAGCAGAAGCTCCGGGAGCTGGACATGAGCTGGCTCTATGAAAACGCCGAGCTGCCTCTCTGCGCGGTCCTGGCCCGGATGGAGCAGAGCGGCTTTCTGGTGGACCGCAAGGCCCTCTCGGATTTCGGGGACAGTCTGAACGCCGGCATCGCCGCCCTGCAGGAGAGCATCTGGCAGGCGGCGGGCCACGAGTTCAACATCCAGTCCCCCAAGCAGCTGGGCACGGTGCTCTTTGAGGAACTGATGCTGCCCTCCGGCAAGAAGACCAAGACCGGCTGGAGCACCAACGCCGACGTGCTGGACAAGCTCCGGGGCAAGCACCCCATCGTGAATCAGGTCCTGGAGTACCGGGAGCTGACCAAGCTGAAATCCACCTATGCCGACGGGCTTCTGAAGGTCATCGACGCCGACGGGCGCATCCACACCAGCTTCCAGATGACTGTCACCGACACCGGCCGCCTCTCCTCCCGGGAGCCCAACCTGCAGAACATCCCCATCCGCAAGAAGCTGGGTGGCCAGATCCGGAACATGTTCGTGGCTGCCCCCGGCAAGGTGCTGGTGGACGCGGACTACAGCCAGATCGAGCTTAGGTTGCTGGCCCACATCTCCGGGGACGAGGCCATGCGGGAGGCCTTCCTCAGCGGGGAGGACTTCCACGCCGTCACCGCCTCCAAGGTCTTCAACGTCCCCCTGGCGGAGGTGAGCCACACCCTGCGCAGCCGGGCCAAGGCGGTGAACTTCGGCATCGTCTACGGCATCTCCGCCTTCTCCCTGAGCCAGGATATCGGCGTCTTCCCCAACGAGGCCAAGGCCTACATGGAGGCCTATCTGGAGAAATACCACGGCGTGCGGGACTATATGAAGCGCGTGGTGGCCGAGGCCAAAGAGAAGGGCTATGTCTCCACGATCTACGGACGCCGGCGGGAGCTGCCCGAGCTCAAGAGCAGCAACTTCAACCTCCGCTCCTTCGGCGAGCGGGTGGCCCTGAACATGCCCATCCAGGGCACCGCGGCGGACATCATGAAGCTGGCCATGGTCCATGTGGACGAGCGCCTGCGGAAAGAAAACCTGGAAGCCAGGCTCCTGCTGCAGGTCCACGACGAGCTGATCGTGGAGTGTCCCGCGGATGAGACCGAGGCGGTGGGCCGGATCCTGAAGGAGGAGATGGAGAACGCCGCGTCCCTCTCCGTACCGCTGACTGTGGAGGTCCAGAGCGGCCACAGCTGGGGGGAGGCGCACTGATGTCTCCCCGGATCTGCGACGCGTCCCAGCGCCATCTGGAAGCCCTGGAAGCCCTGGAACAAGCGTGCTTCTCCCTGCCCTGGACCCGGGACATGCTGCTGAGCCAATTGCCGGACGAGAACCACGAATTTCTCGCCGCCGAGGACGAGAGCGGGAAGCTCCTGGGCTACGTGGGCATGATGTGCGTGCTGGACGAGGGCTATATCTCCAACGCGGCGGTAGATCCCGCCTGCCGCAGGCAGGGGATCGGGGATCTGCTGATCCGGGAGCTCCTGGAGCGGGCGGAAAAGCGGGACTTGAGCTTCGTGACCCTGGAGGTCCGGGAGCACAACGAGCCTGCCATCGCCCTCTACCGCAAGCACGGCTTTTCCCCGGTGGGTCTGCGGAAGAATTACTATGAGGCCCCGGCGGAAAACGCCATTCTGATGACGAAATTCTTGAAATGAGGTACGGCAATGAAAATCCTTGCCTTTGAGTCCACCTGCGACGAAACCGCTGTGGCCGTCGTGGAGGACGGACGCCATATCCTGACCGATCAGATCTTTTCCCAGGCCCAGCTCCACGCGGTCTATGGCGGCGTGGTACCGGAGATCGCCTCCCGCTGCCATGTGGAGTCCATCTCGCTCCTGGCCCAGCGGGCCATCGATGCCGCCGGGATCACCCGTGCCGATATCGACGCGTTGGCCGTTTCCTACGCGCCGGGCCTCATAGGAGCGGTGCTGGTGGGGGTAAACTTCGCCAAAGCGGCGGCTCTTTCCCTGGGAGTTCCGCTGATCCCGGTGCACCATATCCGGGGCCATATCGCGGCAAACTATCTGGCTTATCCGGAGCTGGAGCCGCCTTTCCTGTGCCTGGCCATTTCCGGCGGAAACACCATTCTGGTGGACGTGCGCGGCTATACGGACATGCACATCATGGGCGCTACCCGGGATGACGCGGCAGGGGAGTGCTTTGACAAGACCGCCCGGGTCCTGGGCCTGCCCTATCCAGGCGGCAAGCCCATCGACGAGCTCTCCAGGGGCGGGGACGACGGCAAATACCAGTTCCCTCTGGCCCACGTGGCGGGTCATCCCTATGACATGAGCTTTTCCGGTCTGAAGACGGCGGTGATCAATCTGGTCCACAATGCCGAGCAGAAGGGGGAGGAGATCGACCGGGCCTCTCTGGCCGCGTCCTTCACCAAGGCGGTCAGCGACAGTCTGGTGCCCCGTACCGTTTCTGCCGCCCGGGAGCTGGGCTACGGCAAAGTGGTGGTGGCCGGAGGCGTGGCCGCCAATTCCCGGATCCGGGCGGACTTCCAGCGGGCTGCCGAGAAGGAGGGCTTCCAACTCTTTATCCCGCCCCTGAAGCTCTGCGGAGACAACGGCGCCATGATCGGCGCCCAGGGCTACTATGAGTATCTGGCCGGCGTCCGGGCGGGCAGCGATCTGAACGCCTATGCCACCATGGAACTGTAAGAGAGAAAAGGAGAGGACGAGCATGGGGATCCACGACGGACATCGGGAGCGGCTGCGGGATTGTTTCCGGAAGGACGGTCTCGCGGGCTTTGACGCCCTTCGCTCCCTGGAACTTCTGCTGCAGTACGCCATCCCCCGGAAGGACACCAATCCCATCGCCCATGCCCTGCTGGACCGCTTCGGCTCTCTGCAGGAGGTCTTTGACGCCAGTGAGGAGGAACTTTGCCAGGTGGAAGGGATCGGCCCCGGAGCCGCGACGCTGATCCGCCTGGTGCCCCAAATCACCCGCAAGAGCGCCGTGGACAAGGCGGCGGAGCAGCGCTATCTGCTGAATACCGCCGACATCAAGGACTATCTGCTGCCGCATTTCCTCTTCGAGCGGGACGAGCTGGCTCTCCTCCTGTGCCTGGACGGGCAGAAGCGGGTCATCAAGTGCCTGGAGCTGTCCCGGGGCGTGGTCAACTCCGTCAGCATCGACGTGCGCCGGGTGCTGGAGATCGCCCTGAAGCTGCGCTGCACCGGCGTGGTGCTGGCGCACAATCATCCGGACGGACCTGCCGCCAGCTCCCGGGAAGACGACCAGGTGACCGCCGCGCTGCTGGACTCTCTGCGAACGGTGCGGATCGAACTGCTGGACCATCTGATCTTTGCCAGGGAAGGCGTTTTTTCCTACAAGGATTCCGGCGCCCTGCGGATGTTGAGTTATTATTAATTTGACGTTATGTCAACCTATTTTTGTATCTTTTTTGTAACAATACCTCGTTTGCGGCCTCGACATTTTTTTCCTATTTTCCTCGAAAACTTTGCAGTATCAACAAAAACCGACTGTTGAAAAAGCTGTTGATAATGTTGATAACCATTTGAAATATTTTTATTCTCAGCGATTATGTCACTCGGTAAGCCTCCGTTTTGACGTTTAAAAACTGTTCATAAAACAGATGTTCCCGGTACTTTTTCTCATGGTTGGTTTCTTTCTCAAGCGAATTTATCCAATTTGTTATCTATTTGTTTTCTGAAGTATACAAATCGTAAAAATGTTGTGAGAAAAACGCAATTATTCGCGTTTTCAAACGATCGCAGCTTTGTTCACATGGTCTCCATCCGGAAAGCGCTTGCTGCCGCTTTCCGGGCATGAACTTTTTGTTGACTAATCCCCGGGCCTGTGGTATATTATCTCTCGCTGAACCGCAGCGTGCTGGTATAGCTCAGTCGGTAGAGCAGCTGATTCGTAATCAGCAGGTCGTGTGTTCGAGTCACATTACCAGCTCCAGACAAAAACCCCGGGAATGCTTGAATTTCAAGCACTCCCGGGGCTTTTTCATGCACTTCGACGGGTGGGAACGTCGGAGCGAAAAGGGCAAAAAGAGGCACCTAAAATCATGCTGAGTCGGAAAACCGGTCGGAAAACTTTTCCGACCGGCTTTCTTTTTTGTGACATTTTGACTCAGGAGCGAGGCTGTTACAGCGGCTTGTTGATGAGTTCTCGGGCGGCCTCCACGGTGGTATCGTCCCCGTGGGTGTAGATGTTCGCCGTGGTGGCGATATCGGCGTGCCCCATCAGAATTTTGGCCACGTTGAGCGGGACGCCATGCTTCTGCAGATCTGTGCAGTAGGTGTGCCGCAGATCGTAGAGGTCCAGATCATCCGCTAGGGCGTGCTCCAGGATCACCAGGGAGCGCCGGCGCTGGCCGGGCAGCTTCACCTTCTCGGCCTTCGCACCCAGCTCCAGGTCCATGTACTTCTTCACCGTCTCCCAGCGGCGCCGCATGGAGGTCTCCGAAAGCGGGGTCTTGCCGTCCTTCTGCGTGAAGACGAAGCCGGAGGGACGCTGAATCGCCTGCAGCCAGGGCAGCAGCTCGTCCGGGATCGGGACGGGGCGGACGCCGGCGGCGGTTTTGGGCGTCTTGATCTTGCTGCTGCCGGACTCCTTAGCCTCCCGGACGCGGATCAGCTTCTTTTCGAGGTCTACATCGCACCATTTGAGGGCCGCGCTCTCTCCGGGCCGCAGACCGCAGAGGAGCAGGGTCATCAGCCAGGCGCCGGAGCGGTTGGGTTTGCCGTCGAAGCTGGGATAGTTGGCTACGGCGATCAGAGCGCGGCGCTCTGCGCCCGTGAGGCTCCTGCGCGAGCCTTTGGAGGAGGAGGGGAGCACCAGCCCGTCAGCCGGGTCGAAGGGAATCACGCGGCTCTGAGCGGCTTGGTGGAACATGGCCTTGAGTACGTTCCGGGTCTTGGTGACGTCCGAGAGGGATTTGCCTTCCCGTGTGTTGAGCAGCTGCTGCAGACGAACGGCGGTTACCCTGCGCAGCTTGAGGCTGCCGATCTCCGGAAGGATCACCTGATTCACGCAGCGCTCATATTGAGCGTAGGTCTTCGGGGTGATCTTCCGGGGCTTGACATAGGTGGTCAGCCAAGTCCGGGCCCACTTGCGCACCGTGTCGGAAGAGGCGATCTGACCGGCCTCCAGCTCCTGGAGCTTCTGCAGCTTCTTCATCAGCGCCTCCTCCTCGGTGGCGCCGACGACCTCGTGCTTCACGCCGTCGAAGGTGAAGTACTTCCGGATGTAGTTGTATTCGCTTTTCTTCTTTTTGGGAGCGGGCATAGGCGGCACCTCCTTTCTGGGGGGATTACGGATTGCCACACCGTAGGGAGGCATGCCCACATGCCTCCGGAAGACGGAGGAGCGATCAGGGGATCGCTCCCTACGGTTCGCAATGACAGCGAGGGAGCGGGCGGCTGATAGCCGCCCCTAAGCCCATAAACGGCAGAGAGAAAAGTAATTAAGTAAACACAATACAGCACAACATAAAAACTAGGTTTCACCATGTCTTTTATAAACTGGGGTATTGGACGCTCAGGATAATTATCATAAACCCCTCTACGTCTTGAACTATAACGAAGATATACAAATACAAAATATAGAATATTTAGTCCGATAATAACTCTACAAATTATTGCGTTTCCCGGAAAAGTGAAGTATATCAGGAGGCCAGAAATCAAGGCGACAATTCCATGCCTTGCTGCGCTCCACTTCAAACCGGCAAATTTACCATCTGGAATTGGCAGGCCAAACAAAGCACCTGTTGTTCCGTAAAGAGAAGACGTAAGTGGATCGGAGAAAATTTTGTGATAGATAGAATTTAGTAACAGCCAGCAAATCAAAAAGCCCATATGCGACACCTCTTTAATTCTACTAAGCAGGCTTAATCCTGGACACCCCCTTTCAGATTTATCGAATGACAAACCGGAAAAGGAGCGCCCCGATGAATAGATTCAAGGAAGAAGTTAACCGGATCCTGGACAAAAACCCGAAGCTTATTCCTCTTGCGCGAGAGATTTTAGAAGAGCTAATACAGTCTTACGATCATCCGGACGAACATGATCTAAAAGCCGGTTGATCTCTTCACGCTCTGCCTCGTCGGCGGCTCTTTGCGCGTCCCAACCGGTAAGAGCAACCGGAGGGCACCGAAGGGCCCGGGCCAGAGCTTCAATTTTTGAGAGCGGGATGTTCGTGACGATCCCGTGCTCATACTTATAAATGGTTTGTTTCGTCTCGCCAATGGCAGCAGCAAGCTCCGTTTGCGTCATGCCAAGGTCGAGACGCAGCGCAGTGATACGTTCTCCGATTGTACTCATGGTGCACCTCCTTTCTTGGATGTGCTTATACTTTACCACGTAACTTTACAAGATGCAAGAAAATTTATATTTTTTCAAAAAATATCTTGACAAGTTACGAAAAGGGCTGTATAGTGCAAGTAGCTTTTCAAGTTACTCGAAAGGAGGGAGCAAAGTGCTGAACGTCAACGCGCTTAGAGCTGAGATCGCTCGCAACGGTATGACACAGGGACAGGTGGCTGAACGCATCGGGATGACTCCGACTACTTTCAGCAGCAAAATCAGGAATAACGGCTTCGGAATGGACGATGCCGACAAACTGATTGAGCTGCTGGGCATCCGGAATCCCGAGGCGATTTTTTTTGCTCAGGTGGTAACTTCGCAAGATACCAGAGCTGAGTGAAGCGGGCCGCCGAGGGCGTCGGCCCCTACGGGGAAACCGGACGGGCCGGGCGGAATAGACTGGAAAGAGGTGAGAAGATGAAGTTGACGAGCATTACCAGCAGGAGAAAGCCTGAAATCGTTTTAACGGTCCGAGGCCGTGAGGACGTTTGCGAGGAGATATTCC
>CACYLY010000041.1 GCA_902775355.1 Oscillospiraceae bacterium
ATCTTTCCCCGCTCGGCAAAACAAGGTTACCGCGCTCTTCAACGCTCTTAGACCATTTTGACCCCACCTGCTTTTTCCTACAACAACTTGACACCGACGGCCGTGCTTTCTATTCTTGCCTTTTCGACCGGTTTGGAGTATACTGTCCCCCGGCAGAATGTACAAGCAAGGAGATCTGTTCATGGACGTCACCATCAAGGATCCCGCCTGGGAGGCGCTCTCCCACGCGGAAAAGAATCACCGGCTCTATCTTTCCCAGAAGCACACCCTGGAACTCTTTCTGGAGCGGGGCGCGATCTCCCGGGCCCAGTTCGAGAAGAGCCTCCGCGACCTGAGCGAAAAGATGGACGAGAAAGCCTGATCGTCTGCCGGACTTCGGGGCGCTTTGCCGGAACAGATTCGGCGATCGGGCCAGACAAAGGAGGAACAAAGCCGTGACAGCGCAACTGGGAGACATCCTTAAGGACAAGGAGCAGGCGTATACCATCCTTCGCCGGATGGGTGAAGAACTGTTCCGGCCCGAGGCTTACGGGCTCCATCCCGTCAGCATCCACACCGCCTGCCGGAGAGGTTACCGCTGCACCTACGAGCTCCGGGACTCCGTTCTCACGCTCCGGGAGCTGCTGGTAAAAGACGGGCTGGGCGTCTATCCCCCGATCAACGGCGTCGGCATAGGGGGAAGAGGGGCTGCGTCTCTGCTTTCCACTGATTTCGAGCTCAAGCCGGACGCGCGGCCCGGCCTTCCGTCCGGTCCGGAGACATACAAGGACCTCGATCTGCCCATTTCCTTTACTGGGAAGCTGCTTCTGGCGGACGATTTCGATTTTCGGTATTACATCCACATGGGCCTGCAGCGGCCTCACGGCTTCCGGAAGTTGTACACCTACAGCTTTCAGGACGGCAAGCTCATCGAAATCACAGATCATTGCGAAACGGCAGACCTGCTCCGCGAACTCTGCGACCAGAATTCCGATCCCGAGCTCCCCTGGCTGCGCGGCGGTGCGCCCTACGACAAGCTCCCGGAAGAGCTCCGGAAAACCATCTGGTGGCTGTAAACGGGGTTTCGGCTTTCTCAGACGAGAAAACGATGGATCCATCGGCGGCAGCGGACGGATCCATCGTTTTTTGCGTCTGACGCCTGCACAGGAAACGCGTCCGCCGCCGTCTTCGAGAACGCCCGGACAAGCTGCACCCGCAGCCGGTTACCGGCTGCCGGGCCCGGTGTTCTGGAATGTGGACAGCCGCAGCGAGCAGCAGCCTGTGACGGAGAACAACCGGGGCGTGGCCCTGGTCTCCTGCTGCAGTCTGCAGAAAGATCTGAAATACAGGCTTCTTCGCTTCTTCGGCTTCGCCGCGCTTCGCGGGGCCTGACATGCTTTGGGCTTGTCTGCACATTGATAACGCGCCTTAGGGCGCGTTTCAGACTGTAGACAAAGTAGGTATTCTGTCATCGCGAATTAAGTGACCGATGTCTGCATTTTTGCCAAGGCAAAAAGCGGTGTGGCGATCCGCATTCTAAAAGCCTTGAAAATACAGCCTTTCTGAAGAAGAACGGATTGCCACGCCAGTGTGAGCACAGCAGAGCTTGGATCGTCGCACGCTGCCCGCGCGTCGCTATGCTCGCAATGACATGCTTTGGGGTTTGTCTACACTTTGTAACGCGCCTTAGGGCGCGTTTTTTTCTGCTGGATAATGCGTTCGTTTTATGCTATAGTTCTTTCAGGGAAAAACCCGTAAAGGAAGGAGAAGGATCCTGATGAAAAAGCTCTTCGACGCAGCAAACCGCTATATCGAAACCAGCGACTGGAAGCTCATCGCGGTGCTGAAGTTCTGCCTGATCGCCCTGGGGATGATGCTGGGCATGCTCATCCGGCCCAGGCACAAGAAGCCCGTGTTTCTGGGCGCTCTGGTCGTGTTCCTGCTGACTTACATCCCGCTGATGCTCAAGTTCTATCGGGTCTTTACGGAAAAAGAATGAGACTGTTCGTTGCCGTCCGTCTGTCGGCGGAGATGCAGGAGGCCCTGATCTCCGCCCAAAATGCGCTGTATGACCGGGGCGTCCGGGGCAATTTCACCGCCGGAGAGAACCTGCACCTGACCCTGGCCTTCATCGGGGAATACCCGGAGGCGGAGCCGGTGCTGGACGCTCTGGAGCGCGTGTCCTTCAGCCCCTTTGAGCTGTCGCCGGAGGGGCTGGGCTGCTTCGGCGATCTCTGGTGGGCCGGACTGAAGGGCTCGGCCCCGCTGGAGGCTCTCGCCCGCCGGGTGCGCCGCGCCCTGGCGGAGGCGGAGATCCCCTTCGACCGCAAGCGCTTTTCCCCCCACGTCACGCTGATCCGAAGAGCGTCGGGGAAGCTGCCCGGGATCCGGATCCCGCCGGCCTCCATGCGTGTGGAGGCCTTTTCCCTCATGCGCTCCGACCGGGGGAAGAGGGGCATGATCTACACCGAGCTGGGCCTGATCGAAGCGCGGAGGGACTGATACTGATTTCTGATAAGAAGCTTTAAAAGATTCCGAGGCAGAATGGAAAGTTTTCTATCAGAAATTCGTACAAGCCCTTTCCGCCCGCCAAAAAGCTCCCGCAGGACCCTTGTGGTCCCGCGGGAGCTTTTGTTTTTCTGCCGACGTTCTCCGGCCTTTGCCTTTATTCTGACCGGTACAGCGCTTCCTCCGAGCCGGTCAGGAACCGGATCCGGCAGGGCTGGCCCCGGCTGTCCGTCAGCTCGGCGGTGAGGATCCGGCTTTCCTTGCCCTGCTCGTACTGCAGCTCCGTCACCCGCAGGTCCCGGCACAGGAAGCCCGGGCCGCAGAGGACCCGCTGATCCTCGTCGTTGGGGTCGGCGGAGAAGGCCGTCTCGTCGAAGGGGCGGCCGTTCACCGAGACCAGGATCCTGCCCTCGCTGAACTGCAGGCGCACATCGGCATAGATCCCGGCACCGCGGAATTCCTCTCCCCTCAGGGAGTCGGTCCAATAGTAGGGAACATCCCGCTCCGCCTCAAGACCCTCCCCGTCGGGGCCGGGGGCGCTCTCCTGCTTTTCCCGCTCCCAGATCTGCCGGTATTCCCGGGCGCCCGGCGCCGCGTCCACCCGGCAGCCGGCGGGGAAGCTGGGCTCCTTCTCGTCCTGTCCGTAGTAGTCGGGGACGATCTCCCCCAGGACGGTCACGCTTTCCAGACCATCGCAGCCGGCAAAGGCGCCGGGTCCCATGCTGCGCAGATTCGCGCCCAGGCTGAGGGAGCTGAGGCCGCTGCAGCCGGAGAAGGCGTCCTCACCGATGACATACAGCCCGTCGGGGATCGTCAGCGCGCCGGCCAGTCCCGTGCAGCCAAAGAAGGCAAGATCCTGAATATGCTCCAGGCTCTCCGGCAGATCGGGCAGCGCCGTCAGCTCCGCGCATTGGAAGAAGCTTCCTCTGCCCACAGAGCGCAGCCCCTCCGGCAGCCGCAGCTCGCCGGTGAAGCCCGTCCGGGCAAAGGCGTCGTCCCCGATGACCAGCAGTCCCTCCGGCAGCTCCAGAGGCCCGGAGAGCCCCTTGCAGCTGCGGAAGCTGCTCCGGCTGATCAGCCTCAGCCCCGCGGGCAGCTTCAGCGAGCGGAAAGACTCGCAGCTTTCAAAGGCGCCGACGCCGATCTCCGTCACCGTGTCCGGGATCTCCAAGGGTCCCTGCAGCAGTTTGCAGCCCCGGAAGGCGTAGTCGTCGATGCGCTCCAGGCCCTCCGGCAGGCGGAGGCTCCCGTCGAAGCCGCCGCCGTCAAAGGCCTGGAAGCCGATCTGCCGGACGCCCGGGGGGATGATCAGGTCCCCGTGGAAGGACTCGGTGCTGTTGAAGCAGGCGTAGGGGATCTCCGTCAGGCCGGCGGACAGGCGCAGGACGCCGTCAAAGCCGCACTGGGAGAAGGCGTAGCTGCCCATCTCCGTCACGGTATCGGGGATGAGCAGATCCCCCCGAAGGCCCTCGCATTGGTAAAAGGCGCAGAAGCCCAGGCTCTCCAGCCCCTCCGGCAGGACCAGGTCCCCCCGGAAGCCGGAGCAGCCGGAAAAGGCCTCCCTGCCGATGCTCTTCAGGCCTTGGGAGAGTCGGATCCCCGAAAAGCCGGAGCAGTCGGTGAAGGCGTAATCGGCCACGGTCTCCAGGCCGTCCGGCAGCGTCAGTGTGCCGCTCAGCCCGCTGCAGCCGTAGAAGGCGAAGTCCCCGATGCTTTTCAGGCTGTCCGGCAGCTGCAGCTCCCCGGTGAGCCGGTGATTGGAATAGAAGGCGTCCGCGGCAATGGAGGTGACGCCCTCGGAGATCACCAGCTTTTTGATCACATAGTCGCTCCACATGAAGCGCTCGGGGGTGACCATGTCCCCGCTGCCGGAGATGCTCAGGGTCTTGGAGATGCGGTCGTACTCCCAGGTCATGTGCTCGCCGCAGCTGCCGCGCACCACATTCCGGGCTGTGCTCTGCCCACTCTCTTCCTGTACCGGGTCTTCGGCGGGCTGCAGCCCGTCCGTCCCGCTCCGGCACCCGAAGAGATAAAGGAGCATCGCCAGGATCCCCAATACGATCAGAATTCGTTTTCCCGCCTTGTGCAGCATCGTTCTCTCCTTCTTCCGCCCCGAGGGCAGCTCTCGTCAGGCTCAGGCGCTTTCCTTATCTTGCGTTGGTGTAGACTTCGGTGACCACGTTGAAATTCTTGTCCAGACCGATAAAGATCAGGCCTTTTCCGGCATCGTCGGGGATGGTGAAGGAGCCGTTCTCACAGGCGACGATCACACGTCCGCCGCCCTGGATATCCAGCGGATTCACTTCGGAATACAGCATGGAGATACGGGCCTTGTCGGTGTAGCTCATCAGCTGGCCCAGCTCCGGGGAGATGGCTTCTAGATAGAAGTCCAGGGTCATCTTGCTCATCCACTCCTCCTCCGGGCTCCGGAAGCCCGCGGAGATGCTGGTGGGGAAGCTGTACTTCTCATTGATCTCGTCGATAAAGCTCTGGGGCACGGAAGCGTAGATCGCCTGGGCCTCGGTGACATCGCTGCGGTAGCTGGTCTTCCAATAGTTATGGATCTTGCTGAACACATCCTCGCCGGCGTGCTGCGTCAGATACTCCTCAAAGAGGTAGACCGCGCCGTAGGCGCCGATGAACTCGTCCGTCTCGTTTTCAAAGTTGTACAGGGACTGGCCTTTCCGGAAATTATCGCTGAAATACATCAGCAGATTGTAGTAGCCCTCGATCTTGATGCCGGGATAGCAGAGCTCCTCGGCGCAGGCGGCCATGGCCTCGTCCAGCCACATCTGGACAAAGGGGCTGTCCACGTAATAGAAGGCCTCGGTGGCGCAGATCTGATGCTGGAGCTCATGGGCCAGGGTGGAATAGACCTCGGGCATGTTCTTTCCCAGCATCTTGCTGTTGATGTTGATGATGGCATGGTCCGTGTTCAGCTTGTAGCGCTCCGCCACAGACTGCGGGGCTTCCAGGGAGGAGTAGATATCGCCCGTGCAGAAGAAGCCGCAGAGCCCCTCGGGCATCGGGTAGAACAGCACGTTCACCTTGCCGCCGTTCTCGGTAAAGCGGGGGGTGCCGAAGTAGGTGGTGTCTCTGTCGAAGATCTTCCCGTCGAATTCCGCGGCCACCTGAACGCCGTCCGCCTCCCCGATGGAGTTGTTCAGAGACCAGATATAGCAGTGCTCGCCCTCATAGACGCAGGTGAACTCCTCCTGGATGCGGAAGCTCGCGGTGGAGTCAAAACAGAAGAAAACGTGGGTATCGCCCTTCTCGTATATTGGGTCCTGCCCGCCGGCTCTTCCGGCGGCCCGATTGACCTCGCTGAAGTCAAAGCCCTTGTTGATCTCCGTCTGGGAAGTCACGTTGGGGATCTCCGGGATCACCGCCTCCAGTTCACCCGCCCTGTGGAGGCCGGTGACGATCTGATCGCTCATGTCTCCGGAATACAGCGTCGTCCGCCGGATCTCCTCCTCGTCCTTCTCCTTGTAGATGAAGGGGTCATACGCCACCACAAAGCTGACGTTCTCCAGCACGCGCTCTCCGGTGACGACCTGGCTGGCGCTGATGTCGTTGGAAGGGAACTCTCCCTCCGCCGGGGTTTTCGCAGCTTCCGCAGCTTCCGGGGTCTCCGGGGTCTCCGGGGCTTCCGGGGCCTTCGGCAGATCGTTTTCCTTCACAGTCTCCGTATCTTGCGGCTCTTTTTGGGGCTGAGGCTGAGCTTGACCGCAGGCGGTCAGGCACGCGCCGAGCAGGCACACGGCCAGCAGCAGGCATACGATTCTTTTCATGACATGTCCTCCTTAATATCTATCCGGACCCTCTCCGGGAGTGTATAAAAGATACTGTCCCCGCCCTGGGAGCGCAGCTGCAGCCGGAAGGAAAAGACCGGAGCGGAGTCCCCCGCCGTCTCGGCGGGCAAATCCAGCGTCAACACCGTATAGCCCTCGCTCTGCGGGCCGAAGCGAACATTCGTTTTGTCAAAATAGTCGGATTTCATGACGGCGCTTTCATAGGGCTGGTCATCGACCATGGGATCCGAGAAGTACAGGCTGATGCCGTCCGTGCGGCGGTTGACCACGTAGAGGGTATACTCCGCGTTCATCACATCGGGCCATCTGGATTCTTTGATCTCGGCGGAGACCAGGCTCAGCTGCAGCAGGCCGTCGTCATAGAGCAGGGTCCCCTCCGCGGCGCTGTTCTCCGCCGTTCCGGAGACCGCCAGAGCCACGGAATACCAGGCCCCGCCGGCGGCGCTCAGGCCGCCGCCGCTGTCTTCCTCGGCGCTGCTCAGGATCTGCAGGCGCAGGCTCTCCACGGAGCGGATCCCCGCCAGATCAAAGTCCTCGCTCCCCACGGTGAATTCCAGCAGGCAGCTGCTGTGGGGCGGCAGCGCTTCCCGGCGGCGGACGGAGACGGGCAGGTTCACCCCGTTCACCTCCAGGCCGGACAGAGCCGCCGGGATCTCCTCCTCGCTCCGGTTCTCGATCCAGAGGACGCCTTTCATCCGATCCAAGCTGCCGTCCTGGAAGAAGCGGCCGCAGCCCAGCAGCGCGATGCAGACCTTCTCGTCCGCTCTCAGCACCTGGCGGTCCGCTCTTCCCTCCCGATAGCTCTCATAACGGAAGCACGGGCGGATCCCCTCCGGGAAGGAGACGCTGCAGGGGATGCTCTCCCCTCTCTTCTCGCCGCTCCTGGTCAGGCACAGGGAGGCGGAGAATTCCCGCAGGTTCTCATAGCCGATCCAGGTGCAGCTCTGCAGCAGGCCTGTGGGATTGGTCATCTGCCGGACGGACTTTGCCGGCACCGTCAGCGTGTCTTCCGTCCCCGCCCGAACGCTGCCGTTCAGCAGCACCTGAGAGATGTCCACCCGGAGCTCCTCCTCGCAGCGGTTCTCCGCCATGTAGAGGATCATGGGGCCGCCCGTGGACATGTCTTTTGTAAAGATCAGATCGAGGCGGAGCTCTTCCCTGTCCAGCAGGGTATAGCGGCAGTTTTCCGGGGAGTAGAGCTGCGGATCGATCGCGATGATCTCCTCCGGTTCCTCTTCCGGTTCAGCCGGCTCCGCTTCCGGGGGGGCCGTGCTCTCCGCCTCCGCCGGCCGGAGGTCCTGGCTCTCCCCGGATTCGGCCGGGGGAGCAGCCTGGCTTCCGCAGGCGCTCAGCAGCAGCGCCGCCGCCAGAAGCAAAATGGTCCATCGCTTCATGCTCCCGTCCCCCCTTTCACCTCCAGCGGGAAGGGTTCCGTTTCCTTCGGCTCCCCGTTCTGCAGATACGTCCTGTAGTACTGCACCGCTTCCTCCCAGGTATAGCATCGCAGCACCAAGTCCTGATAGGGCGCTTCAGCAGAGGGCGCATCCACGTCCAGGAAGCACCTCGCCCTCGGCCCGATGATTTCCGAAGCCAGATACTGTTCCCCGCCCCGCAGGGTGAAGGACAGTACCTGATCTGTTTTGTTTTCGATCCAGAGACAGATCTTCTCTGTTCCCCGCTCTTCGCAAGCTTCCCGATAGACCCGCCAGGTCTCGTCCTCATACAGCAGCTCGCCCCCGGGCGCCAGGGTCTTTCCCGTTCCGGCCCGGTCCAGCCGGATGGGAAGCCAGACGCCCCGCTCATCCACCACCAGCAGGGCCGAGGCCGAGGAGATGCTGTCGATCAGCAGCTGCTCCGTCTCATGCTCGGGGTCGTCGCCGGCAGGATCGGGCCGCATCAGGGCTTTTCGCGAAAGCTTCTGCACGCAGTAGCAGCTCTGCCCGGGCTCCAGGTCCATCACGTCCCAGAAGGGCAGGGCCGAGGCGTTCAGTTCCACGCCGTTGAGGCACAGCGCCGGGACGGAAACGGAATGCCCGGCGTCCGAGCGGTTGTCGATCCGGTAAAAGGCCATGAGCTGGGCTTCCGACGCGTTTTCATCCACTCCCCAGGAGCCGGGATAAAAGCCCAGGCCCAGGAGCGTGACCTCCATCCCATCCTCCGAGAGCAGCAGCTGCTGCTCCGCGAAAGCGTCCATAAAGGGCCGATGCAGGATCGCGGGCTCCCTCTCATCCAGATTCCCGAGTTCCACCGGCAGATCCCGGCAGAAGGTGGCATAGTTGTCGCTGTCTTCCACAGAGACGAAAAAGCGGATATGGGAAGCGCTGCCCGTGGCACTCAGCAGCGCCTCCAGGCTCCAGAACTCCCGGGAAAGGGTCTGACCCGGCTCCAGCTCCAGTCCCATGCCGAAGGAATCTCCGCTGATGCCGTTGACGGAGGGCCTGTCCAGATGGACCGCGACCCGGGAATCCGTTTCATTGCTGGCCGTCACCGAGAAGATCAGGCGCTGGGACTCCGCGCTTTTTCCGTAATCAAAGCGCAGCCGGACGCCCTGCAGCTCCAGCTCCCCGCCCAGGTCTTCCCGCCATTCCACCAAGGTGTATTCCGGCTCCGGCGCGGGCGGCGCCGGCTGCACCTCCAGCTCGCAGGGCTCCGAACACAGGCGGTCGCCCTGCACGTCTGTCAGCTCAAACATCAGGTAATAAGACCGGCCGTCGTCGTACAGCGGTTCCATAACAAAATGCACGTTGTCCGCCAGAGGGATCTCCCATCCCTCCAGCGAATCCCGGGTCGGCCACTGCCAGAGGCCCAGGATCCGGCCGTTTTCCGCCCGGGTCAGGTAGCGGGCCGGCAGATCCACGAAAAACATGAACCGCCACTGGGTGAGGTCGATCTCCGCCTGTTTGCCCGTACCCGCGCCCTCGTCGGGATTCATTTCATAAATGCCCTTGATCGCCACGCTCCCATCGGAAGCGTCGGCGGACAGCTGCAGGTCGCACTTCCGCTGCTCCCAGTCGGAGTATCCGATGGGTACGTTTTCCACGAAGCAGCTGGTCAGCCTGTAATCCGTGCGGCTGCCCACCTGGTTGGTGACCATCAGGGAGGGGATGCCCTTTGCGCCGAAATCGTCCTCATAGTAGATGATATTGCCGTCAAAGAACGCGGTCAGGCCGTCCGGCCCCTTCTCCACCCTCGTCCCGATGTACACCGGGGCGTACACGCCCTCGCCCAGTCTGCGCAGGATGTAGAAGCGAGCCTCCGCCGCGGCGTCCAGCTGCTCCGGCGTCAGCGGCAGAAAATAGGTGCCTGCGGGCTCCCTTTTTTCCACCAGCAGCGCCGTGTCGTAAAGCTCCTGCAGATCGGCGCCCAGCCAGGTCTGCTCATAGCGGTAGAGAAAGCTCAGATAGTCCGGAAACACGTCCATGTCCCGATAGGCTTCTTTCCACTGGCTGCTGTAATAGTTCTTGTTATAGAAGGGGAAATACAGGCTGAGGCCGCAGCTCTGCTCGGTATTGGAGGCGGAACAGACCACCATCCGGTCCAGCAGGGCGGTCAGCTCCGCCGTCTCATCGGGATACTCGTCCCCCATCTCCTCCAGAAGGCAGCGCAGATCCACCAGGTCATACTCGGACCCGGTGGTGGCCCTGCCGAAGGAGCGGGTCTGGACCCGGGAGGCGGCGATGCGGTTGAAGCGGCCCAGCACATCCGGCGCGGCCCTGCGGAACAAAGCGCAGATCCCGTCCTTCAGCTCGGAAGCGAAGGCCAGGTCCACCACCGCCAGGGTCACGTCGCTGTTGAAAAAGGGGTTGTTGTCAAAATACGCCAGGGAATACGCCAGGTAGGCGTCCGCCGCCCGGCAGGCCAGGTCTTTCGCGGGGATTTTCCCGCAGTCGCCCAAAAAAGCGTAGTTCCAGCCGAAGTTGGGCTCCGTCTCCTGGGAGGCGATCATATAGTCCGCATAGTCGCCCAGCATACACACCAGCTCCGCGCTGGCCATCAGGCAGGCGTCAAAGCCGAGGATGCCCAGGCGGTTTTCCGCGGAGAAGGGCGAATCCTCCAGAGCCTGCCGCATCTCCGCCAGGCTGAGCATGTCGTTATTATAGAGCTTGTCCATGCAATAGCCCATCACCGGGCCATTGCCGTGGTCCCAGAGGATCAGATAGTATTCCTCCGCCGGAAAGCGCTCCCAGGCCAGATTCAGGAAACGGGACAGGTTTTCCGCCGTGCCCATGGACAGTTGAGGAAAGCTGTCGATCAGCTGAAAACCGTCCTCTGTCAACTGCAGCAGGGCGTTCACATCCTCCGGCACCTCACAGTGCCACTTGGGGGCGCCGCCGGTAAAGACCACCAGGTTGTTTTCCCGCAGGTCGATGCCGCTGGCGGCCATCTCCTCCATATCCTTGGTGGCGGCCTTGGAAGAGGGCTCCAGGTCCGAGCCGGTCATATAGATCATCACCGTGACCTTTTTGCGCTCTCCCGGCAGCCGGGTCTCCGGTGCCGCCCCGGCAGAAGACGGCGCCGCCGTCTCACCGGCGGCGGCCTCCGCCCGCAGAGGCGCCGAAGAGCAGACCAGCAGCATAAGCAGCAGCCAGGCCAGGATCCTGCGTTCCATTTTTCTCATTCTCTGATTCCCCCGCCTTCTTCAAGGGTCATTGGTTTCGCAGTCTCCCTCATTCGCTCCATTCCAGCCAAAAGCGAACACTGCCGTCTCCGACCTCCAGGAGCTCCAGCAGCTGCTCTCCCGTGCCGTTCCCGATCCGGGCCAGGCGGGTGTAGGTCCCGCTGCCCTCTTCCACGCAGATGCCGATCTGATTGCCCTGAAGCAGCAGGATATCCCCCGGCTTGACGCGGATCTCCTCCTCGGAGGCGGGCAGCTCCCAGGGCAGAAGGCCAAGGTACACAGCGCCGTCCCGCTCCGCCATCGCCACCGCGATGCTCCCCGCGTTCAGCTTTTCCGTCAGCGCCGCGGCGGAGGCGTTGTTTTCCAGGTGGGCGTAGAGGCAGCGGCTGCCGAAGTCCACCGTCAGCGTCACGGAACTGCTGACCGCGGCCTCCCTCTCCCGGGTGATCAGCGGCCCGGTCCAGTCCAGGATCCCGCCGAACTCATAGACCCGCGTATAGCCCAGGTCCGCCAGCTTCTGGGCGGCCTGCTTGCTCCTGTTGCCGCTGCGGCAGTAGACCAGGATGATCTGATCCTTGTCCGGCAGCAGCTCCGGCGGCTCCCGGCCGATGCTCTCGTTGGGGATCAGGACGGCTCCGGGGATGTGGGACTCCTCATACTCGTCCAGGCGCCGCACATCCACGATCACGCAGTCCTCGTCCCGCTCCATCATGCGCGCCGCCTCCTCCTGGCTGATTTGGGTATAGCCCGGCGTCTCCGCCGTTTCGGCGCCGCAGCCTGTCAGCAACAGGAGCGCCGTCAGACAGAAGAGCGCGCTCCGAAGTTTTGCCCGCATGTCTCTCTCCCCTTTCGCGATTCTTTACCCTCCGGCGGCCTCCAGGGCGTCCTGGTACTGCTCCCAGAGATCGTCGCTCATCTCATAGATCCGCCGGCCCGCCAGCAGGCTCCCGGCCGGACCCCGGCGATATTTCAGGCGGAGCAGGAACTCGTCCCCCTCCGGGCAGACCCGGTAGGACAGCAGGCCGCCGGACGGGTCCCGCAGCCAGGCCCCCGGCTCCGGCGTCTGGCCGCAGTAGGGGCAGGGAAAGTCCGTCAGGCTCCCGTCGGCCAGGGCCTGCTCCAGATCCGCATAGCGTCTGCCCTCTCCCAGGCCGGCCAGCCGGTCCTGTCCGTAATACACCAGGCGAAAGGCGTATTCCTCCAGGCAGGCGGCCAGGTCCATCCGCTCACAGACCCGGGCGGTATTGCGGGCGTCGTTCAGGGCGTCGTGGGCCCGATCCATCCGGATGCCCAGCACTTCCATGGCCTTTTCCAGGGAGCACTGGCGGTTGTCCCGCATGATCTCCCGGCCGAAGACCCGCTGCAGGTCGCAGCTGAGCACCGTCTCCGGGGTCTCCACGCCGTGGATCAGCATATTGTCCAGCAGCACCCGCAGATCTGTCGGCCCCCAGGCGCAGAGGCAGAAGGGCTCGCCGCACCAGGCCAGAAAGCGCTCGCAGGCCTCGGGAAACAGCGGGGCGTTCTCCAGGTTCTGGGGCCGGATCTTGGTGAGCCGCGCCACCGAGCCGCTGAGGAAGGGATAGACCGTGGGCCGGACATAGCACTTGAATTCATCCTCCGGCTTCAGGCCGTCGCCCAGCTTCACGGCGCCGAACTCGATGATCTCCGAATCAAAGGGAAAGGGCTCCCGGCGCATGCTGTTCAGATCCAGCGGCTGGTTCCACTCCATATCCAGAATGATAATGTTCATCTCGGCACCTCGTCACAGGCTCAGCAGCGCTCTCCATTTTGCGATCAGGGCCTCCGCCCTCTCGCCGCTCTCCGCTTCCGCAGCCATGCGTAGCAGGGGCTCCGTGCCGGAGAAGCGGCAGATGACCCAGCTTCCGTCGGCAAGCCAGCACTTGACCCCGTCCCGCCGATCCACCCGGTCCACGTCCCCGAAGTCCGGCAGGAGCAGCTCTTTAAACAGGCTCTTCTGCAGCTGGGCCTTCCGCTCCGCCGTCATGCGGAAGTCCGCCTCCCGATAGCAGAGCTCGCCGTATCGGTCGGTGATCTCCCGGTAAAGGGCGCTGATGGACTTGCCCGTGACGGCCAGCATCTCCGCCAGCAGGGCCGCGGCGTAGATGCCGTCCTTGCCGGAGATGTGTCCCCGGACCGCCATGCCGCCGGAGCTCTCGCCGCCGATGATGGCGTCGGTCTCCGCCATCTTGGCGGAGACGTACTTGAAGCCCACCGGCACCTCGTAGCAGCGCTGGCCCAGGCCCTCCGCCACCCGGTCCAGCAGGTGGGTGGTGGAGTTGTTGCGCACGCAGGGGCCCTGCCAGCCCCGGTATTTCACCAGATAGTAGTACAGCAGCACCAGCAGGGTGTTGGGGTGGATGAAGCCGCCCCGCTCGTCGATGACGCCCAGCCGGTCCGCGTCCCCGTCGGTGGCCACGCCCAGGTCGCAGTGATTGTCCAGGACGAAGTTGGACAGGGGGATCAGGGTGGCGGCGTTGGGCGCGGGGAGCTTGCCGCCAAAGAGGGTGTCGTGCCGGTCGTGAATGACCTCCACGTCGCAGCGGCAGGTCATCAGGATGGTGCGCAGGCAGGTCTGGCTCACCCCGTACATGGGGTCCAGGGCCACCCGCAGCCGGGCCTTCTTGATGGCCTCCTGGTCGATGAGGGCCAGGATACTGTCGATATAATCGTTGGCCGGGTTGTCCTCCCGGACCAGGCCCCGCTCCAGGGCCTCCTCGTAAGGGACGGAGGGGATCTTCTCCGGATCCGCCGCGGCGATCTCCGCCTCGATCTTCGCCGTCACCGTCAGGTCCGCGTCCCGCCCGCCGGCGGTGAAGATCTTCACCCCGTTGTAGATGGCGGGGTTGTGGCTGGCGGTGACCATCATGCCGTAGGAATCGCCCCGGGTCTTGACCAGATACATGAGCAGCGGCGTGGGCGAGGAGCGGTTGACCATCAGGACCCGATAGCCATAGCCCGTCAGGACCTCGGCGATCCAGTGGGCCGACTCCTTGGAGAGAAAGCGCCGGTCGTAGCCCACGCAGAGTTCCTCCCCGGCGTGGCCTTCCTTGTCCATCAGGCGGCAGAGTCCCGCCGTCAGCAGGCGCAGATTGGCCTTGGTGAAGTCCTCCGCAATGACGGCCCGCCAGCCGCCGGTTCCGAATTTGATCATATCTCCCGCCTCCCGTTTCCCGGCGGCGAATCGTTTTCGCCGCGCTCAGTCTTCTCTCATCTCGATCACCGAATCAAAAAAGCGCTCTTGAAAGCGGACCGCCTCGGCGATCTCTTCCCGCGTGAAATGCCGATCCTCCGGGGCGACCACCCACTTGTCCTCCGCGTCGTCCCTTCGGCGGATCACGGCGATGACCCGGCCGGCAAAGCGCTTTACGGGCCGGTCGACGCCCAGGATATAGGCGTCCTGATCCTCGCCGTCCGGGGCCATGATGCCGGGGATATAGCCGTAATTCACCGGATAGATCAAATCCGGGTAGGCCGGGTGGGCGCTGCCGAGAGGGCGGTCCACCAGCACGGTCACCGCCGCGCCGATCACAGCCGCCCCTCCTCAAAGAGCCGCAGGGCGGTATCCACCTGCCGCTGGTTCGTAAGCAGATGGCTCTTCTCCGGGTACCGCCGCACCACGTCCTTGAAGCGTTCCGCCTTTTCCGGCGTGCAGCAGTCCCAGAGGACCCAGCGGGCGAACTCCGCGTCCACTTTTTCCGGGCAGCCCTCGGCCATATCGTCCCGGGTCTTGCCCCGATACTGCCGATAACGCCGCAGGATCCGGCAGAAGCGGGTTACCCTGTTGAAAAGCAGGATCCAGATCTGGTCCGCCTCCTCCAGCCGCCGCTCATAGGAGAGCTTGGTGTAGTTCCCGTCGACGATCCAGGCCAGGTGAGAATCCAGGAAATCCCGGACCATGGCCCTCTTCTCCTCCTCGGGCCGGATCTCCCAGTCCGGCAGGAACTGCACCCTGTCCAGGTGCAGCACGGGCGCGCCCGTGATCTCCGAAAGCTTCCGGGCCAGGGTGGACTTGCCGGAGCCGGAAAAGCCGATCACCGCGATCTTCATGCCCTTTTCTCCAGCAGCGCCGCGGCCTGGCGCAGGCTGATCCCCCGCTCCCGGGCGATCCGGGCCAGGTCCTCATACTCCGGCTTCTCCCGCCGGACGCCGAAGCCCTCGGCGCATTTCACCCGCACCGGTCCCGCCTCGGTGTCCACGCTGCGAAAACTCCGGCGGAGGGTATAGCGGGGGCAGACGCTCTCCCGCACCCCCAGGGTCCCGGTGTGGCGGAACAGGCAGCGCAGCAGTTCCTCCCGCTGTTCTTGTTTACATAATACTGTTAACATAATTCCAGGCCGGTTCTTTTTCATGCCGATGGGCGCGGTAAACACGTCCAGGGCCCCGGCCTCGAAGAGCCGCTCCATGGCGAAGCCGATCTCCTCCGGCGTATTGTCGTCCAGATTACAGCGCAGCTCCAGCACGGTCTCCGCGCCGTCCTCCCCCTCGCCCAGGAAAGCCCGCAGGATGTTGGCGGTCTCAAAGTCCTTGGTCCCGGTGCCCACGCCGCATTGCTTCAGCTCCATGGCGGGCATCCCGAAGCGCTTGACAAAGTGGCCCAGCAGCGCGGCCCCCGTGGGCGTGCACAGTTCTCCCTTTTCCTCTCCCGGCCGGATCGGCATTCCCCGCAGCAGCAGTGCGGTGGCGGGGGCCGGCACCGGCAGGATCCCGTGGGCGCATTTGACGGTGCCGCTGCCCACGGCGATCTCCGTGCAGCAGATCTGGTCCGCTCCCAGCTCCCACAGCAGCCAGCACACCGCCAGCACGTCTGCCAGGGCGTCCAGGGAGCCCACCTCGTGGAGGTGGATGTTCTCCACCGGCTGGCCGTGGACGGCGCTCTCCGCCTCCGCGATCCGCCGATAGACGGCCAGGGCGTCCCTTTTCACCTGCTCCGGGATCTCCAGGGCCTCGATCCGCGCCAGGATCTCCTTCACCGAGCTATGCGGATGATGGCGGCCCTCCTCAAGGCCCTCTTCCTCTCCATCGATATCCACGTGGAAGTGGGTCCCGCGGATGCCCCGCTTTCTGTCCTTCTCCGCCCAGGCTCTCACGCCCTTGGGCAGCGCGGCGTTCAGCTTTTCCAGGAAAGCCGCGCTCTCCGGGTGCAGCTCCAGCAGAGCCGCCGCCAGCATGTCCCCGGCGGCGCCCATGGCGCAGTCAAAATACAGGATCTTCACAGGCTCGTTTTCCTCCCCTCGGGGTCGATCCGAAGCTCCGCAAACAGCGGCGCAAGCCGCCGGCGGATCTCGTTTTCATGTTCATACGCGGCCGCCAGCTGCTCCGCCGGGAACTGCAGCAGGGCCTTCCCCTCCGCCGTGCGCACCCGAAAATCCGAAAAACCCAGGGAAAAGAGAAAGTCCTCGCTCTCCTCCACGGCCCGCAGCGTTTCCGGGCGGATGGGCTCCCCGGTCTTCACGCGGGTGGCCAGGCAGGCGTAGGCGGGCTTGTTCCAGGTGAAGAGCCCCGCCTCTTTGGAAAGCCGCCGGATCTCCGGTTTCGTCAGGCCGCAGAGCCGCAGGGGCGAGAGCACCCCCAGCTCCGAAAGCGCCCGCATCCCCGGCCGGTCCCCCGCCTCGTCCGAGGCGTTGGTGCCGTCCAGCAGCACCGGGTATCCGTCCTGCCGGGCGGCGGCCAGAATGGTTGACATAATTCTGATTTTGCAATAGTAGCAGCGCTCCGGGCCGTTTTGGCGCACCCGCTCGTCCCCCAGCGCGTCCGCCCGCAGCACGGTGGGTTCCGCTCCCAGCTCCCGGCAGAGCCGCAGGGCGTCCTCATACTCAAAGCACGGCTGAAAGGCGGTCTTCACATAGTAGGGCCGCAGCTCCGCCCCGGCCCGCAGCCCAGCGTACAGCAGATAGGCCGAGTCCACGCCGCCGGAAAAGGCCAGCGCCGCCCGCGGATGTTCGGTAAAGAATTCTTGCAGTGTCATCATATATATAAAACTAAAAAAATCAATTCAGATGGTTGATGACGCTGGCCATGTAGCCCGCGCCGAAGCCGTTGTCGATGTTCACCACCGCCACCCCGCTGGCGCAGGAATTCAGCATGCTCAGCAGCGCCGCGATGCCGCCCAGGGAGGCTCCGTAGCCCACGCTGGTGGGCACGGCGATCACCGGGCAGTCCGCCAGGCCTCCGATCACCGAGGGCAGCGCCCCCTCCATGCCCGCCACGGCCACGATGACCCGGGCGCTCATAATTTCGTCCACATGGCTCAGAAGCCTATGGATGCCGGAGACCCCCACGTCGTAGAGCCTCGTCACCCGGTTGCCCAGAGCCTCGGCGGTAACGGCGGCCTCCTCCGCCACGGGGATATCGCTGGTGCCGCCGGTGGCCACCACCACGGTGCCCTTGCCTGTGGGCTCCGGCGTTTTGCCGATGATCCCGGTCCGAGACCGGGGATCGTAGCGCAGGGGCAGCTCCTTTTCCACCAGGGCCACCGCCTCGTCGCTCATGCGGGTGACCAGCACGGTCTCCTGCCCCGCCTCCCGCATGGCCCTGGCGATGCCCAGGATCTGCTCCGGCGCCTTCCCCTGGCCGTAAATGACCTCCGGCACGCCCTGGCGCAGGCCCCGGTGCAGGTCCACCTTGGCATAGCCCTCCAGCTCCCGGATGGGCGCAGTCTTCAGCCGCAGCACCGCCTCCTCCACCGTTGTGGTCCCGGCGGCCACGCCCTCCAGCAGGGCGGTGATCTCCTGTTTATCCATTCTGTTCCTCCCGGGTAAAGTCCCCGTGGACGCCGCCGGTCTTCTTCAGCAGGCGCAGATCCGTGATGACCATGTCCTTCTGCACGGCCTTGCACATGTCGTAGACCGTGAGGGCGGCGGTGGCGGCGGCGGTGAGGGCCTCCATCTCCACGCCGGTGCGCCCGGCGCAGGAGACGGACGCGGTGATCTCCACGCTGCAGCGCTCCTCGTCCAGCCGCAGGCGCAGGTCCACCCCGTCGATGAGGATGGGGTGGCACATGGGGATCAGCTCCGGGGTGCGCTTGGCCCCCATGACTCCGGCCACCTGGGCCACGGTGAGCACGTCGCCCTTCTTCATGCCGCCGCTGCGGATCAGCTCAAAGGTCTCCCGGTTCACCAGGACCCGGGCCCCGGCCACGGCAGTGCGGACCGTGGGCGGCTTTTCCCCCACGTTCACCATCTTCGCCCGGCCCTCATCGTTGAAATGGGTAAAATCCTTCATGGCGTCCTCCGTCCCGGGCGCAGCCTTCTCCGCCCGGAAAACTCATATTTCCTCATTATGAGAGTATAGCACAGCTTTCCCCGTTCTGCAATCAAGGAAAAACGGAACCTGCGCCATTCCCCGGCGGGGGCCGGTCAAGCCGCGCAGGGAGCGATCCCCTGATCGCTCCGCGGACAACGCGTCGCCGCGTATTCGGCCGGCGGCCAAAGGTCGCCCCTACGGGCGCGGGGAAGCGGGACGCGTAGGGAGCGATCCCCTGATCGCTCCGCGGCGCGTATTCGGCCGGCGGCCAAAGGTCGCCCCTACGGGCGCGGGGAAGCGGGACGCGTAGGGAGCGATCCCCTGATCGCTCCGCGGACAACGCGTCGCAGCGTATTCGGCGGGCGGCCAAAGGTCGCCCCTACGGGCGCAGGGAGGTCTCAGAAGGGGAAAAATGACAGACGCTCATGTCGCGCCTGTCATTTCTCCTGCCCCTGTCGGGCCGTATAGTAATAGTTCACCAGCAGGTCCACGCAGGCCCCGTAGCTCTTCAGGCCCAGGTCCTGGTCATAGCTCTGCAGAAAGCCCTCGTACACCGTGTTGGAGGCCTCCCGCACCGGGGTCTCAAACCGCTTCCAATAGGCCCGGTTGGCGGCGAAGTCCCGACGCACGTCCTCGCTCAGGCTGCCGTAGACCTGCTCCCAGACGGCCCGATCCGCGCCGTACAGGGCGTTGCCCAGGTGGGTGTAAGCCAGCAGCGCCGCGGAGTACACGTACTCCGGGTCCCCGTAGTCCAGGCAGGCCAGCACCGCCACGAAATTCGCCTCCTGCTCCTTGGCCACGCCCCGCTGGTGGGCCAGCTCATGGGCCACGGTGGAGGGCAGCAGGCAGGGCGGAAAGTCCATGTTCACGTTGGCCTCGGCGCTGAAGGGGAAGAAAAAGCCGGTAAAATCCAGATAGCTCATGACCCGGGAGCAGAGGATCCCCTTGGTGTGGACCGCCGGCCCCTCCAGGCAGGGGAAGCGCCGCTCCAGCTCCCGGTAGACCTCCGGAGAGCGCTCCAGCACCGCTCGCCGGTCCAGCGCGCAGACGCCGCTCCCGTCCCGGGGCACCTGATCGGCGTATTCGTTGGCAAGGGCCGCGTACCAGGCCGTGACCTCCGCCAGCTGCTCGGTGGAGATCTTCTCCTTTTTCAGGCCGCTTTTGGCCATGAAATCGTCCCCGTAATAGTACACGCCCCAGAGCAGGCAGAAGCCCCCATAGACCAGCGCACCGGCGGCCAGCAGGGTGATTATCGTTATGTAAACCTGTTTTCCCCAGGTCTTCCGCCGGATCATGCGGATCAGAGAAAAAATTATGTAAACTAAAACGCCGATGACCGCCAGGGCGATCAGCAGCTCCGCCACGGAGAAGGGCAGCGGATCGTACAGGCGGCTGAGGAAGCGGTGGACCGGGCGCACGAAGCCCTCGGACAGGGCCCGGTTCAGGGCGTAGTTCTTCCGGGTGGACAGGTGCCCGAGGATCAGCAGGCAGCCCAGAAGCAGCAGCGCGTGCCGCAGCGGGCAGAGCTTCCAGATGGCGGCAAAGCCGCGTTTTTTCTCTTTCGTCACGTTTTCCATGACTGTATTTTACACTCTCCCCCGTCGCCGCGCAAGAGGAGAATGCTGGACGGCGGACCACGCCGGGGGCAGACGGGACTTCCCCTTGAGGGAAAGGCGGCGGCTGCCGATCCTCCACAAGGCGGCTGACAGATGGGCTGTCCCTCCTCCGCGGGAGGGGCAAGCCCCTCCCCTACGGCGCAGACCGGCATTGCCGCGTCTCCCTCAAGCTGTTCTTGCGAACCGCTGCGCACACCGGGGACTTCCCCTCGCAGGGACAGCAAGGTCCCGGAGAGCGCCGAAAACCCCGACCCTCTCTCGAAGGTCGGGGTTTTCGGCTTTTCCGCAGATTACTGGGCGTTCTTCGCCAGGTCGCACAGAGCGGTGAAGGCGGCGGGATCGTGGATCGCAGTCTCGGAGAGCATCTTGCGGTTCATCTCGATACCGGCCAGCTTCAGGCCGTGCATGAACTTGGAGTAG
>CACYLY010000042.1 GCA_902775355.1 Oscillospiraceae bacterium
GATGTTGTTGTAGATGGAGCGGGCGCCGCGCAGATCCTTCTTCTTGGGGAAGCCGTCCACGATGGCCTGGGTGGCGGTGGAGGCGTGCACGGTGGTCATCAGGCCCTCGACAACGCCGAAGTTGTCATTGACGACCTTGGTGATGGGGGCCAGGCAGTTGGTGGTGCAGGAGGCGTTGGAAACGAACTGCATGTCGGGGGTGTACTTCTCCAGGTTGACGCCGCAGACGAACATCGGGGTGTCGTCCTTGGCGGGGCCGGACATGACGACGACCTTGGCGCCGGCGTCGATATGAGCCTGAGCCTTGGCCTTGTCCAGATACACGCCGGTGCACTCCAGCACGTACTCCACGCCCAGCTCGCCCCAGGGGATCAGGGTGGCGTCGCGGTAAGCCTTGTCGGAGAGGATCTTGACGACCTTGCCGTTGACGGTGACGGTGCTGTCCTCGTCGTTGCCGAAGACTTCGCCGTCGAAGCGGCCGTGCACGGAATCGTACTTCACGCAGTAAGCGATGTGGCTGGCGGGATGGCCGGGGGCGTTGATGGCGACGACCTCGATGTCGTCCGACTTGATGGCGGCCCGGAAGGCCAGGGAACCGATGCGGCCGAAGCCATTGATACCGACTTTGATCATGAATGTATCCTCCAATTTTATAAGATTTTTGCAGAAATAGGTCTGGGAAATGCTTCCAAGCGCGGGAAATACCCCGGAAGCGTTATCATTTTAACATATACTATCTATAAAAATCAAGTTTCCCCGCTTTTTATTTTTGCCGGAATAATGCCGAAATTTTCACAGCGAAGCGGGCTTTTTCCCCGCAGAACTTGTATATCTTGTATATATTGTCGAAGCGTGGTAAAATAGAGGCCGAAAAGGTCTCGTGCCGCCCCGGGGGCGGAGAACAGGAGGGTAGGAATGCAGGGTACGGAGGAGAAGCTGCTGGCCATGACCGAGGAGGCCGCCGTGCTGGTGCGGGCGGGCCGCGCCGTCTATTTGAATGCCGCCGCCAGGGAGATCCTGGGCGGGGACTGTATGGGGAAACGGGTCCCGGAGCTGTTCGGGGAGCTGATCGGCGGGGTGCAGGCCTCTTCTTTTCTGGCCCAGATCTGTCTGCGGCAGAAGCCCTATCTGCTGCGGGTCTCCAGGCTGGAGAAGGAGCAGATCTTTTTCCTGCGGCCCCAGGAGGAAGCGCCGGCGGTGCTGAACCAGCCCTTTCTCTACGCTCTGCGCAGCTCCCTCATGAACATGGGGATGGCGGCGGATCAGCTGCGGACCCAGGCCGAGGAGAAGGACTGTCCCCTGCTGCTGGAGAATCTGCGCAGCATCACCCGCAGCCAATACCAGATCCTGCGGCAGCTGAACAACGCCGCTCTGGTGCTGGACCTGTCCCGGGACCGGACGGCGCCGGAGAGCCGCGTCTTTGATCTCAGCGCCCTGTGCACGTCCATTCTGGACGCCGCCGCGGCGGTGACGCCCCAGCTGCGCTTTGTGAACCGCTGCGGCAGCCGCGTGCCGGTCCGGGCCGATCCGAGGCTCATCTCCGCCATGCTCATGAACCTGCTGTCCAACGCGATCCGCCACGCCAAAAACGCCACCCGGATCTCGGTGAGTCTGCTGGAGTCTCCCAGGAGCGTGGTGCTGGCCGTGGACGACGACGGCTGCGGCATCCCGCCGGAGGAGCTGCCCCGGGTGCTGGACCGCTACCGCCACGGCTTCCGGCTGGATCAGATGAACGCCGGGCCGGGCCTGGGGCTTACGGCGGTGCGTCTGGCGGCCCAGGCCCACGGCGGCGCGCTGCTGCTGGAGAGCCGGGCCGATCAGGGCACCACCGTGCGCGTCTCGCTGGAGCGGGGAGAGCAGGAGCTGCTGCGCGCCCCGGAGGAGGCCCCGACCCTGGAGACGCGGGAGCTGCTGACGGGCCTGGCGGACTGCCTGCCGGCGGACTGCTTCCGGGAGCAATACCTGGACTGATCCGGACTGGACAAAGCGCGCCGTCTCTGTTATGATAATCAAATAGAGATTCCTAAACAAAGGACATCGTGGAAGGAGGCCCTCGCCCGATGAAGAGAAAGAACAAGACCATCGCCAAGGCCGTGGGCGTCGGACTCAGCGCCGCGGCGATCTCCGCCGCCCTGCTGACCGGCTGCGACTGGTTCCCCATCCCTTATGCGGTCTACGGCCCGCCTCCCATGCCGGAGGAGAGCATGGATCAGAACATCCCCGAGACGGTCTACGGGCCGCCGGAGTGGTTCGAGCCCGAGAACAATGTGCCCGAGGACGTGTACGGCCCGCCCCCCTTTGAGGACGATTACGACCCGGAGGAGGAACTGCCCGCCCCGGTCTACGGCCCCCCCGAATGGTTTGAAGAGGAGCCCGCGACTCCCGCGCCCGGTGAGAATCCATGAGAAGCGTCAAGGAACGGCACATGGACCAACTGGAGAGCTATGTCCGCGGTCTCTACCGAAAGCCCCGGCTGCGCCAGCTCTTTCTGGAGCTGACCCTGCAGTGCAACGAGCGCTGCTTCCACTGCGGCAGCTCCTGCACGCCTCAGAAGCCGGAGAATCTGCTGAGTCTGGAGGAGTACAGGGCCATTCTGGACCAGGTGAAGGAGGACTTCGACCTGAAGCCTCTGCAGCTGTGCATCACCGGGGGCGAGCCCCTGCTGCGGCCGGATTTCTTTGAGATCCTGGGCTATGCCCATGAGCTGGGCTACCACTGGGGCATGACCAGCAACGCCACTCTCATCACCAAGGACGTGGCCCGCAAGCTGGCGGAGGTGGGGATGGACACCATCTCGGTCTCCATCGACGGTCTGCGGGAAACCCACGATCTGCTCCGGGGCACCCCCGGGGGCTATGATCTGGCCATGCGGGGCATCCGGAACCTGATCGACGAGAAGGCCTTCCACGTCATCCAGGTGACCACCGTGGTGAACCACGAGAACATCGGGGAGCTGGACGCCCTCTTTGAGATCATGAGCGGCATGGATATCGACTCCTGGCGGGTCATCAACCTGGAGCCCATCGGCCGGGCCCTCCAGTGGCCCTCCCGCATGCTGACCGACGAGGACTATCTGCGGCTCTTCTCCTTCATCCGGGAGAAGCGGCAGCAGGGCTGGCCGGTGGAATACGGCTGCAGCCACTATCTGGGCCCCGCCTGGGAACGGGAGCTGCGGGACTGGTACTGGCTCTGCAACGCCGGCGTCTATACCGCCAGCATCATGGCCAATGGGGACATCGGCGCCTGCCTGGACATCGAGCGCCGGCCCGAGACCATCCAGGGCAATATCCGCGAGAGCCGCTTCAAGGACGTGTGGGAGAATCGCTTCGAGCTCTTCCGCCGGGACCTGTGCGAGGGCTCCGCGTTCTGCGCGGGCTGCGAGCACGCCGGCCACTGCCGGGGCGACGCCCACCACAGCTGGGATTACGACAAGAACGAGCCCATGCTGTGCTTCAAAAAGCTGCTGTTTTAGACCATAAGAAAACCGGACCGTTGAGTCCGGTTTTCTTATGGGGTTTGTGAGATCGACTATTCTTCTTTCACCAGATGCTCGCCGATCTTGTACACGTCGCCGGCGCCCACGGTGAGGATGATGTCCCCGGGTCTGGCCAGGGCGCGGAGGGCGTTCTCCAGCTCCGGGAAGCTGGGGAAGAAGAAGGAATTGGGCACCTGCTGGGCCAGGGCGGCGGAGGAGATGCCAATGGTGTTCTTCTCCCGGGCGGCGAAGATCTCCGCCAGCAGCAGCACGTCCGGCCGCTTCAGCTGCTCCACGAAATCGTCGAACAGGGCGGCGGTGCGCGTATAGGTGTGGGGCTGGAACACCAGCACCGTGCGCTGGTAGTTCAGGCTCTCCACCGTGTCCAGCAGGGCCTTCAGCTCTCCGGGGTGGTGGGCGTAGTCGTCATACACGTCGGCCCCGTTGAACTTGCCCTTGAACTCGAAGCGCCGGCCGGCGCCGTTGAAGCCCGCCAGGCCGTATTTCACCGCCGTGGGCCGGATGCCCAGGCAGATGGCGGCGGCGGTGGCGGCCAGGGCGTTTTTCACGTTGTGGACGCCGGGCACGTGCAGGGTCACGTCGGTGAACTTGCGGCCCCGGTAGATGATATCGAACTGGGTGTTGGCCCCCAGGAAGCGGACGTTGCGGGCGTACACGTCCGCCGCGGCGCTGAGACCGAAGGTGATGCGCTTGCGCTCCAGCCCCTCCAGGGTGTGCATGGTGTTCTCATCGTCGTAGTTGGCGACCACAAAGCCGTCCGCCGGGACCCGCTCGGCAAAGGCCCGGAAGGATTTTTCCACGTCCTCCAGGTCCTTGAAGAAGTCCAGATGGTCCGCCTCGATGTTCAGGATCACCGCCACCGTGGGGTGGAAGGAGAGGAAGGAGTTATAGTACTCGCAGGCCTCCATCACGATGGTGTTGCCGTGGCCCACCCGGTGCCCGGCGTTCAGCAGGGGCAGGGTGCCGCCGATCATCACGGTGGGGTCCCGGTCCGCCGCCATCAGGATGTGGGTGCACATGCTGGTGGTGGTGGTTTTGCCGTGGGTGCCGGAAATACACAGGGCGTTGCGGTAGTCCCGGGAGATGGCGCCCCAGGCCTCGGTCCGCTCGAAGACCGGGATGCCGTGGGCCCGGGCGAAGGCGATCTCCGGATTGTCGTCATGCACGGCGGCGGTGCGCACCAGGAAGTCCGTGCCCTCCTGGATGTTCTCCGCCCGGTGGCCCAGGCAGACCGGGATGCCCTTCTGCCGCAGCTGCAGGACGTTATGGCTCTCGTTGCTGTCCGAGCCGGTGACCGAAATGCCCATGCCCTGCAGCACCTCCGCCAGAGAGGACATGGAGACGCCGCCGATGCCGACCAGATGGCCCTTGCGGCCGGGGGAAAGATAGTTGGAAAAATCACTCATATTGAAAACTCCGTTCATGCGGTGCGCAATTCTACTTGAAGCGCAGAGCGCGGAATGGTAAAATAGATTTGCGAATACTGCATTATTATAATCCCGGCGGCGGGCCTTTGCAAGCAGAGATTTCCCCGGCCGGGAGATTGCCGCAGGAGGCGTCTATGGCCGCGATCACACCACCCAAATACGTCCGGCAGGTCCTGGTGACCCTGCAGGGCCGGGGCTACCCCGCCTTTCTGGTGGGGGGCTGCGTGCGGGACATGGTGCTGGGTGTGCAGCCCCACGACTGGGACATCTGCACCGCCGCCCTGCCGGACCAGATCCTGGAGCTCTTTCCCGGGGCCAAGCTCACCGGCGGCCGGACGGGGACGGTGACCGTGCGGGTCAACTCCCATCTGGTGGAGGTGACCCCCTTCCGCACCGAGAGCCGCTATACCGACCACCGGCACCCGGACCTGGTGCAGTTCGTGGCGGACCTGACTGCGGATCTGAGCCGGCGGGACTTCACCATCAACGCCATGGCCCTCTCGCCGGACGGCCTGGTCAGCGACCCCTTCGGCGGCGCCGCGGACCTGCGCCGGGGCGTGATCCGCTGCGTGGGGGAGCCGGAGCGCCGCTTTGACGAGGACGCCCTGCGCATGTTCCGGGCCCTGCGCTTCGCCGCCCGGCTGGGCTTTTCCATTGAACTGTTCACCATGGAGGCCATCCGGGAGAAAGCGCCCCTCTGCGCCGCCCTGGCCCCGGAGCGGATCCGGGAGGAGCTGGAGAAGATCCTGCTGGGCCCCGATCCGGAGATGGCCCTGGAGGCGGTGAATCTGGGCCTGCTGGACCACCTGCTGCTGCGCCGCCTGCCCGCGGAGCCCCAGCCCCAGCTGCGGACCCTGCCCAGGCGGATGCCGGACCGCTGGGTGGGCTATGCCTGGCTTTTGGAGCGCGCCGGCTGCGTCTCCTCCACGGGGGACTTTCTGCAGGCCCTGCGGCTGGACAACCGCTGCGTCCACGTGGCCCGGCGGACGGCGGCCATCCTTAACGCCCCCCTGCCGGAGACGGACCGGGACTGGAAGCAGTGCCTGCGCCGCGGCGGCATCGAGGCGGCGGTCTGCGCCGCCCGCTGTGCCGACGCCTTTGGGCTGGGCGAGGGCAAGGCCCGGGCCGTCAAGGCCGTGCTCAAGAGCGGGGAGTGCTTCTCTCTGCGGCAGCTGGCCGTCACCGGGGAGGATCTGACCGCCCTGGGCCTGAAGGGCCGGGCCGTGGGCGAAATGCTGGATTTCCTGCTGGACTATGTGATCGATTATCCGGACAATAACCGGCGGGAGCTGCTGCTGAGCCTGGCCGCCGGATCGGAGGAGTAAATGGACACTTGGGATGCCTTGAAAAAAGACTGCGCCGCCTGTCAGAACTGCGAGCTCTGCCGGACCCGGACCAACTTGGTCTTCGGCGTGGGAAGGGAGGACGCGGAGGTCCTCTTCATCGGCGAGGGCCCGGGAGAGCAGGAGGACCTGCAGGGAGAGCCCTTTGTGGGCCCCGCCGGCAAGCTCCTGGACGATATGCTGGAGATGATCGGCCTGGACCGCTCCAAGGTCTACATCGCCAACATGGTCAAGTGCCGCCCGCCCCACAACCGGGACCCCCTGCCGGAGGAGCAGCAGGCCTGCGCCCCCTGGCTCCGGCGGCAGATCGCCCTGCTGGACCCGAAGCTCGTGGTCTGCCTGGGCCGCATCGCCGCCATGGGCCAGATCGACCCGGACTTTCGCATCACCCGCCAGCACGGCCAGTGGTTTGACCGGGACGGCCGCCGCTGGATGGCCATCTACCACCCCTCCGCCCTGCTGCGGGACCCCTCCAAGCGGCCGGAGACCTTTATGGACCTGCGAGAACTGAGAAAGGAGATCCGGGAGCGCTGCTGCCGGACCGATACGACATGACGGAAGCGCCGATCGCGTTCAAGACCGTTACCCTCTGCGACAAGCCCTGGGTGGACGAGCTGGTGTGGGCGGAGAACAGCCCCAGCGCGGATTACAATTTCGGCAATATCTATATCTGGGACAAGTATTACCGCCAGCTCATCGCCCGGACGGGGGGCCGGATGCTTGTAAAGCTCCGCTATGAGGGCAAGCCCGCCTTCGTCTTCCCCATCGGGGCGGGGCCGCTGCGCCCGGCCATCGAGCTGCTGCGCGCCTACGCGGCCTGGCGGCAGTACCCGCTGATCATCCGGGGCATCACCGACCTGCACTGCGAGCAGCTGGAGAAGGAGTATCCCGGCTGCTTTACCTACTCCCTGGAGGAGAACAACCGGGACTATATCTACCGGGCGGAGAAGCTGGCCACCTACGCCGGCAAGAGCCTCCACGGCAAAAAGAACCACTGCAACCGCTTCGAGGCCGAGCATGACTGGGAGTTCGTGCCCCTGACCCGGGCGCTGATCCCCGCCTGCATGGACATGCTGGACGTCTGGACCGAGGATAACAGCCAGCGCCTGGACAAGAGCGTTGCCAACGAGCACGACGCCATCATCCGGGCCTTCGCCGCCTTTGAGCGCCTGGGCCTGGAGGGGGGCGTGCTGCGGGCCGAGGGGAAGATCCTGGGCTTCTCCCTGGGGGAGATGTGCGCCGAGGACACCTTCGACGTGCATTTTGAAAAGGCGCAGATCGACGTCAACGGCGCCTACCCCATGGTATGCCGGGAGCTGACCAGGATGCTCCTGGCCCGGCACCCGGGACTGGTCTACATGAACCGGGAGGACGACATGGGCTTTGAGAGCCTGCGGCAGTCCAAGCTGAGCTACAAGCCGGAATACCTGCTGAATAAGTACATCGCGAGGTGGAACGATGGCTGAACCGATCATCCGCCCGGTCCGGCGGGAGGACTGTGAGCTCCTGGCCGCCCTGTGGCGCCGGGTCTTTCAGGATCCGCCAGAGCTGTCCCGGGGCTTTCTCGAGGAGCTCCCGGCACTGGGCGGCGGGGTCTGCGCCGGGGAGGACGGCGTCCTGTTGGGCGCTGCCTACGCGGTGACGGATTATTTTCTGGAAGCGCGGCGGCTTGCCTATCTCTACGCCGTGGCCGTGCTGCCCGAGGCCCGGGGCCGGGGCCTGGGGGCCGCTCTCAGCCGGGAGGCCGCGGCCCTGGGACGGCGGCTGGGGGCGGAGATCGTCTGCACCTGCCCCGCCGAGGACGCGCTCTACCCCTGGTACGAGCGCTGCATCGGGGTGCGCCCGGCCCTGCGGCAGCGGGAGGAGCGGATCGAAAGCCGCCCAGGCCCCCTCCCCGTGCCGCTGACGCCGGAGGAATACGGCGCCAGGCGGGAGGCGCTGCTGGCCGGAACGCTCCACGTGCGCCCGGGTCCAGCGGTTTTGCGCCGGGAGAAGGCCAACTGCCGCCTCTGCGGCGGGGAGCTGATGGAGATCGGCGGGGGGATCGCCGCCGTCTACTGCGACGAGGGCGAGACCCGGATCCGGGAGCTGCTGGCCCCGGCGGGAGCGGACCGGGAAGCTCTGGCCGCCGCCCTCGGCGCGGCGTACGGGACGGAGCGGGCGCTGCTTCTCACGCCGGACCCGGCGGGGGAGCCCTGCCTGGCCGCCGACCGGCCTTTGCCGGAGGGCTGCCTCTGGGGCCTGACGCTGGATTAGTTCGTAGTTTTTAGTTCGTAGTTCGTAGAATCGAGAAAACCGCCTCTCCGGGGTTTTTCGGAGAGGCGGTTTTTGACGATAGGCAAGGTCGGTATTTGTCATCTTGAGCGGAGGCGAAGCCGGAGTCGAAAGATCTTATCAAATACGGTTTTAGATCCTTCGACTCGCTTCGCTCGCTCAGGATGACATACTTTTGAAGCCGGAGTCGAAAGATCTTATCAAATACGGTTTTAGATCCTTCGACTCGCTTCGCTCGCTCAGGATGACATACTTTTGGGTTTGTCTACACATTGAAACCGCCCCTCCGGGATTTCCTCGGAGGGGCGGTTTTACTAAAACCTAAAACCTCAAACCAGCTTTTCCATCTCGTCCACCAGCTCGCCGAAGAGGCTGAGGGCGGAGTTCACCGGCTCGGGACTGGACATGTCCACGCCGGCGATCTTCAGCAGGGAGATGGGATCGGTGCTGCAGCCGCCGGAGAGGAACTTCTTGTAATCCTGAACGGCGGGCTCGCCCTCCTTCAGGATCCGGTTGGCGATGGCCACGGCGGCGGAGAAGCCGGTGGCGTACTGGAACACGTAGTAGTTGTAGAAGAAATGGGGGATCCTTGCCCACTCCAGGGCGATCTCCTCGTCGGAGACCATGTCGGGGCCGAAGTAGAGCTTGTTGAGTTCGAGGTACTTCTTGCTCAGGACCTCGGCGGTGAGGGTCTCGCCCCGCTCGGCCATTTTGCCCATCTCCAGCTCGAACTCGGCGAACATGGTCTGGCGGTAGACTGTGCCCTTGAACTGATCCATGAAGTGGTTCAGCAGATAGGCCCTCTCCTTCTTGTCCGTGGTTTTTGACAGGAGATGGCGCATCAGCAGCACCTCGTTGCAGGTGCTGGCCACCTCGGCCACGAAGATCACATAGTCGCTGGTGCTGACGGGCTGGTACTTGGTGCTGTGGTAGCTGTGCAGGGCGTGGCCCATCTCGTGGACCAGGGTGAACATGCTGTCCAGGCTGTCCTTGTGGTTCAGCAGGACGTAGGGGTGGGGCCGGGAGTTGCCGGAGGAATAGGCGCCGCCCCGCTTGCCCACGTTCTCATACACGTCGATCCAGCGATTGGCAAAGCCCTCCTTCAGCAGCGCGATATAGTCCTCGCCCAGGACGGCCAGGGCCTCCAGCGCGGTGGCCTTGGCTTCCTCGAAGCTGATCTTTTCCGCCGCGTCGGCCACGATGGGGGTGTACACGTCGTACATGTGCAGCTCAGGGACACCCAGCAGTTTCTTGCGCAGGGCGACGTACTTGTACATCTTGTCCAGATTGCCGTGGACGGCCTCGATCAGGTTCAGGTACACGGGCACGGGCACCTCGGTCCGGTCCAGGGAGGCGGCGATGGTGCTCTCGTACTTCCGGGCCTCGGAGAAAAAGCGCAGCTGCTTGAACTGGGCGTCCAGGGTGGCGGCCACGGTGTTGCGGTATTCGCCCAGGCGCCGGTAATAGGTCTTGAAGGCGCTCTCCCGCAGCACCCGGTCCGGGCTCTCCAGCAGGGGCACGAAGGAGCCGCCGGTGAGCTGGTGCTCGACCCCGTCCTTGTCCACGGCGTTGGGGAATTTGAGATCCGCATTGCGGAAGACGCTGCCGATGTTTTCCGGCCCCTGGGCCATCTCGCCGGCGGCGGAGAGCAGGCGCTCCTCGGCGGGGGAGAGGATGTGGGCCGCCCGGCGGCGGATCTGGTAGAGGCTGCGGCGGTACTCCTCCAGGCCCGGCTGGGCGATGTAGAAGAGGTTCAGCCGATCCTCGGGGATGGCCATGATCTCGGGAGAGGCAAAGGCGGCGGCGGAGGCGACGGCCACATAGGTGCTCATGGCCTTGCCGCGCATGTCCTGATAAAAGCCGTTGCCGGTGTCCTGGTCGCTCTTGCAGCTGGCGTAGCCGTAGAGGCTGCCCAGGCGGACCTCCACCTCGTCCTGCATGCGGAAGAAGGAGAGCAGGGTCTCGGCGTCGTCTCCCAGATGGCCCTGGAAGGCGGCGATCTCAGCGGGCAGGGCCTTGAGCGCCTCAAACTCGGCAAACCAGGCCTCGTCGCTGGGGAACATGTCCTTCAGGTTCCAGGTGAATTCCTCGGGGACCTCGCTGCGCTGGGGGATCTTTTTGGTATCCATGAACTGTTACCTCCGGTTCGTTTGTTTCGAGTGGTCAACAAAATCAGTATAACACAGCAGGCACGGCGCCGCAAGGGAAAGCTGCCCCCGCAGCGCTGAGCAGCTGTCCCCGATTAACGGCACTTCTCCGGGCGACGCAGGATCGCTGCGGCCTACGATACGGTTGAATTATCCTTTGTCTACGATTATAATGCAAATGAGAGCTGCTTCGACGGGGCGCATGGGACAGGGAACCGTCCCCCGTCCCAACTATTCCACGCAGGCCAATAATCAACAGGGTATTCAACATGTTTAGACGATTTGTTTTTTTATCCTTCTTTTTCATAGTTATTCTGCTTCATTGTGCAGTGTTTTTTTGTGTAGTTACCAGCCTATTTATTTTTCCTGAGGTTAGGATTTCTCTGTCGCTGTATATTCTTGCTGCCGTAGGGATCTGCGCTTCAACTTGGCTTGACATGTTCATAGTTCAAATGCTAGTCTGTAAGCATGCCATTCCAAAATCAGCAATCAACATTGATTTCTATCTTAAATCTTTATTTGCAGTTTTATATCCATGCGGCTTATTCTCTGTAGCACGGCTTTCTTTCACGGACAAAAGGATTGTTTTCCTCTTTGTTTTTCTCTTTTATGGCCCGTTTCTCTTGTGGAAACTCATCAAATAAATGGGTCAGAGGATGGTTTTCACGTCCAGAATGGGACAGGGGTCGGTTAATGCGTGTGAGGGCTACAAAATAGTTACAAGGAAGGGTTTCGACCTCACTCATGCATTTTGTGCGCGGCTTTGCGGCATGGGCGTTCTCTGTCCCGCCTGACCCGGCACAATTGAATCCATAGCGCGGCACCCTGCGGGCGATCCTCGTCCGCAGGGTGTTTTGACGCTCGGGCGGGCGACCGAAGGTCGCCCCTACGGCGGGGCCTTGCCTTTCCCGCGTACGGGGAAGGTGGCCCCGCAGGGGCCGGATGAGGTCCCCGCGAAGCGGTTGAGCCGTGCCCCGTGACCACGGGCGCTTCGTGAAGCGCCCCTACGACGGCGGGCGCGGGTTTGCCTTCCCCCCGCAGGGGGAAGGTGGCGCGCAGCGCCGGATGAGGTCCTCAAGCGAAGCGAACTCTGCCCGTTTCACCAACGCAAAGAGACCTCATCCGTCATTCGCCTCGCGGGAGATCGGCGAATGCCACCTTCCCCGTGCGCGGGGAAGGCTTTGCGGCGGCGGGCGGCTGGCTTATATTTCTCCATTGACGGAAGCGGTCGAATGGGGTAAAATATACGTCACGATTATCCCGTTAAGGAGAATGCGAGCATGAAACCAAAAATCAACCCCGTATGGGGCTATGTGACCCTGGCCCTGGTGATCCTGACCCTGGTGCTGTGCATCGTGGGCAACAAGAGGGGCGTGCTCTCGGTCCGGACGGATGCCAAGCCCGAGGAGACGGCGGAGACCTTCTTTGAAGACCTGGTGATCGGAAAATACCGGGAGGCGGACGCCTGTCTGGAGAATTACAGCTCCCTGGGGCTGGAGAGCGCCGCCGGCAGCAAGCGGGGCGCCGCGCTGCTGGCCAGCTACGACTATACCCTGGTGGGCGAGCCGGAGCAGAAGGGAGATCAGGCCCTGCAGACCGTACGGCTGCGCTATCTGGACCTGAACGCCCTGGAGGAGGAGCTGAACACCCCCCTGGCCGTGTTCGAGGGCGAAGAAGGGGAAGAGGACAGGATCGTCTATCCCACGCTCTCGGAGCTCCTGGAGAAGCCGGAGAAGTACTATACCTTTGTCGAGCTGCAGGTGCAGCTCCATTACAGCGAGGGTCAGTGGCGCATCGTGGCGGACGAAAGCCTGCTCAGCGCCCTGGCCGGCGGGAAATAAGGGGGTGCGGCACGAATGAACGACTTTGATCTGGACGATATCCTCAACGAAATTCAGGAGACCGACCCCAGCGCCCCCGCGAAAGAGGAGGCCGCCCCTTCCCCGTCCCGGAGACCGGAGCGGCGGGAGCCGGCGTACCGGGAAGAGCCGGAGAGCGCGTACCCCGACTCCGGGGAGCCGGAGCCGGAGGACGAAGCCGGGCTAGGAGAGCCGGAACGCTGGGATGCGCCCGCTCCCCGGCGGAGCAGCGGCCCCAGGCTTCAGGCGCCGGACTTCGGCCCCCTGCTGCAAAAGGCGGGCAAGGGCCTGCGCAGCGGCCTGGGCAAGGCCCGGGAGGGCGGCGGCAAGCTCCTGGCCGACCTGAACCGCTACCGGAAGGAGCGGCAGTCCGGCCAGCGCCAGGCGCCCGACTGGCTGCCCAGGGCGGTCACCATCGGGCTGCTGATCCTGTCCCTGCTCTGCGCCAGCTGGATCCTGCACAACGTACACCCCGGCTCCGGCACGACGGTGCGGGGCAAGCCCGGGGCGAACCTGGCCTCCCGCATCGCGCCGGACGAGGTCGTCACGGAGGATCCGGTTCTGGGGATCCTGACGCCGGTGAAGACGCACTATGTGATCGAGCGGGACGCGGTGGTGGCCCCGGCCCCCAACCCGGCCTGCTTCGGCACCATCAGCATCGAGGAGCCGGAGAAGGTGCTGGAAGTCATCCAGAAGGCCCGGGACTACGGCCTGCTGGGCGAGGATGAGACCGTGGCCTTCGATCCCAACGTGAGCTTCTACTATGACGAGCAGATCGAGTACTATCTGGACGAGACCATTCTGGTGATCTGCTGGAAGGAGGTCATCGACGGCAACACCTGCAGCTTCGTGGAGATCAAGATCGCCGATGCCTCCCAGTTCCGCCGCAAGTTCGCCGACGACACCTTTGCCTCCGCCAGTCAGTATTACTCCACGGAGATGCACAAGAGCACCAACGCGGTCGTCACCCTGAACGCGGACTTTTACCAGAACCGGGACTTCGGCGTGGTGGTCTACAACAGCACCCTCTACCGCTTCCCCACCTCCACCTACACCGGCAGCTACAAGAAGTACAACTGCCTGGAGACCTGCTATGTCAACGACGAGGGCGACTTCCTCTTCACCGAGCTGGGCCAGGTCTTCACCCAGGAGGAGCTGGAGCGGTACATCGAGGACAACCACATCCTCTTCTCCATCTCCTTCGGTCCCGTTCTGGTGCGGGACGGGGAGGTCCGGGAGTGTGACTGGTACCCGGTGGGCGAGATCAACCGGGGCTACTCCCGGGCGGGCATCGGCCAGGTGGACAAGCTCCACTATCTCTACATGTCGCTGAACCACTCTCCGGAGAAGGAAGCCCGCTGGACCGTGAACGAGTTCGCGCAGCACTTCGGCGAGAAGCCGGTGAAAAACGCCTACTGCCTGGACGGCGGCCAGACCGGCGAGATCGTGTTCCAGGGCCGGGCCTACAACCACGTGGACGTGGTCAACGGCCAGAAGGAGCGTCCCGTCAGCGATAATATCTACTTTGCCACAGCCATCGGCGGAACGGAGGTGAGCAGATGAGTCAGATCGCCTTTTATATCGGTGAGCGCGGCATCCACTGGAGCGCCATCATCATCACCATGGGCACGCTCTGCTGCCTGAGCCTGACCATCGCCCTGTTCCGTCAGCGCAGCGAAAGCCTGCGCCCCATCCTGTTCTACTTCCCCGCAGCGACGATCCTGGGCCTGCTCTTCGCCCGTCTGATCCACTGGTATTTCAACACCGAGATCTACGGCTCCCTGGGCGCCGCCCTGTCAAACTTCGACCTGGGCAGCTTCTCCATCCCCGGGCTGATCCTGGGGATCTGGCTGGCCGCCTGGATCGTTTACCGCCTGGAGCTGGTGCCCAACTCCGGCATGCTGCTGGACTGCACGGCCCCGGGCCTGGCCCTGCTGATCGCCTTTGTGCGTCTCAGCGCCCTCTTCAACAACACCTGCCGCAGCCGCATCGAGATCCACCGCCCCCTGCTGAAGACCCTGCCCTTCGCCGTGGCCAACACCGACGCGGCGGGCAACAAGGTCTGGCATCTGGCCACCTTCTTCCTGGCCTTCCTGGTGATGCTGCTGGTGACGCTGGCGGTCCTGCGCTTCTATATCCGCCGGGGCAAGCGGCGGATGCGCCCGCCCTGCGAGCGCAGCGGCAACGTCTGGCGGATGTTCCTGCTGTACTACGGCGCGGTGGAGATCGTGATCGACTCCCTGCGCAACGACTCCCCGCTGATGCACTTTCACCTGATCTCGGTGCTGAACCAGTACAGCTCCTTTGTGAGTCTGGCCCAGGTCTTCGCCGCCTCCACCGCCCTCTACGTGCTGATCTTCTACAGCGTGCGCTCCATCAAGTCCCGGGGCTTCCAGTGGTGGCACGCCGGCAGCTGGGTGGGCTTCGTGCTGAGCCTGGTGGGCATCGGCTATCTGGGCGAATACAAGGTCCAGCGCACCGCCCAGTATTTCAAGTGCTACAGCATCCAGATCATCTCCTGCCTGATCATGGTCATTCTGATCCGGCTGATCTATTCCAGCTGCGCCTCCAAGAAAAAATACCCCTGGTGAGCTTCCGGCCTTTCCAGGCTCCAAACGTGATCGGAAAACAGAAAGCTCCGGCGGATCCGCCGGAGCTTTCTGTTTTCGCCTATGGATCCGTTCTGCGTATCCTTCGATTGCTTTCTCTGTTCTTTGCGGTTCGATGCCGATGGATCTTTGCGTCAAGGCGGCAAGCGTCTTGTTTATTGCCGGGGGATGTGATACAATCTTTTTCGGCAAAACCGAAAACTGTGAAAGAAAGGAAGATCTCTCATGTCGTTCGTTCATATCTGTCAAAAGTGCAAGGCGGTTTTCAAGTACCCCACCCAGGATGTGCATACCTGCCCGGACTGCAGCATCCCCATGCTCTCCACCGGCATTTCCGACGCGGACTGGGCCAAGCTCAGCCCCCAGCAGCGCAACGAGTACAAAGAGGTTGAATTGCGGAAACGGCTGGAGGAGCAGCGGCGCCGGGAAGAGGAGCAGCGGCGTCTGGCCCAGGAGAAGGAAGAGAAAAAGACCGCCTACATCAAATCCCAGGCGGACTATATTTTTTATGAATATGACATAGACGTGATCCCCAACGACGGCGGGGTAAACGTGACCCTGCTCAAGAGCGTGCTGGACGCCCGGGCCAGAAAGGGCTGGAAGCTGCACAGCATTTATTCCAACGAGCTGGGCGAGAACTCGCACGTGGAAGCTGCCGGCTGGAACAGAACCGTGAGAATCAACTCCACCGCCTCCCAGGACGTGCTGATCTTCGAGCGGCGCATCATGGACGATACCCAGCGCTGAACAAAAGTCTGATTATGCAAAAAAGACGTGCATGACGCACGTCTTTTTTTATTCCAGCTCCCGGTACATGGCCGGGGCTTCGGCCTTGTTGGCGGTCTCGCTGACCCGGGTGACCTCCACCTTCAGGCTCCGGTTGCCGAAGGCGATCTCGATGATATCGCCCTCCTTCACCTGATAGCTGGCCTTCACCTGCCGGCCGTTGACGCTGACCCGCTCCCCGTCGCAGGCCTCGTTGGCCACGGTGCGGCGCTTGATGAGCCGGGAGACCTTCAGATACTTATCCAGACGCATGTACGAACCTCCTGAAAAGGAAACTGCGCAGCCGGAAACGGCTGCGCAATACCATGAGTACAAGAATTCCCTTACTTGGCAACGGCGTCCTTCAGAGCCTTGCCGACCTTGAAGGAAGCAACGCGAGTCGCGGGGATCTCGATCTCTTCCTTGGTCTGGGGGTTGCGGCCCACGCGGGCGCCGCGCTCCTTGACTTCAAAAGCACCAAAGCCAACCAGCTGGACCTTCTCACCGGCAACCAGGGTCTCGGTAATGGCGTCGAAAGTGGCGTTGACAGCCAGTTCGGTCTCCTTCTTGGAAAGACCGGTCTTCTTGGCGACAGCAGTAACGAGTTCTGCCTTATTCATGTGTGTGTTCCTCCCTAAAATTTCTTGGCACAGAGGCCGTTTTTTTCATTTTCTGCCGTATCTTACAGCGATTACAATTTACCATAAACACAAGCGTTTATCAAGTAGTATTTCCAGTTTTTTAATTTAATTTCAGCGCAAATGCAGCACTTTTGCGATTTTTTCCCCGCCGGGGATCAGATGCAGGTCCTCCTTCGTCACCGAGCGGGACAGAATCGCCGTGACGGCGTACACCAGCACCGCCGCCAGGATGGCGACCGCCATGGCGATCAGCACGGCGTGGCCGCTGCGGTCCGCCAGGAGGCGGCTGCACAGGCCGTAGACGCCCCAGGCGGTGAGGCCCATGAGGGCGCTGGCAAACAGAGGCCCGGCAAAGCAGCGCAGCAGGCGGGGCCGGTAATCCAGACAGCGCCACATGAACACGTAGTTCAGCGCGGCCATCACGAAATAGCTGGCCAGGGTGCCCACCGGAGCGCCGTAAATGTTGACGTCCCGCCGGGCTACCAGGAACCAGTTGACCAGGACCTTGACCACGCCGCCGATGATCAGCGTGAGCATGGTCAGCTTTTCCCTGCCCGAGGCCTGGAGAATGGCGTTTTCCATCAGCAGGATGCACACGAAGAAGGAGGCCACGCCCATGACGACCAGAAGGCCCGGTCCGGCCTCGTGACTGCCGGGATAGAGCGTCAGCATGATGGGCTTCGCCAACACCGCAAGCCCCACCCCCATGGGGATGGAGATCAGCGCGGAGATGCGCATGGAGTCCTCGGAGACCTTGCCGGCGCCCAGCCGGTTGCCAGCGGCCCGGGCGGCGGAGATGGCGGGCACGATGGAGATGGTCAGGGGCGTGATGAAGGCGGCGGGCAGATTGAAGAGAGTCTGGGCCTTGCCGTAGACGCCGTAGAGCACCTTGGCCTGCTGGTAGTTGAAGCCGGCGGCGCTCTGGAGCCGGTTCATGCAGAGCTTGGTGTCCACGCTGTTCAGAAGGGCCATGATGCAGGCGCCCAGCGCGATGGGGACGCCGATGGAGAAGATGTTTTTCACGATGGTGGAGGCGGAGTCCACCAGCTCGTCGTCCTCCGGGACGTCATTGGGGTCGTGGACGCCGGCGGTATAGGGGGCGGCCAGGGCGGCGTAATGCCGGTGCTTGTAGATCACCATGTACAGCAGGGACACCGCCGAGCCGACGGACACGCCGAAGATGGCGCCGGCGGAGCCCATGGGCAGCGCGTCCGGCCGGCCCTCATAGGCCCGCAGCACCAGCACCGCGATCACCAGGCCCGCGGCCACCTTGAAGAGCACCTCCAGCACCTCGTCCACGGTGGTGGGCAGCATGTTGCCGTTGCCCTGGCAGTAGCCCCGGTAGGCCGAGACCATGCACACCAGCAGGATGGCCGGCGCCATGGCCCGCACGCTGGGGGCCGCGTCCGGGTTTTCCAGATACACCTCCGCCAGCCAGCGGGGGAAGAAGAACAGGATGGCGGCGAAAACCAGGCCCAGCACCGTGAAGGTGGTCAGGGCCACCCGGAACAGCTTCTGCTCCTGCCGCGCCCGGCCGTTGGCGTCCGCCTCCGCCACCAGGCGGCTGAGGGCCACGGGCAGGCCCGCGGTGGCCAGGGTGAAGAAGATGAAGAAGATGTTGTAGGCGCTCAGGAACATGGAATAGCCTTCGTCCCCCAGAATATTGCCCAGGGGGATCTTGTAGAAGAAGCCCAGAATCTTCATGATGATGACGCCGACGGTGAGGATCGCCGCGCCGTGGAGATAGTTCTGGCCCTTCTGCTTTCCGTTGTTCGCAGCGCTTTGTTTTTCCGTGTTCCTTGCCATATGCCGCCTCCGGGATGCGAAAACTCAAGTGCTCTATACTATACGCTCTAAATGTTACAAAATCAAGGGCAACTTGCCGCGCCCCGGCAGACGGGGAGCGAGCGCAGAAAAAACACCCCTCGCCTTCGGCGAGAGGTGTTTGCATGTCGGGAGCTGCCGTCAGCCCTGCAGCTCTCGCTTCTTGGCGTCGAACTCCTCCTGGGTGATGAGACCGTCTTCCAGCAGCTGCCGGAAATTGCGCAGCTTGGTTTCCGCATCGGGCTCCCGGACGGGCGGCGCCGGAGCATAGCCCGGGTTGGGGCTGTATCCGGCGTTGGGACGGTACCCGGCATTGGGGTTGTATCCGGCGTTGGGATTGTAGCCGGCGTTGGGGTTGTACCCGGGGCGGGGGCCGTATCCGGCGTTGGGGTTATAGTTGGGGACCCCTCCGTACGGCATGGGGCGGCCGAAGGGCGAAGGCTCCTCCACGGCCCATTTGCCGGCAAAAAAGACGGCTGTCAGGATCGCGACGGTGGGCAGAAAGATGGAAAACAGGGCCAGGCTGAGGCCGCGGACCGGCGAATAGCGCAGCATGTCCCCCAGGTTGTTCAGGTTCCGCAGCATCAGCGGGAGCCGGTAGACGGCGAACAGGATCGCGGGAAGGAAGAAAAGAGGCTTCATGCTCTTTTTCAGTCCGCCGACCTTGGGATCGGCGCAGAGCAGCACCACGGCCAGAGACAGCCAGCCCAGCTGCTGAAGAAAGAACAGGATGCGGAACAGGTCTGTCTGGCTTTCGCGGATCAGGTTGAACACGATCAGGGACAGGCCGATCAGCGCCGCGGGAATGGCGGCGGCGAAGGAGCGCAGGTCCACAATCAGCATCACCGCAAGCACAAGGACCAGGACCAGATAGAGGATGTTGGAAGGACTGGTGAAATAGCTGCGCAGATACTCGCTGAGCCAGTGATTGATCACGGAGTTGAGCAGATTGTAGAGCAGGTTGATCAGGATCGAGGCCAAAAAGCAGACGCCGGCGACGATCCCGGATGCGGATTTCTTCGGATACATAAGCGATCTCCTTTCTTCTTGCCCGCAGAGGCGATCTTGTCTGTTTTATCCATGCCCGGTCCGCCGGCGGCAAGCCGGCCTTCGCGGGACAGGGCTGCGCGGGAGCGTTCCCGGGTTTAGCCGCTTCTGCCGAAAGTCAGGCGTCGGCTCCGCCCGGAAGGCCGAACTGCTTGTTGAGGGCCGGGTCCGGGAGGATCTCGATCTGCATCAGCTCCCGGGTCAGCCCGTGCTTGAAGAGGCTGGCGGCCATGCGGTCGCCCAGATAGAGGGCGTGGGGCCAGTTGTCCCCCCCACCGTAGTCCGGGACGTGCAGCGTCACGCGGCTCTCGCCCCGGGCCTGGGCCTCCAGCACCTGGTCCACCAGGGTCTGGTCCAGCTCGGTGCAGAGCTCCGCCGGGAGAAGCATCTCGTTGGAATCCCGGAAGGTCCTGCTCCGGGTGTCGGTGGCGCTGTATAGGATCAGCAGCACCAGGGGCAGCAGCAGGAGCAGGCGCTCCCAGCGCTTGAGCAGCAGGCCGAGCGCCAGCCCCGTCAGGGCCAGCAGGGCAAAGCAGACGCCGAACATCACGTCGCTGCGCCGGGCGTAGGACGGGTCCACCCTGGCGCAGAGCAGGAGCTCGAAGAGCAGGAGCAGAAGCCCCATCAGCAGCAGGGGGAGCAGCAGCTCCCGCAGGGGCTGCCGCTGCTCCTCGCCCGGCTTTTTGCGCAGGACCGTCAGCAGCAGCAGAGCTCCGGCGCCCAGGATCAGCATCCATACCAGCAGATAGATCCCGCCGAAGAAGCCCGCTCCTTGGCGGACGCTCTCTCCCAGGGCGGCGCCGAAGGACAGGGAGGAGGGGATCGACCCGCGGCCGCCCAGCCCCTCGAACAGGGCGCTCAGCAGCCACAGCAGCACCAGGACCAGGGAGAAGCTCTGTTCCCGCCAGAAGTCCCGGGGGGCGAGGCGCTTTTTCCCCAGCCGGAGCAGCGCGTTCAGCAGCTCCAGACCGCACCAGCAGGCCAGGATCGCGCTCTCAAAGAGATTGGAGAAAACGGCCAGATAGACAGCCGGGAGCAGCAGGCTCTTCTTCCCCAGCTCCTTCTTCTCCCAGAAGCGGCGGTGGAGGCCGGTGCGGGCCAGGAACATCACCAGGCTGCAGTTCAGAAGGCCCGGGATCACGTAGTAGTAGACGCAGGTCACGTCCTTGCTCCAGAAGAGATAGGTGTTTTGCGAGGGAGCGGTGCGGAAGAGGGAAAAGTGCAGCAGCAGGAAGAGCAGGGCCAGCGGCGCGGCCCGGCCCGGGGTCAGGCGCAGACGGTCCGTCAGCAGCCGGAAAAAGGCGCGGATATAGAGGGTGATGAACAGACTCAGCACCAGGCCGTTCATGGCCGTGATGGCGGGGATGTAGCCCAGCCGGGAGAAGAGCAGCACCCCCAGGCCGGCGGCCCAGGGCATCAGCAGCTCCGGCAGGATCCGGGCCGGGTTCCAGAAACGTACCGAGGGCAGGGCGATCCGGGACTGGGAGATATAGGTCCAGTCGTCCGCGTCCAGAATGACCAGGGGATGGGCCTTTTCAAAAAACAGCAGCACGGCCGCCAGCACGGCCAGGCAGAGGCCCAGCTCCCACAGCTTTTCCGCTTTGCTTCTCATGTGTCTCTCTTTCTCCCGGGCTCAGCCCACCCGGGTGACGGTGACGATGGCGCTGCAGCTCTCCGGGGCTCAGGCCTCCGCCCGGCAGCTGTTTTCAGCTGCGGGTCTCGCCGCCGACAGCGGTCAGAGCAGAGCGATCCGAAGCCGATTTCTCCGAAGCGCTCGCTTCCTTGCTTCGATCCGAATCTTCGCCTCTTTATCCTATTGTTTTTTCTCCCGTTTGTCAATGCGGCCCTTGGATTTTCTGTTGCCTCCCATGGGGAAGTCTGGTATACTGGAGCCGGAAAACGGGCGGAGCTTTTCCGCGAAGAAGGAGGAACTGCCATGCGCTGGATCCAGGATGAAAACTATGCACAGCAGATGCAAAACGAGGTGGAGCCCTATCTGGCTGCCCGGCGGGAGACCGGGCTGGACGAGCGGGTCCAGGGGCAGCCGGTTTGCTTCGAGCACTACCGGGCGGACGCACCCAAGGGCGTCATCGTCATCAGCCACGGCTTTACCGAGTCCATCGCCAAGTTCGCCGAGAGCATCTATTACATGCTCCAGGCAGGCTATGAGGTCTGGGGCCTGGATCACCGGGGCCACGGCCGCTCCTTCCGGGCCAATGACAATCCCTATGTGGTCCACGTGGACCGCTTTGAGGACTATGTGGAGGATCTGCGTCACCTGACCGAAAAGAGGGTCAAGCCCGCCGCCGGGGACCTGCCGATCTATCTGTTCTGCCACTCCATGGGCGGCTGCGTCGGCGCCTGGACCATCGAACAGTACCCGGAGCTGTTCCGGAAGGCTGTGCTCTCCTCGCCCATGCTGGGCCTGAGCTTCGGGAAGATCCCGGTGCCGGTGGCCTATGCCTTCGCCACGCTGAAAGGCCTGGGCGAAAAGGGGAAGGAGCCCCTCTCCCCGGTGACGGCCTTCCCCAAGGAGACGTATGAGGACAGCGCCTCCAACTCCAGGCCCCGCTTCGACTGGTACTATGAGAAGAAGCTGGCCAGCGTCAAGCTTCAGACCTGCGCCGGCTCCACCCGCTGGGGCCGGGAGGCCATCCGGGCCACCTGGCATGTGACTTCTCCCAAGCAGATCGCCCGGATCCGGATCCCGGTGCTGCTGTTCCAGGCGGAGAAGGACAGCTATGTCCGCAACGACGCCCAGGACGCCTTTGCCGCCAAGGCCCCCACCTGCGAGCTGGTGAAGCTGCCGGGCCTGCGCCACGAGCTGTACATGAACGGCGGCGAGGGCCTGCGGGAATACTGGGAAAAGATCTTCGCCTTCCTCGGATAAGCCGCGGGGACCGAACCCCGAAGCAGGGAGACGGCCCGCGGCGCGGCTTCCCGATCCTCCCCGAAGGGGACGCCGTGAGGTTTCAGTTTCATATCCATAAAATCCATAAAAAAGGGCCTTCCGCTTTTGCGGAAGGCCCTCTCAATGTGTAGATAAACCTAAAAGAATGTCATCTTGAGCGGAGGCGAAGCCGGAGTCGAAAGATCAAAAGTCTTGAAAACACGGGCTTTTTAGATCCTTCGACTTCGCTGCGCTTCGCTCAGGATGACAGGTTCCCCACTTGGTCTGCACCTTGAAAGGGCCTTCCGCTTTTGCGGAAGGCCCTCTTGATGCGGGTATGGATGCTCAGAGCTCGGAGAGGTCCACAAAGTACTTCGCGGGATCCTCCTCGTCCACGTAGACCGTCACGTTCTTGCCGACCAGATCGGAGGTGACGGCCTTCATATAATCCGTCTGGAAGATGGCGCCGTTGTACTCGCAGGTGAGGATGTAGGGATGGCGGCCGTTGATGGTCACGGAATAGTTGGGGGAAACATTGGTGATCACGGCCCAGACTTTCCGGCCGTTCTCCTTCAGCTTCTTCGCCTGAAGCTTTTTCTTGAAATAGAGGTACAGGAAGAGCACACCGAGCACCACAAAGATCAGTGGGAGCAGGCAGACAATCAGAGGCATTTCGCCGCTGGCAAAGAAGCCGATGCCGAGGCCCAGACCGACGAGGGTGAAGATGGCGCCGATCACAAGCATGACAAACTGCATAAGAATTCTCCTTTCTTTTCCGTCAAGGGGCGGATCGATCATTTATATCCCATGGTTTCGAACACGTTCTTCATGGTGTCATACTGGGCCGCGGTACCCCAGCCCACCATCATGGTGCTGCCCACATAGGCGGACATAAAGCATTCGTCGCTGGTTTTCTTGCTGTAGAAACCGGAGTGGGGCGCGTTGACCTCGCTGGTGCTGCCCATGCCGGAAGGCGCCTCCGCCTGGCTGTTCAGGAAACCGTTTTTGGCCTTCTCTTCGCTGACGATCTCCCAAAAGATAACGGTCAGATCGTCATTGCCGCCGATATAAGCCTTGGTGATGTTCTCTCCGTCCACCTGGTCCGGATTGGGGTAGGCCTCCAGGCCCAGCGTCTCCATCCGGGAGCAGAATTCCACGCCGGTGATGGCGGTCTTGCCGCAGGCGCAGAGGCTCAGGGCCATGGCCAGGATCAGCAGGATCGCAATTGCTTTTTTCATCATGATCGTCCTCTCTTTCCCGTATTTGCCGTCGGAAGGATCTCCGGCGACGCTTGCACAGAATCATATTACCATGCTCCGCGGGAATAGACAAGCCCCTTTTCCCGCTTTGTGGGAAAGACGTGGAAAGCCCGGAGAGAACAGGCGTCTCTCCGGGCGTTTCGGCAATCCTGTGCGCGGGCGGGTCAGACCTCCGCGCGGACCTGCTTGTGGCTGGCGAAGAACAGGGCCAGGGCGCCGGGGCCTACGTGGGAGCCGGTGACGGGCTCGTACTCCACGGTGAGGATCTCCCGGGGCGGGCGGTTCCGTCTCAGCAGCCCGGCCAGGTAATCCGCGTCCTCCCGGCAGCCGGCCTGGGCGATGCCCACGGTCTGATGCTCCGGGTCCACGGCCAGCCTGTCATAGCGGGCGGCCAGCTCCTCGATGCTCTTCTTCCGGCCCCGGACCTTGGCGAAGGAGACGATCTTGCCCTCCTCGTTGCCCTTGAGCAGGGGCTTGATGTTCAGCACCATGCCCACGATGGCGGCCATGTTGCTGAGTCTCCCGCCCCGGCGCAGGTGCATCAGGTCGTCCACGGTGAAGACGTTGAACATCCGCTGCACCAGGTCCCGCAGCCGGACGGCGGCCTCTTCGGCGCTGAGATCCAGATCTCGCAGCCGGGCGGCCTCCAGCGCCACCAGGCCCTCGCCCAGAGAGGCGCCCAGGGTGTCGATGACCTCGATGCGCCGCTGGGGGTACTGCTCCAGGATCATCTCCGCCCCGATGCGGGCGGAGTTGCAGGAGCCGCTGATGCCCGAGGACATGCACACGAACACGATGTCCAGGCCCTGCTTCAGCCAGGGCTCGTAGAATTCCATATACTGCTGGGGGGAGATCTGGGAGGTGGTGACCTTCAGGCCCGCCTTGATGCGGGCGTAGAACTCGTCCCCGTGAAAGCTGTCGGTATCCAGGCAGGTGTACTCCCGCCCGTCGATGAAATAGGGGAAGGCGATGATCTTCAGATCCGCCTTTCGGATCCGCCGGGTGGGAAGGTTCCCGGAGGTGTCGGTGACGGCGACAAAACGCATGATATCATCCTCCAGTCTGCAGAGTCGGCCCCGCCCCCGGCGGAGCCTGCGGGAGTATTCTATCCCCGGCGCCGGGGAAAAGGCAAGCTACTGCCCGCGCCTGCCGCCCTACTGCGGCGTCTGCGCGGGTAGAATGGGAAAAAACGGAACTCTACGCCCCGTAGAATCCCGGAAGGCCCGGATTTTTGCGGCCTTTCAGCCCAGGGCCAGGCGCAGCTCGCCCCAGAGCTCTACCAGCCGGAAACGCAGCCGGAAGCCGGACTCTCCCGTGACGAGAGCGTAGTCCTCCCCGGGCAGCTGCTCCCGCAGGGCCCCGGTCTCCGCCGCGTCCAGACAGAGGGTGGGGAAGATGACGCACCACCAGTTGTGCCCCTTCCCGTCGCCCAGGACCACCCGGAGGGACTCATAGCGCCCGGCGGGCAGGGAAAAGCCTCCGTAGCGCCGGAGGGGGTAGTCCTCCGGCCCCAGGCTCACCGTGACGGGCCGGCCCTCGCTGGCCGCCAGCGCCGCCTCCCGGATCCCGGGAAGCTCCCGCAGCAGGATCTCCTCCGCCTCCGCGGCGCTGCCGGCCTCCGCGAGCCGGGGCCGCAGCCAGGCCAGCACCGCGTCCCGCACCCGGAGCTTCAGCGCCTGCTCCTCCGCCTCGTCGGAGGCGGCGATCACGTGCAGACGCACCAGGCCCGAAGCGATGCTCCGCTGCCGGGCGTTGGCCCAGCAGCCCCAGAGCAGGGTCAGGCACAGGGAGAGCAGCGCCGCCGTCTCCCAGGGCCGAAATCTGCGATCGAACATAAAAACACCGTCCATCCTATGTTGATAGCCATAGTATGGACGGTGTTTTTCGTTTTAAAACCGATGGCTCAGGACTCCTTGCTCAGACCGCAGTAGGGGCAGACGCTGCCCTTGGCCGGCGCGCCGCAGTGAGGACAGATGGTCATCGCCTGCTCCGGTTCGGTCTTGGTCGGCGCTGCGGCATTTTCCTCCGTCCGGGCGTCCGCTTCCCGATACTCCCGGATCCGGCGCCACAGGTAGATCGCGCCCAAGGGCACCCCGACGGACAGCCCCAACAGGATGGTGTCCCGGCTCGAGGCGAAGCCTGAAATGCCCATCACCAAAAAGAACAGCGCGGCGCAGAAGAGCGCCAGGTCCCCGGCCCGGATGCCCACGGGCTTCCCCCGGGACTCCCGGACCTTCCGCCAGGTGTAGACCAGCGCCAGAGGCAGGGCCGTGCCAAAGCCGAGCAGGACGCCGAACAGGTCCTTCCCCAGGTCGGTCACGCCCATGGCCAGAAAGAAGATGCCGCAGGCGGCCAGGGTGATATCCAGGCCTTTCTCGACGGGGTTTCTTTTCATACCGCTCGCCTCCGTCTTTCTCTCACAGCAGCCGCCCCACGGGCCGGGCGGTGCAGCAGAAGGGGACCGTGCTCCGCAGGGCGGCGCAGGCGGCCTCCGCCGCTTCCGCATGCCGGAACACCCCGAAGACCGCCGAGCCTGTGCCGGTCATCATGGCGCCCATGGCCCGGTGATCCAGCAGGCGGCTCTTGAGCTCCGCCACGGTGCGCAGCCTCCGGTCGTCGATCTCCTCAAAGACATTGTACATCCGGCGGCAGAGGGAGCTCAGATCCCCCTCCCGCAACGCCGTCAGAAGCCCCGGCGTGTCCGGGTGGATGCGCACGGGGGCGCTGTCCAGCTTCTTGTAGAGCTCCGGCGTGGAGATGGAGAAGGAGGGCTTGCAGATCACAAAACAGCAGTCCGGCAGATCCGGCAGATCCGTGAGCTTTTCGCCCCGGCCCTCCGCCAGGGCGGTGCCTCCCGCCACGCAGAAGGCCACGTCCGAGCCGATCTGCTGGGCCAGTTCCTCCAGCTCCCGGCGATTCAGGCGGTTTTCATAGATCCGGTTCAGCGCCCGCAGCACCGCCGCGGCGTCCGCCGAGCCGCCGCCCATGCCTGCGCCCACCGGGATCTGCTTGCGCAGCTCGATCTGCAGACCCTGACCGGGATCGCCCACGGCCTCCAGATAGCGCAGGGCGGCCCGGACCGCCAGGTTCCGCTCGTCGCTGGGGATGAAGCGCAGGTTGGAGCCGGCCCGGACCTGCCCGTCCTCCCGGAAGCGCAGCCGCAGCTCGTCACAGAGGGAGACGGTCTGCATCAGCATGGCCAGATCGTGGTAGCCGTCGGCCCGCCGCCCGGTCACGTCCAGAGACAGGTTCAGCTTGGCGTAGGCT
>CACYLY010000043.1 GCA_902775355.1 Oscillospiraceae bacterium
TTGCTCAAGTGGTACAGTGATTCTATTATCATTTTTCTGGCGACAGTTTTTAGGGTGGTCTCCATTTTCGAACCCCCATGCAGCTGGACTTATAATAATCGGCCCGCAATATGTTTAAGACTTGCAAAATGTACCCGGCTCCCCAAATGCACCCGACTCTCCAAAAAATGCACCCCGCTTTTTCAGAAATGCACCCTGAAAAACCAAAAATGCACCCGAGCTTTTTCCTTGGGTGCATTTTTCTATCAAAATCGGTGTACTAAGCCACACAGAAAACCGTCGACAAAAGTCGACGGTTTTCTGTGTGGCGGAGGCAAGTATGCTGCGCAAACTTACCCGCGCGGCGGGGTTATTGTACGTGAAAGGCACCCCTCCTGGGTTCCTTTCACAGAATCCTCCTTCCCGAAACCTTAGAATTGCGGCATCTTTTGTTTAAAGGTTATACACACCCACACCGCAGTGAAAACCGCGCAAAACAAGCCGTAGACAAACAGTTTACGGCTTGTTTGTTTTCCTGATTTGCGATATGATAAAAAACGAAAATCGAAAAGGGGGGGAACGACGCTGAAAAAACTCTGTGGATCATTGCCGCGCTTTGTCTGCTTGTGCTGCTGACGGCAAGCGGCTGCGCATCCGAAGCACAGCGTCCGACGCTTTCCGTTCAGGCGGAAAACGAATACATGAACGCCGCCATTGACGAGGCGCTGGACGGCATCACCCATCAGCACGGCGGCCCCTTTGGCTGTGTGATCGTCAAGGACGGCAAGATCGTCGGGCGCGGACACAACCGGGTCGTAAAAAACAACGATCCCACCTGCCACGGGGAAGTCTCCGCCATTCGGGACGCCGGGCAGAAGCTGAACAGCTTTGACCTGAGCGGCTGTGAGCTCTATACCACGGGAGAACCCTGCCCCATGTGCCTGTGCGCCTGCCTGTGGGCGAACATTGACAAGGTGTATTACGGCTGTACCATCCAGGACAATGAGATCATCGGCTTCAGGGACGAGGATTTTGACGAGCTGTTCGGAGGACGGGAGGCCTTTGCGGACTATCTGGTCTGCATCGACCGGGAAGCCTGTCTGGCGCTCTTCGACGCTTATCTGAACATGGAACGGACGAATTACTGATAAACCCTGATCTGAAAGCGGACAAGAATCCGCAAGCCGGGCTTGTATGCGATCGGCGTCGGATTCGGCATGTCCGAGAACAATGACGGGACCGGTGCGATCGCAGCCTTCACATCGTGACTGAATCACCGCTCTTTTGCGCGTCGACACCGTGACGGCGCGCACGTGGATGATCCTGCCGCTCGGCGCGCTGGCCGTGATCCGCACGGGGAAGGGCGCGGTACAGGTGGTCATCGGGAAACCGGTGCGGTTTGTGGCGGACGAGCTTCGCGGCCTGTGTCGGTCTGCGCCCGGCGAAACCGGCGGGAGGGAGGGAGACAAGATCTCCGCCGCGCCGAATCGGGAATTCTATTTATTATTTTATAAGGAGAAAACGACATGAAACAGATGATTCTTCGCAAGTACGCCCGCCTGATCGCCCGGGTCGGCGCCAACATCCAGAAGGGCCAGGACGTTCTCGTCTACGCCGGTCTCGACCAGCCGAGGTTCGTGGAGCTGCTGGTGGACGAGTGCTATAAGGCCGGCGCCCGGAGGGTCAAGGTGGAGTTTGACCACCAGCCCCTTTTCAAGCTGCACGTCCGTCACCAGAGCGTCACCGCCCTGGCCAAAGTGGAGGAGTGGGAAAAGGTCCGGCTCCAGCACTATGTGGACACGCTGCCCTGCCGGATCTATCTGGACTCCGACGATCCCGACGGCCTGAAGGGCATCAACCAGGGGAAGATGGCCAAGTCCCAGCAGAAGCGCTGGCCCATCGTCAAGCCCTACTTTGACCAGATGGAGAACAAGTATCAGTGGTGCATCGCCGCAGTCCCCGGCGCCGCCTGGGCCAAGAAGCTCTTCCCCGAGCTGCCCAGAGGCCGGGCCATCGAAAAGCTGTGGGAGGCCATCCTCTTCACCTCCCGCGTGACCGAAGACCCCGTCGCGGCCTGGGAGGCCCATGACAAGGACCTGCACGATCGCTGCGCCTACCTTAACAGCCTGGGCATCGCCGAACTGCACTACAAGGGCGACAACGGCACCGACCTGACCGTGGGCATGATCCCCCAGGGCCAGTTCAAGGGCGGCGGCGACCGGACAAAGGGCAGCGGCATCTTCTTTAACCCCAATATCCCCACCGAGGAGTGCTTCACCTCGCCCATGAAGGGCAAGGCCGAGGGCATCGTCTACGCCACCAAGCCCCTGTCCTATCGGGGCCAGCTCATCGAGAACTTCTCCGTCCGCTTTGAAAACGGCAGGGCGGTGGAGGTCAAGGCCGAGAAGAACCAGGCCCTGCTGGAGCAGATGATCGCCATGGACGAGGGCGCCGCCTATCTGGGCGAGTGCGCGCTGGTGCCGGTCAATTCCCCGATCAGCGAGTCCGGCCTGCTGTTCTACAACACCCTCTTCGACGAGAACGCCGCCTGTCACTTGGCGCTGGGCATGGGCTTTGCCGACACGATCCGGGGCTTCGAGGACATGACGCTGGACGAGTGCCGGGCCCTGGGCATCAACGACTCCATGGAGCACGTCGATTTCATGATCGGCTACGAGGGTCTGGACATCGACGCCCTCACCCGGGACGGCAGGACCGTTCCCATCTTCCGCCGGGGCAAGTGGGCCTTCTGATCCGCCGCCCCCGCCTTTCCCCCGGGCGGGCATGCAAAACCCCTCTTTTCTCTTTCTGCGGAGAAAAGAGGGGCTATTTTATTAGAATACTTGTATCAGTAAAAATCGTAGTCCAGGATGGAAAAGCGAAGGACCAGGGCGAGGACCGCGACGATCACGATCACGATGACCGCCACCAGGAGCGCGCACCAATAGGAACGGGCAAAGTTGCGGCGGTTGATATTCTCGTCGCTGAAGGAGAAGACGATGAGCAGGACAAGGCCCACGACGGGAAGGGAAAACAGGAGCATGTAGCCCAGATAAGCCCAGGGGCTCAAAGGGCGGTATTGAGGCGGAAGAGAAGCCTCATCGATATCATAGCTTTGTGTCGGCGGAGCGGAGTAATAGGTGTTTCCGCCGCCCAGCGGAGCTCCGCAGCTGTTGCAGAACTGCTGACCGGGCGCCGCCGGCGTGCCGCAGTTGGAACAATTCATCTCGGTCCCTCCTTCAATATTATTTCTGTTGATACTATAGCCGAAGCGGCGCGGTTTGTCAAAGAAAAACGAGAGAGAGCGGAGAACGGGCGCCGCATCCCCGATCCGCAGCCCCCCCTTGTGCGGCGGGCGCGGATTTGGTATAATACATCCGGAAAAGCCATGAAACAGAAACGGGAGCGAAACGACCCGCCGAGAGCGGGGGAGGAGGCGGAAGGATATGAACAGGGAAGTGCTGGCAGAATCGGAAACGCCGAAGCGCGGGAATCTTCTCCCGCTGCTTCTGGCGCTGCTCTGCGCCCTGCTGGTCCTCTGGCCCCGCCCCGCGGCGGCGGCCGCGGCCCCGCTGTCTCCGGCGGCGGAAGACCCGCCGGAGCTGCCCGAGGAGACTGACCGCGCCGCCGGGGATCCGGCGCCGCAGTTTTCCCAGCCCTCCGGCATCTATGACGCGGAGGAGCTGACCGTGGAGCTCACCGCCCCGGCGGGCTACACCCTCGCCTATACCACCGACGGAAGCGCCCCCACGCCGGAGGACGACTGCGGCGATTCCCATGTTTCCGTCCGGCTGGAGCCCCGGGGGGAGGAGACCCTGATCGAGCAGCGGAAGCGCTTCCTCTGTCCGCTGGACACGCCCATGCTGCAGGACCCCGAGCTGCCTCGGGGCCGGGTGCTTCGGGCGGCGCTGCTGGATCCCGACGGGCAGCTCCTCGCCCCGGAGACCCGGGTCTACTTTCTGGGGACGGATCTGGCCGCGCGGTATCCCGGCTGCATGATCCTCTCCGTGTGCACCGATCCGGAGAACCTGCTGGACCCGGAGCGGGGGATCCTGGCCACCGGCGCGGTCTATGAAGCCTGGGCGGAGAGCGAGGCGGGGCGGGAGAGCCTGAGCCTGAAACAGTGGTGGCTCTATGAGTCCAACGCCACCCAGCGGGGCCGGGACTGGGAGCGGCCCTGCCGGATCCAGATCTACGACGGCGGCAGCCGTCCCGCCGCGGAGCTGGACGCGGGCATGCGCGTCACCGGCGGCGCCTCCCGGCGGATGAGTCAAAAATCCTTCAACTTCTATTTCCGGGAAGAATACGGCCGGTCTCTGCTGCCCTATGAGCTTTTCCCGGGAGTGGGCCGTTACAAGAGCTTCACCCTGCGCTCCGGCGGCAACAACACCGAGGGCCTCAAATTCAAGGACTGCTTCCTGCAGAGTCTGGTGACGGACCGGGCGCTGACCGTGCCCCAGAGCCGGCCGGCGGTGCTCTTCCTCAACGGGGAATACTGGGGGCCCTATATGCTGCGGGAGAAGGTCTCGCCCCAGATGCTGCAGGACCTGTACCGCATCGACCCCGGGCAGGTGATCGTGGTGAAAAACGGGGAGCTGGAGGCGGGACTGCCCGAGGATCTGGAATCCTACCGGGAGCTGGCCGCCTTTGCCCGGGAGGACTTCCGGGACCCGGAGGTCTACCGGCGCTTCTGTGAGATCATGGACGTGGAGTCCTTCGCGGACTACTGCGCCCTTCGGATCTATATCGGAGACGGAGACTGGGCCTGGGAGACCAACGAGATCCTCTGGCGGACCCGGGACGGCTCCTTCCGGGAGGGACGCTGGTTCTTCGTCCTTCACGACATCGGCTGCAGCGCCGGTCTTTACGGGGACGGAACGACGGCGGCGGACACCGACCATATCGCCCGGGCGATAGGGAACCATCCGCTGTTTGCTGCGGCCCTGGCCAGTCCGGACTTTCGCGCGCGCTTCCTCCGCTCCCTCCGGGAGCTCGGCGAGGAGAATCTCGCCCCGGCGCGGGTGGAAGAGGCGCTGCGGAGCTGGGAAGAGGACTGGCAGCCCCTGCTGCCGGACTATTACCGTCGCTATGCCGTGCCGCCCGCGGACTGGGCGGTGGGACGGGACACGACTCTGGACTTTTTCCGGCGGCGCGGGCAGACCATCCTGCCCTGTTACCTCCTGCATCTGCTGGAACGGGATTGGAACGACGGGGACATCCCGCCTGCCGGAAAGGAGAACCCATGAGCTATCGCATCATCGACAGAGAAAACTATTACCGCCGGGACGTGTTCCGGCACTTCTCGGAGGACTGCAAGTGCTCCACCTCCATCACCGCCCGGATCGACGTGACGGCGCTGGTCTCCAAATCCAGGGCGACCGGGACGAAGTTCTATCTCAACTTCCTCTACCTGCTGAGCAAGGTGCTGAATTCCCGGGACGACTATAAGATGGGCTGGCTCTGGCAGACCCAGGAGCTGATCTGCTACGACAAGATCCACCCCACCCAGTACGTCTTCCACGAGGACACGGAGACCTGCAGCCCGGTCTACTCCACCTATTACGAGGACTACGCCGAATTCTACCGCCACGCCCGGGCGGATCTGGAGCGGGCCAAGGAGAGCCGGGACTACGGCCTGGACGCGGCGAATCACCCCAACTGGTTCGACGCCTCCTACATCTCCTGGCTGTCCTACGACGCCCTGCACCTGGAGCTGCCGGACGGCTATCTGTATTTCGCCCCCATTGTGAACTGGGGCCGCTACCGGGAGGAAAACGGGCGGCTGCTCATGCCGGTGAGCGTGCGGCTGAACCACGCCGTGGCCGACGGCTATCTGACCGCCCTGGTCTTTCGGCTGCTGCAGCGGGAAATCGACGCCTTCTGCGCGGATGGAAGAGAGGAGGAGCCTTATGTTTGAGGCCTGGCAGCTTGCCATGATGGAGGACTACGGCCTGATGGACACCAACACCGGACTCATCAACCGGGTGGCCCGCCGTCTGGCCCAGAGTCCCAACGACAGCATCGACACGGCGGAGTTCCGCCGAACCTGCATCTCCTGCGGCGTGGACCCGGATTCCTTCACCCAGAGCGATCTGGACCAGCTGCAGCGGAAGCTGAATGAACTGACCTGAGAAAGGAGCCTGCACATGAAAACCCTGATCGTCTATTTCAGCGCCGAGAGAGGGACCACTGCCCGGGCCGCCAGGGAAGCGGCGGAGAGCCTGGGAGCGGCGCTCTATGCCATCACGCCGGAGAAGCCCTATACCCCGGGGGACCTGAACTGGAAAAACCCCCTGGCCCGCTGCAACCGGGAGTTCTTCGGGAAGAAGGAGGTGCCCTCCGCCGGGAAGATCGAGGATTTTGCCGACTACGACACGGTGCTCCTGGGCTTTCCCATCTGGTACGGCTGCGCGCCCCTGGCGGTGAGCTGCTTCTGCAAGGGCTATGACTGGACGGGCAAGAAGATCGCCGCCTTCGCCACCTCTGGGGGAAGCGGCATCGGCAAGACCGCCGAGAAGCTGGCCCCCTTCCTGCCCGGCGGGGAACTGCTGGGCGCGAAGCTGATCCACAGCGGCGCGGAGGTGACCGCCTGGGCGAAAGAGCTGGGCCTCTGACCCGCGCTCTCACACTGCCCCGCGCCCGCGCCAACCCGTAGCGCCGAGCATTGCTCGGCGATCCTTCGTGCTGCCGATTCGTTTCGTTTTCGCCGACCAATGGTCGGCGCTACGGGGACCTGTATCCCCCCGCCCCAGTTTGCGAACTGGGCCCCCCCTCTAGGCGAAGGGGGCTTGCGTCGATCCGCGGCACGATGAGGGCATCGCGCCCTACGCGGTTTCATCCGTCTCGCGCCCGCCGATCCGTCTTGCCTCCCCCTCCGGGGGAGGCAAGACGGATGACGGAAGGGGTTCTCCGCCCGGGCAGAGAACCGTGCGAATAACCAGAAAGCCGAGGCGAATTCGCTTTTTTCGCGAATCCGTCTCAGCTTTCTTGCGTTTTTGATGATCCTGCTTCCGGGAGGCGCCCCCCCTGGAACGGCGTAGGCTCTGGGATCAGATCCCGCCCTTGGCAAAGCTGTCCCAGCTGCGGTGCATGTAGGTCTCCAGGGGCAGAGCTTCGCCGATGAAGCGGGGCTCGTGCCCGCCGCCGTCCAGAAACTCCCGCAGGAATTCCGGCCTTCCGCTGGTGTACACGATGGGGATCCCGCTGCGCTCGCTGGCCTCTTTCACCACCGGGTAGCCCTCCTCCAGATCCCGGGCGCTGGCGCAGGCCTGGAGGTTGGAGTTGTGGATGAAGCCGGTGACCTGCTGCCGGGCGAAGCCCTCCAGCTCCTCCTTGAGCTTCAGGATCTTCTCCGGCGTCTGGCACATGGGGCGGCGGACGTTCAGCACGTCCCAGACCTCCAGCTGCCCCGGCTCCAGGGCGGCGAAATCCGCGTGATAGCGCGCCAGGGACAGAGCCCCCGCCGGGTCCCCGCCCACGTCGAAGATCACCAGGTCCCAGTCCCGGGCAAAGGCGGAGCCTACCGCGGCGGACACGCTGCTCTGGGTGACCCCGGCGCCGGCAAAGGTGGGGGAGACCAGGTCGATCCGCTTGTCCCGCAGCAGCTGCACATGGTCCGACATGCGGAAATAGTCGTTGATGCGGTCCAGGTCGATGACCTGGGTCTTTTTTCCCTCCGCCGCGGCCCGGACCGCCAGGTTCAGGGCGATCTCCGTTTTGCCGGAGCCGTAGTTGCCAATGAGAAGGATGAACTGCTTCATGGCCTGCGCCGCCCTCCGGGCTCAGCAGGCGCCGCCGTGGCCACCGCAGCCGTGGCCGTGGTGGCCGCAGTCGTGGTCCTCGCCGTGGTGGTGGTCGTGATGGTCGCACTTGGCGTCCGGGTCGTAGGCCAGGATGCCCTTGGCCAGGGCCAGAGCCGCCGCGTCCGCGCTGCCCTGGACGCCGCCGTAGAGCCGGATGCCCGCCTCGGCCAGGGCGTTGCGGGCGCCCATGCCGATGCCGCCGCAGATCAGCGCGTCCGCCTGGACGGCCTTGAGAAAGCCGGCCAGGGCGCCGTGACCGCTGCCCTCGGTGTCCACGATCCGGCTGGAGACGATGGTCCCGTTCTCCGCGTCGTAGAGCTTGAACTGGGCCGTGTGGCCGAAGTGCTGGAAGATCTCCCCGTTTTCATAGCATACCGCGATTCTCATGTTGTTTCCTTTCTCCGGCAGATCCGCCGGTACCGTCGTGTGCAGGGTGTAGCTGCCGCCGCCGATGCGCAGGGCCTTGCCCTCCACCAGGGCCTCGGCCAGCTTCCTCCTGGCGCTGTCATAGATGGCGGTGACCGTGGTGCGGCCCACGCCCATGGAGGCGGCGCACTGCTCCTGGGTCAGGCCCTCCCGGTCCAGGAGGCGGATGCACTCGTATTCGTCCAGACTCAGCAGCACCGTCCCCTCCGCCCCCTCCTCCGGGGAGAAGAGCCAGCAGTTGGGATAGGCGCCGATCCGGCGGCACTGGGGCCGTCTCGCCATGGTCAAGCCTCCGTTTCTGACTTATGTCAAAAATACTATAGCACTATATCTGACAAATGTCAAGAATGTTTGCGCCTTGTCCGGCGGCGGACTTCGTGCTACAATAGACCGGCGACAGAGAGGGGGAAGCGGATTGAACGGATCATGGACCATCCTGCGGGAGCGGGACTATGTTGTGAGCGCGTGGAGCGGGGGAACTACCACCCAGCTGGCCATCGCGCCGGAGGGGGCCCTTTACGCGGACCGAAGCTTTCTCTGGCGCGTCAGTTCCGCCGCGGTGGAGCTGGAGGAGTCGGAGTTCACGGCTCTGCCGGATTATTGGCGGCTGCTCGCGACCCTGGAGGGGGAGATCAGCCTGCGGCATGACGGGGGAGAGCCCCTGCTTCTGCGGCCTCTGGAGGTCCACGGCTTCGACGGGGCGGCGGTCACCCGTTCCGCCGGCCGCTGCCGGGACTTCAATCTGATGCTCCGCAAGGGCAGGGCGGAGGGGGAGATGGAAGCCCTGCCCCTGGAGGAGAGCCGGACGCTGCCGAGAGATCCCCGGGGCGGGGAGCAGCTGTTCTTCTGCGCCCGGGGCCGCTGCCGGGTCGAGAGCGGAGAGGACCGGGCCCTGCTGCTGACCGGCGAGAGCCTGCTGGTCGGGGCGGAGCGGCCCCTGCTGCTGATCCCCGAAGCCCCGGGCGCCGTCCTGATGCGCTGCCGGATGCGCCGCTGCGAGAAATGAGGAAAAGCGCCCGATCCGCTTGATTTTCCGCGTGAAATAAGGTAAAATATACAGGATCATCCGAAAAAATGATGTAAAAGAGGGTAAGCAAGTGGAAGAACGGAAAGACGAAAAAACGCCGCTGGAGGCGGAGAAACAGCCGAAAGGCAACAAGCATGTGATCGCAGTGGTCAAATTTGTGCCGCTGCTGATTTTTGCCCTGCTGGTGATCGTGTTCAAGCTGGACCTGCTGATCGCCGGCCCCCTGGCTACCTTCGCGGCCCTGGCCGTGTACATGATCCTCTATCGGGAAAAGAACTTTGAGAAGGCCTTCGAGCACGGCCTGGCGGCCACCCGCAAGATCGCCCTGATCTTCTTTATCCTGATGTTCGCCTACGGCGTGGCCGAGTGCTTCATGGCCACGGGGGTAGGCGCTTCGCTGATCCTGCTGGCCCTGCGCCTGGGCATCACCGCCCGGACGGTGGCCATCGTCTCCCTGCTGGTGACCTGCGTGCTGTCCATCGCCACCGGCTCCAGCTGGGGCACCTTTGCCGCCTGCGCCCCCATCTTCCTCTGGCTCAACCACCTGGTGGGGGGCGACGTGCTGCTGACCCTCTGTGCCATCGCCGGCGGCTCCTGCTTCGGGGACAATATCGGCATGATCTCGGACGTGACGGTGCTCAGCTGCGGCATGCAGGACGTGAAGATCATCGACCGCATCAAGCACCAGATGGCCTGGTGCTTCGGCTGCCTGGCCATCGCCCTGGTGATCTTTTACTTCGCCGGCTCCCACCTGCCCAACGTGCAGGGGGATGTGCACAAGGCCATGGAGAGCATCCCCGCGGAAGCCTACACGGCGCTGGAGGAGAAGCGCCCCTCGGCGGTGCTGCTGCTGGAGCAGGTGAGGACCGGCGTGCCCTACTACATGGTCATCCCCATGCTGCTGGTCATCGTGCTGAGCTTCATGGGCCTGCATACCCTGATCTGCCTGGGCCTGGGCATGTTCTCCTCCCTGCTGCTGGGCTACCTGGCGGGCACGGCCAATCTGCACATCTGGCTCAACGATCTGCTCTACGGCGGCTTCTCCGGCGCGGGGGAGTGGGTCATCGTGATGATGATGTGGGTCTCGGCCTTCGGCGGCATCATGAACGCCATGAACGCCTTTGAGCCCCTGTCCCGCCTGGTGGTGCGCATCTCCCGCAGCGTCCACGGCCTGATGGGCTGGTGCGGCGTGCTGTGCCTGATGGGCAACATGGTTCTGGCGGACGAGGCGGCCCAGGTGGCCACCATGAGCCCCATCGTGCGGGACATCGTGGAGAAAAACGTGGAGACCGACAGCGAGGAGGACGCCTACAGGCTCCGCCTGCGCCTGGCCACCTTTACCTCCTCCATGGGAATCTACGGCTCCCAGCTGATCCCCTGGCACTGCTTCCCGGTGTTCTTCGCGGGCATCGCCTCGGCGGTGTACCCCATCCGGTATTTCAGCCCCCTGGACATTCTGAGCCGCAACTACCTGGGCTGGCTCATCGTGGGCACCGCCCTGCTGCTGACCTTCACCGGCTGGGACCGCTTCGTCCCCGGCTTCGGCCTGCCCAAGAGCGCCCGGCTGCGCAAGAAGCCGGCGGAGCAGGAATCGTGATTCGTTGGAATATCGCTGCGTAAACAGCACAAAAAGAGGCAGATTCGCTTTCGATTTCGCGAATTTGCCTCTTTTTTGCGCTGTTCCGTATCAGTATGCCAAATAATGCGATAAATCAGCGCTCGAACACGTCGGGGACGCCGTTGCCGTTGCCGTCGGTCCGGTCGATTTCCGGCGGGGGGATCAGATCCGGCTCATGATGGTGACCGTCTCCGTCGTGGCCGTCATGGCCGTTGTGCCCGTCGTGGCCGTCATGGCCGTCATGGCCTTCGTGGGGCCGGGAGTTCACGCTTTCGCTGGTGTAGACCCGGTTGCGCATGCGGCTCTCGTCCACCAGCTGGGACAGCATGTCCTTCACCTGCTTGGAGTGCTTGATGTTGCGGATCTCAAAGCACGGCTGGTTCACATCCGAGCTGTCGCAGTGGATGGTGCCCAGGCCGATCAGCCTCTGCCAGAAGCTGCGCTTGAGGGTGATATCCGTGATGCGGTAGAGCCGCACCTCGTCCTCAATGAGGTTGAAGCAGCCGGTGGTGATATAGAGCCGGTCCTGATCCAGCCGGTATCGGGTGAAGGTCCAGGGCAGACCGAGGAAGAGGATCCTCTTCCGATCCTTCCAGAGATATTCCTTCTTGGGCACTTTTTGCTTCTTAGCCATGGGTAGCCCTCCTTCCTGTTACATACGCATTCACGTTCCGGTGTTGAGACGCGGCTGCGGGCAAAAGGTTCCAAAGCAGGAAAAGTATAACACCCTTTTTCCCTCTGCGCAAGCAAAACCGGGCGTAAAAAAACTCTCCCTGCGTACAGACACGCAGGGAGAGCTTTTTGCTTTCGGATTGACTTACTTGACGGTGATGGCGCTGATGTGGGGCTGGGGTCCCTCGTACCAGTACAGGAAGCCCTCGATATCCACGGTGTCGCCGACCTGCAGGTTCTTCACGGCCTCATAGACCTCGCTGCCGGGGGCGGTCAGGTATCTGCGGACCACAAAGGTGTAGGTGCCGCCGTTGACTTCCACGTCGAAGTACAGGTCGCAGTTGCCGTCTTCACCGGAGTTGTCCCAGTTGAAGAAGAAGGCGGCGCCGTCGCCCTTGTCGGCGATCTTGGCGTCCTTCAGGCAGATGAACTGGTTCATGTGGGCAGCCAGCTCGTCGGTGCCCAGCAGGGCGGCGATGTCCAGAGGCTCGGCGATCCAGGGCTCGGCGTCCACAAACTCAAAGCTGGCGTCGGTGATCTCCACCTCGCCGGACCACTCGGCCTTGAAGCCGGTGACGCGGATCTTGGTGCCGGGGACCAGCTTGGCAGCGTCTTCCTCGGAGCAGGCCATGTCATAGAAGAAATAGCCGCCGTCGGCATCCTGCGCGTAGACGGAGATCTTGTTGTCCCACCAGGACTGGTGCGCCTGCACGTAGGCCTCCACGACCACGGGGGCGTCCACTTCGGCGGCGCTGAACTCGGCAAAGCTCATGACGGCCTGGGCGGCGGGCTCCTCAGCGGGGGTCTCCTCCACGACGGTCTGGCCGTCGTCCACAGGGGCGGCCTCTTCGGGCTTGGTCTCCTCGACCGGGGTCTCCGCGGGCTTGGCCTCACCGCAGGCGCAGAGAGCAAGGACCATCACGAAGACCAGCAGCAGAGCAACGATCTTTTTCATGTTTCCATTCTCCTTGTTTTTTGTTGAGATTTCGCTCCGGGAGCAGAATCTCCCGGGAGCACCTTTATTATATCGGTTTTTCCCCGGAAATCAAGTGAACTTTTTGTTTCGTTCCCGTCTTCTTTTTAACGCGCTGTAACCGGAGATCAGGCCGATGATCAGCCAGGCGGCGGCCAGGCTTCCCAGCAGGATCCAGGAGGCCGTGGGCAGCGGGCCCTGATCCGCCTGCCCTCCGGTCCCGCCGCCGGCGGGCAGGGCGCTGCTCCCGGTCTCGGGATCGGTCTCCGTCCCGGCCCGGGCCTGGGCTGTCCAGCCGGGAGCCGAGGGCTTCAGCTGATAGAGGGAGCAGACCTCGGTGCGCAGCTTGTCCATAAAGGCCTCGTCCACGGTCTGGTTGCGCCGCTGGGCCTTGCACACGTTCTCGATCAGCAGGCCCGCCGCGTCCCGCACGGAGGTGGAGCCGGTGAAGACCGGGGTGGTGAAGGTGTTGGCGGTGTTGGCCATCAGCAGCTTCGCCGCGTCGATCTTGACGCGGTAGTGCTCCTGATTGTCCTCCCCGGCCCGGGCCAGATAGTCCTGATAGGCCGGGTCCTGCTGGGCCTTCAGGGTCACGGGCACATAGCCCTCGGTCTCGGAGTAGGCGATCTGGGTGTCGTTGGTCAGCAGGAACTGGGTGAAGAGCCAGGAGGCCAGCACTTCCTGGGGATCGTCCTTGTAGAAGACGCAGACCGAGGGGCCCTGGGAGATCATTTTGGGGTGCTCGGGGTCGAACTGGGGGATGGGCAGCACCGCGGTCTCAAACTCCACCAGCTGCTCAGGCGGGATGTCCAGCAGGGGGGCCTCCGCGCCCATCCAGGTGGCGCCGGCGGTGGAGTCCACCGCGAAGATGCACTGGCCGGCGTTGAGCCAGTTGCCGGGGTAACTGGAGATCTTGAAGGTGGAGAAGGCCCGGCTCCTGGCGTGCTCGCCGATGGTATAGAGCAGATCCTTGGTGGTCTCGTTGAACAGCAGGATCTCCCCGTCGGCGGTGGAATAGCCGGCGTCCAGCTGCCGCAGCATCTGGATCATCATATTGTCCGTGGATTTGTAGATGAAGGGGATCATCTTCTCCTGGCCGTTGACCAGGAACTTCCCGTCGCTGCCCTTGGCGATGGCCGCCTCGGACACCTCCCACACGAAGTCCCAGGTCAGCACCTCCGGCAGCTCGTAGCCCAGCTTTTCCACAAAGGTCTTGTTCACGTAGCAGGCCTCGGTGGAGCGCATGAAGGGCAGGGCGTAGAGCACGCCGCCGATGTGGCACTCGTCATAGAACTGGGGCACGATCTCCTCCCGGGAGGGACCGTCGAACTTCAGGGCCGCGCCGCCCAGACCGTAGTTGGGGTCGGCCGCCAGCTCCTCCAGGGACACCACCACGCCGCTGCCGGTCATGTAGGTGGCGATGTGGTCCGGGTAGGTGACGCAGACGTTGGGGGTGGTGCGGGTGGGGATGTTGGTGATCACGTCGTTGTAGATCTTGCCGTAGTCGGTGTAGAGGCGCAGATTCACCGTGACGCTGGGATAGAGGGCCTGGAAGTCCTCGATGGCCTTCTTGTAGATGGCCGCCTGGGTCTTGTTGCTGTCGTTCTTGGCCCAGAAGGTGATGGTGATCTTTTTGTTCTCGTCAAAGGAAGCCGGCACGGCGAAGGCGTTGGCCCCCGGGGCGGCCTGGGTCTCCGCGGGGGAGGCGGCGGCCTCGTCCCCGGAGGCGTCCGCCGGGGCGGGCGCTTCGCCGCCGGCGGCGAGCTCCTCCGGCGTCACCAGCCGGCCGTGGCAGCCGGCCAGCAGCAGGCAGCTCAGCAGCATCGAGAGCAGCAGCAGGACAGAGAGCAGTTTTTTCATCCCTTGGTGCCTCCTCTCGAAACGCCGGCCATGATCTTGTCCCGGAACACCAGGAACAGCACGATCAGCGGCACGGAGACCACCACCACCGCCGCCATCATGGCGGGGACGTTGGCGCGGCCGCTGCCGCTCTCGCGGATGGCCTGGATGCCGTTGGAGACCAGGAAGTTCTTCTCATGCACGGTGATGAGCCTGGGCCACACGTAGGCGTTCCAGCACTCGATGACCTTCAGGATCACGATGGTCACGACGGTGGGCCGGGAGATGGGCAGCATCACCTTCAGCAGGTACTTGAGATCCGAGGTGCCGTCCACCTTGGCGGCCTTGTACAGCTCCTCCGGGATGCCCTCGAAGTTCTCCTTCAGCAGATAGATGTAGAACACCGAGGTGGCCGAGGGCAGGATCAGGCCCAGGAACAGCCGCACTGCGGAGCCGGCCGGCCCGTCGTTCAGGTGGAGGGTGGCCACGGTGGCGAAGTTGGTGATGATGACCAGCTCGCTGGGGATCATCATCAGGGACAGAAACAGGGTGAACAGCAGGTTCTTGCCCCGGAATTTCAGCCGGGCGAAGGCGAAGGCCGCGGGGATGATGATGAGCATCATCAGGGCCGTGGTCAGCACCGTGTAGAGCAGGGTGTTCAGCAGATAGCTGCCCAGGGGGGTGTCCTCGCTGCTGAAGGCGGCCAGGTAGTTTTCCATGGTGGGCCGCAGGGTGAAGAAGCTGGGCGTCAGCTCCGCGTTATAGGCAGCGGTGCTCTTCACCGAGCTCAGGATCATCCAGTAGAAGGGGAAGAGGACGATCAGAGCCCAGAGGGTCAGCAGCACGTAGGTGATGATCCTGCCCGCGCGGGCCCGGTGCAGGGCGCCGGACTTGAGGGGAGATTGTTCCACAGTTCCCACCTCCTTAATAATGGACGGTCTTCTTGCTGACCATGAGGTTGATGACGGTGATGGTCAGCACGATGGCGAAGAGGATCAGGGCGGCGGCGGAGGCGTAGGAGGGATAGGAGCCGCCGTTGGAATACAGCATGTCGTACACATAGCCCACGATGGTGTTCATCCCCGCCTCGTTCAGGTTCACGCCGAAGAGGGCCACCTCGTCGCTGTAGGCCTTGAAGGCGCCGATGAAGCCGGTGATGATCAGATAGAAGATCATGGGGGAGATCATGGGCAGGGTGATGCGGGCGAAGATGCGGCCCTTGGAGGTGCCGTCCACCTTGGCGGCGTTGTAGTAGCTCTGGGGGACGCTGGCCAGGGCGGAGGTCAGGATCAGGATCTTGAAGGGCATGACCACCCACACGGTATAGAGGCACATGACGGTCATCTTGGCCCAGTAGGGTCCGTCGATGAAGTCCACCGGCGAGCCGCCGAAGAGGCGGATCAGCAGGTTGAACAGGCCCACCTGGCTGTCGTTGTACTGGAAGAGCAGCATGAACACCAAGCCCACGGCCAGGGTGTTGGTGACGTAGGGCAGGAAATAAACCGTCTGATAGAGCCTGCGCAGGGGCTGGATGGAGCTGAGCCCCAGGGAGATGAGCAGGGCCAGTCCCGTGGAGACCGGCACGGTGATGACGACCAGGATAAAGGTGTTCTTCACCGCCTGCAGGAAATAGGGATCCCGCAGCACGTGGGAGAAGTTCTCCAGTCCCACGCCGGTGTAGAAGGCCTGCACGGAGTTGTAGTTCTCCTCCAGGGAGTAGACCACCACGTCCACCAGGGGGTAGATCATGAAGACGCCCAGGAAGAGAAGGGCCGGCAGCAGATAGAGCCAGGCCTTGGCGTTTCGATTGTCCATGGCGTCCCCCTTTATTCCGCGGTGAAGGGCAGGCGCTGCTCGTCCAGGTCAAAGAGATAGACCTTGTTGGGCTTCAGGGCAAAGCGGATCTCCCGGGCCTCCGGTCCGGGGGCGAGCTCGGAGCTGATGATGGCCCGCAGGGGATCGCTGACGGCGGCGGCGTGGCTGATGACCACGCTGGTGTCCCGGCCCATGACCTCCACGGCCTTCAGAGCGCAGTGCAGCGGCCCGTCCTCCCGGGGGATATAGCCCTCGGGGCGGACGCCTACCCAGAGCTCCTGATCCTCCACGCCCGAGACGTGCAGCACCTTGTCCTCGCCCAGCCAGAGCCAGCCGCTTCGCACCTGGCCCTTGTAGACGTTGATGGGCGGGGTGCCCAGGAACTTGGCCACAAACAGGTTCCGGGGATCGTCATAGACGTTCTGGGGCTTGTCGATCTGCTGGATGATGCCGTCCTTCATCACCACGATTAGGTCGGAGATGCTCATGGCCTCCTCCTGGTCATGGGTGACGAAGATGGTGGTGATGCCGGTGTTGCGCTGAATGCGGCGGATCTCCTCCCGGGTCTGCAGGCGGAGCCGGGCGTCCAGGTTGGACAGGGGCTCGTCCAGCAGCAGCACCCGGGGCATCTTCACCAGGGCCCGGGCGATGGCCACGCGCTGCTGCTGACCGCCGGACATCTCGCTGGGCTTGCGGTCCAGCAGCTGCTCGATCTGCACCAGCCGGGCGGCTTCTTCCACCCGCCGCAGCATCTCCTCCTTGGGGAGCTTGTCCTTCCCCTTGAAGTTCTGCAGGGGGAACATGATGTTCTGGCGCACGGTCATGTGGGGATAGAGGGCGTAGTTCTGGAACACCAGGCCCACGCCCCGGTTTTCCGGGGGCAGATCGGTCACGTCGTCCTCGCCGAAGAAGATCTTGCCGCTGGTGGGCTTTTCCAGGCCGCAGATCAGGTTCAGGGTGGTGCTCTTGCCGCAGCCGGAGGGGCCCAGCAGGCCGATCAGCTGCCCGTCGGGGATCTCAAAGGTGAAATCGTTGACGGCGGTCACGTCGGGGAGCTTCTTGTTGCGGTTGGGGAAGGTCTTGGTCAGATTCTGCAGTACAACTTTCATGGCGTCGCATCCCTCGCAGTCCTTGTTTTTTGTGATTGTGCCTTGATTGATGCCGGGTATGATTCTCCAGTTCAATTGTACTCGAAACGGCCGCGAATGGCAAGAGAAGTTTGGGAAATAACACAATGTAACCTGGGACAGGGGACGGGACCCCGGCCCATCTGACCCGCCACGATGGAATCCATAGCGCGGCACCCTGCGGGCGAAAACCGTCCGCAGGGTGTTTTGACCTTCGGGCGGCCACAAGGGCCGCCCCTACAGCAAGGACGGGGCCTGGTTGCGAGTCGGCGGGCTGCCGAGGGCGTCAGC
>CACYLY010000044.1 GCA_902775355.1 Oscillospiraceae bacterium
GAAGCCCGAACGGTTTTTCGGGCACCGCAAGGCGGACAGGTGGCGTCTGCCGATCTCACGCGAGGCAGACGACGGATGAGGGAGAGCGATGGACAAGCGCCCGACCTTTGATCGCGGCCTTCTCCCTCCCCCCCCCGCCCTCCCTTAGCCTTGCGCATCGCCCGGCGTTTTGTATCATGGGACAAGGTCCCCGTAGCGCCGACCATTGATCGGCGAACCTCTCGCGGGACGGAGCGACGCCGAGCAATGCTCGGCGCCACGGGCGGAGGACGGACATCGGCGCGAATCGGCGGGCCGCCGAGGTCGGCCCCTACAGCAAGGACGGGACACAGGCGGGGATCGGCGGGCGACCACAAGGGTCGCCCCTGCGGGGGCCGCTCGCCCGGAGAGGGGTTGTCTGATACAAAAAAAGACTGTGAGCACAGGTCTCACAGTCGTTTTTCTGTTCTCTCGTTCAGCCCTCGCGGATCCAGCCCCGGGCCACGCATTCGGCCTTGATGCGGGCGAACTCCTCGTCGCTGACCAGGCCCTCCTTGTGCATCTGGGCCATGCGGCGCAGGGCGGCGATGGTCTTCGCGTCCGGCGGGGTCACGTTGCGGGCCGGGGAGGCGGGGCGCACCGGGCCGTTGACGCCGGGACGCCGGGGCGCCTTCTGCAGCGGCGATACGGGCCGGGAGACCGGGCCGCGGCCGCCGGCGGAGGCGCGCGCCCGGGCCGCGGGGGCTCTTGCCGGGGCCCTCTCGGCAGCGGGCTCCGGTTCCGGCTCCAGGTCCGCCAGTTGACCGCCCAGGAACACCAGCCCCGGGATCAGCAGACAGTTGAGCAGGAACATATAGCCCCAAAAGCCCAGCTTGGGCTTGACGCCCATGAAATTCTCCGCAAAGGAGGATTTCACCGTGGCGACGGCGATAAGGAAGAGGATCAGCAGCAGCACGGAAAGCCCCGCGGTGACCAGCGCCCGGGGACGGCCCCAGAGGATCATGGGCACGGCGAAGCTGGCCAACAGCGCCAGCGCCAGCAGCAGGAGCAGCACGCCCAGGAAGGTGGCCTCGCTCTGCCGCAGGGCGCCGTATATGGAATAGGACACCACGCTCAGATTGCTCTGCCCGGTGCCCAGGGTCACAAACACGGTGCGCACCAGCAGATAGACGATCTGCAGGATGCCCAGCAGCCCCGCCACCAGGCACAGCAGCGGTATGTGCTGCGGTCCCAGCTTCTCCGGCAGGGGTCCTGCCTGATCTTCGCCCCGCCGGGGAGCGGAAGGGGCCGCGGCATGGCGGCCGCCGCCCTGGACCCGGGCGCGGATCTCCTCGCGGCTGGGCTGTCTGTTGACAGGGGCGCCGCACTCGTTGCAGAAGCGGGTGCCGGCGGGAATCTCGGCTCCGCAGTTTTTACAGGTCATGTCTCCAGCCTCTCTTTTCCTTCAAGTTCTCTTTCGCACGCTCTTCTTTTGGAAACAAACCGAGAAAATATGGTTACAAATCGATTATAGCGCAGGAAGGGCCGCTTGAAAAGACCTTTTTGAAAAAACTTGGAAGGATTTTTTCCCCGCTCCCGGGCCGCGGCTGTTTCAGTTTCCCGCCAGGTGCAGCAGGTCCTTGGAGATGTGGCAGTAGCCGCCGGGGTTTTTGTCCAGATACTTCTGGTGATACTCCTCCGCGGGGTAGAAATTGGCCAGGGGCAGCAGCTCCACCTCCAGGGGCTGCCTGTACTTGGCCTGCTCCAGGGCGTAGCGCGCCCGGATCTCGGGCAGCTGCTCGGCCTCGGTGTAGTAAATGCCGGTGCGGTACTGCACCCCCATGTCGCCCCCCTGCCGGTGATAAGAGGTGGGGTCCACGGTGAGAAAATACCAGTCCAGCAGCTGGGTCAGGCTCACCTTCGCCGGGTCGTAGTCGATGCGCACGGTCTCGGCGTGGCCGGAGCTGCGGCAGACCTCCTGATAGCTGGGGTTGGCCGTAGGTCCGTTGGCGTAGCCCACCTCGGTGCGCACAACGCCCTCGAACTGATCAAAAAATTTCTGGGTGCCCCAGAAGCAGCCTCCGGCCAGATAGATGGTTTTCACAGACATGGCGGATCCTCCTTGTTTGATCTTGCTTTGTCCACAGTGTAGCACAAGCCCCCGCCCCGCGCAAGAGAGCGCCGAAAAAGCGCCTCTCCCCTCCGCTCTCCCTGTTCTCTGTTCACTGTTCACTGTTCACTGTTATCTGTTCACTCTCCTTCGTCCTCTCTGTTCACCGTTCTCTGTTCTCTGTTCACTGTTATCTGTTCACTGTTATCTGTTCACTGTTATGTGTTCTCCATTTGACAAACCGCGCCCGGGGGAATAAAATGATTTGATTCCAAGTTTTTTGGAGAACGCATATGAAGAGAGTTCTTTTCCTCTTTCTGGCGCTGCTCCTGCTGCTGAGCGCCTGCGGCGGTCCGGGCTCTTCCCCGAGCCCTTCGCCAAGCGCTGTACCCACGCCGGAGCCCACGCCCGAATCTACACCCGAGCCGACACCGGAGCCTACGCCCGAGCCGACACCCGAGTCCACGCCGGAGCCTACGCCCGAGCCGACACCCGAGTCCACGCCGAAGCCTACGCCCGAGTCGACGCCTGAGCCGACCCTCGAGCCGACCCTCGAGCCGACACCCGAGCCGACCCCCGAGCCGACCCCCGAGCCCACCCCCGAGCCCACGCCGGCATTCCTCACCTTCCCGGACGGGAGCCAACACGGCCGGGACGAGAGGTCGCTGGATCTCAGCTCCCTCTCCCACGAGGACGCGGAGGCAGCCGCGGCGCTGCTGGCCGAGATGCCGGCGCTGCAGACCGTGGAGCTGGGCGAAGCGCCCGCCGATGGGCCGGCGCCTCTCAGCTGGGCGGACATTTACGCGCTGGAGCAGGCCGCGCCCCAGGCGGTCTTTCAGTACCGCTTCCGCCTCTGCGGCAAGGACTTCAGCCTGCAGGACGAGGAGATGGACCTGAACCACCGGACCATGGACGACGAGGGGGAGGCCCTTCGGCAGATCCTGCCCTGCATGCAGCGCTGCCGCAGGCTGGACATGGACAGCTGCGGGGTCTCCGACGAGGCCATGGCCCGCATCCGGGACGAAAACCCGGAGGTGGAGGTGATCTGGCGCATCTGGTTCGGCGCTTACAATCTCTGCAGCGTCCGCACGGACACGGAGCGGATCGTGGCCTCCCTGGAGGACATGCACCTGGAGAAGGGCGACGTGCAGGTCCTGGGCTACTGCACCCGGGTCAAGTATCTGGACCTGGGCCACATGCGCTACCTGGAGGAATGGGACTTCCTGGGCAAAATGCCGGAGCTGGAGGTTCTGATCATCTCCCTGGGGGACTTTGAGGATCTGTCCTTCCTCTCCAACTGCAGCCATCTGGAATACCTGGAGATGGGCTGCCGCTCCCACCCGGACGGGCCTCTGGATCTGAGCTTCCTGGGCGATCTGAAGGAGCTGAAGCACCTGAACATCACCCGCCTGGGCCCGGTGACGGGCTATGAGGTCCTGGAGCAGATGACCCAGCTGGAACGGCTCTGGATCGGCGGCTACACCGAGATCCCCCGGGCGGAGCTGAAAAAGCTCGCAGAGCTGCTGCCGGACACCCAGATCGAGCTGGAGCAGTACGCGGGGATCGACGGCAAATGGCGCTTTACCGACGGCGTCAAGCGCCCCACGGCCCGCTACGCGCTGCTGTGCCAGCAGATGGACTATCCCCGCTACGACAAGATCTGCGCCTGGTACTGGAACGACCCCCTGTACCAGCCCCACAAATGAGCGGACTTGTAAGAACGGGAAAACTGTGTTATACTGAATATTTGGTAAATCTTTCATTTGGAGGAAACAAAAATGACCAAGATCGATATATTTTCCGGCTTTCTGGGCGCGGGCAAGACGACCCTGATCCGCAAGCTCATCGCCGAGGGCTACAAGGGCGAGAAGCTGGTGCTCATCGAGAACGAGTTCGGCGAGATCGCCATTGACGGCGGCTTTCTGAAGGACGCCGGGGTGGAGATCAACGAGATGAACTCCGGCTGCATCTGCTGCACCCTGGTGGGCGACTTCACCAAGGCCCTGAAGAAGGTCATGGAGGACTTTGCCCCGGACCGCATCCTCATCGAGCCCTCCGGCGTGGGCAAGCTCTCCGACGTGGCCAAGGCCGTGGAGCGGGTGGAGGGCGCCCACATCGGCGCCAAGGTCACCGTGGTGGACGCGGGCAAGGCCAAGATGTATATGCGCAACTTCGGCGAGTTCTTCAACGACCAGGTAACAGCGCCAAGGTCCTCACCGCCGTGGAGCTGCTGAAGGGGCTCAACGAGCACGCGGGCCTGATCACCACCCCCTGGGATCAGGTCGACGGCGCCCTGGTCCGCCAGGCCATGGACGAAAACGGCCTGAAGGCGGAGCTGGAGAAGCTCCGGCACGAGCAGGAGCATCACCACCATCACGACCACGACGAGGATGAGGAACACGAGCACCACCATCACCATCATCACGAGGGCGACGAGGAGTGCGACGACCCGGAATGCGAGTGCCACCATCACCACGATCACGACCATGACGAGGACGAGGAGCACGAGCACCATCATCACCATCACCACGCCGACGGCGAGGAGTGCGACGATCCGGAGTGCGAGTGCCACCATCACCACGATCATGACCACGACCACGAGCATCACCACCACGCCGACGAGATCTTCGCCAGCTGGGGCATGGAGACCCCGAAGAAGTTCACCGATGCGGGGCTGCGGGAGATCCTGGGCCAGCTGGGCGACGCCGTGCAGTACGGCATCGTGCTGCGGGCCAAGGGCATCGTGGACGCCGCCGACGGCGACTGGCTGTACTTTGACTATGTGCCCGGAGAGGTGGAGATCCGCCGGGGCGCCGCGGCGGTCACGGGCCGCTTCTGCGTCATCGGCTCCCACATCCGCCAGGACGCGCTGAAGGAGCTGTTTACCGGTGAATGAGAATCGCGACGTGCCCGTGTATCTCTTCACGGGCTTTCTGGAGGCGGGCAAGACCAAGTTCATCCAGGAGACTCTGGAGGACAAGCGCTTCTGCAGCGGGGAGCGCACCCTGCTGCTGATCTGCGAGGAGGGCGAGGAGGAATACGCCCCCGAGCAGTTTGCCGACCCCAACGTGGTGCTGGCCGTGGTGGAGGACCCGAGCCAGCTCACCGAGGAAAACCTGAAGGCCTGGCTGCACGACGCCCGGGCCGAACGGGTAGTGGTGGAATACAACGGCATGTGGATGCTGGACCTGCTGTACCAGGCCATGCCGGAAAACTGGGCCGTGTACCAGGAGTTCATGTTTGCCGACGCCGGCACCTTCCTCAGCTACAACAGCAACATGCGCCAGCTGGTCTACGACAAGCTGAAGAGCTGCGAGCTGGTGGTCTTCAACCGCTTCAAGCCCGAGATGGACAAGATGGCCTTCCACAAGATCGTCCGCGGCGCCTCCCGCCGGGCGGACATCGCCTATGAGTTTGCAAACGGCAAGGTGGTTTACGACGACATTCAGGACCCCCTGCCCTTTGACGTGAACGCGCCGGTCATCGTCATCAAGGACGAGGATTACGCCCTCTGGTATCGGGACATGTCCGAGGAGCCCAAGAAGTACGAGGGCAAGACCGTGAAGTTCAAGTGCCGGGCGCTGAAGCGGGGCAAGCTCCCCAGGGGCTGCTTCGTGGTGGGCCGGCATGTGATGACCTGCTGCGTGGAGGATATCCAGTTCGCGGGTCTGGTCTGCCAGTGGGACAAGGCGGAGCTGATCCAGGACGAGAGCTGGCTGATTCTCACGGCCAAGATCAATTACAAGTTCCATCGCGCCTACGGCAAGCGGGGCCCGGTGCTGACGTATCTGGACAGCGCCATGACCGCCCCGCCCGCCCAGGACGTGGCCACGTTCTACTAATTCGGAATTCGGAGTTCGGAATTCGGAATACAAATTCGAAATGACGCAGGAAGGAGACTCCGCCATGAAAAAGGTGTTCTATTGCCCCGCCTGCAGCTATGTGGGCGCCGCGGAGGAAAACGAAGACCATCTCTGCCCCAAGTGCGGCCAGCGGATCCTCTACAACACCGGTATGGAGCGGGACGCCTATGTGGCCCTCTCCCCGGAGGAGAAAGCGGTCGCCGCCGCCCGCTGGCAGGATGAGTGCGCCTGGCTGCCCGGCAAAGCCCCCGCCCCCATCGCCGCCTCCGGCGGGAACCGTATCGCCGGCATGCTGAAGATCCTCGGCATCATCGTCTACGTGCTGGCCGCCGTCGGCGGCCTCATCCTGATGGGGGACGAGCTTGCGGTGGGCATCGTCGTGCTGGTTTCCGGCCTGATCTCCGGCACCATGTTCCTGGGCTTCGGCGAGATCGTCCGCCTGCTGGACGTCATCAGCAAAAAGAACTGACCGTTCTGTTCGGCCCTGTTTCTCCTGCTATCTCCGTTCCCTGTTCCCTGTTCCCTGTTCACCGTTCACTTTTATCTGTTCACTGTTCTCCGTTCACTGTTCACTGTTATCTGTTATCTGTTCACTTATGAAATATCGCTGCCTGGTCTTTGACCATGACGACACGGTGGTCAACAGCACCGCCACCATCCACCACCCCTGCTTCGAGGCCTATCTGCGGGAGTTCTTCCCGGGCCGGAGCTGCTCCCTGGAGGAGTATTTTCTGAAAAACTTCCATCCCGGCTTCATCCCCATGTGCAAAGAGGAGTACGGCCTCAGCGACGCGGACCTGGAGATCGAGTACCGCTACTGGCAGGACTATGTGCGCAGCCGCATCCCCCAGGCCTACCCGGGTCTGCGGGAGCTGATGGAGCGGCACAGGGCCCAGGGCGGGCTCCTGACCGTGATCTCCCACTCCACCGCCTGGAACATCCGGCGGGACTACAAGGCCAACGCCCTGCCGGAGCCGGATCTGGTCTTTGGCTGGGAGCAGCCGCCGGAGCGGCGCAAGCCCAATCCCTGGCCCCTGGAGGAGATCCTGCGCCGTTTCGAACTGGCGCCGTCGGAAGTGCTGATGATCGACGACCTGAAGCCCGGCTACGACATGGCCCGGGCCGTGGGCGTGGATTTCGCCGCCGTGGGCTGGGCCAACGACATCCCTCAGATCGAGAGCTTCATGCGGCAGAACTGCCGGCTGTATTTCAAAACCGTGGCGGAGCTGGCCGCCTTTCTGGAAGGAGACCGCCCATGAGCCAAACCCTGACAAGAGCCGATGCCTTTGTCCGCTCCATGCCGGAGCGGCTGCGGGGGGATCGTGCGCCCTTCTTCAGCGCCTTTCTGGCCGGGCTTCTGGCCCACGGCTTCGCCTTTGCCAACAAGCTGCTCAACGCCGACGAGATCAGCTCTCTCTTCGGCAAGGGGATGACGGTGGCCTCCGGCCGCTGGGGCCTGGAGCTCAGCAGCCTGCTCTTCCCCAACGTCTCCACGCCCTGGATCTTCGGCCTGCTGAGTCTGCTGATGCTCTCGGCGGCGGCCTGCGTGCTGCTGCACATCTTCCGGATCCGCTCCCCGCTTCTCCGCTGCGTTCTGACCGCTCTGGTGACGGTCTTTCCCGCCCAGACGGCCACCTTCAGCTACATGTTCACCGCGCCCAGCTTCGCCCTGGCCTTTCTGCTGGCGGTCCTGGCGGTGTGGTGCACGGAGCGGGAGACCCTGCGGGGCTGGATCGCCGGTTTGCTGCTTTTGCTGCTGTCCGTCAGCATCTATCAGGCCTATATCGCCGTGGTCAGCAGCTTTTTCGTGCTGCGGATGCTCCAGAAGCTGCTGAAGGACCAGGGCAGTGCCAAAGAAGTCCTGCTCTTCGGCCTGAAGCGCCTGGGTCTGCTGGCCCTCTGCCTGGGGCTCTACTATGTGTCCATCCACATCGCCCTGCATTTCTACGGCGGCCGTTTCGAAAACTACGGCATGGAGCAGGAGCGCTCGATCCTCTTCCGGGCCGCCGTGGCCTACAGCGCTTTTCTGCACACCTTCACCCGGGGCTATTTCCACTATGTCCGGGGCCTTTTCTCCCAGCTCCTCCACGCGCTCTGTCTGGGGCTGACCGCTTTCGTCTGCCTGCGCTGGCTGCTGCGCTGCCGGGATTGGGGCAGAGCGCTGCTCTTTCTGCTGTGCCTGCTGCTCTTCCCGCTGAGCATGTACTGCATCTATCTGATCGCAGAGACCGGCGTCATCCACGCCGTGGTGCTCTACAGCTTCATCTCCGTTTACGTGTTCGCGGCACTGGCTGCCGAGCTGCCTGAGGGAAAGCGGGCCGTCCTCGCCCGGCGGGTCCTGGCCCTGTGTCTGGCCCTGGTAGCTCTGGGCAACTGCTATTTTGCCAACGCCTTCTATGTGAAGCTCCATCTCCGCTACGAAAACGCCTATGCCCTCTACACGGGCCTGGCCGCCCAGATCCGCATGACCCCGGGCTTTGACGAGAACACCCGTCTGGCCCTCCTGGGCGAGGCCGAAGCCGGCGTCTACGACTTCGAGGAGATGGAGGAGCTGGACCTGATCGGCAGGGCGGAGGATCTGACCAACGCCTACACCCGGGAGCAGCTGATCCGGCGCTACGTGGGCTTTGACCTGCCCTTTGCCGACGGGGAGGAAAAGGCCGCCCTGCGGAAGGACCCCCGGGTCCAGGCCATGCCCGTCTATCCCGCATACGGCTCCGTCAGCCTGATCGACGGCTGTCTGGTGGTCAAATTCAGTGACTGATAAGGAGAAGCTCTATGGATCCCGTATTGTATATCGTCATCCCCTGCTACAACGAGCAGGAGGTCCTGCCCATCACCGCCCCCATGTTCCTGGAGAAGATCAAGAGCCTGACCGCCGCCGGGAAGATCTCCGACGAGAGCCGGGTGCTCTTCGTCAACGACGGCAGCAGGGACAAGACCTGGGAGATCATCAAGGAGCTCTCCGCCGCCGATCCCCACTATCTGGGAATCAGCCAGAGCCGGAACCGGGGCCATCAGAACGCGGTGCTGGCCGGGCTCATGGAGGCCAAGGATCGCTGCGACATCACCATCTCCATCGACTGCGACGGCCAGGACGACATCAACGCCATGGACGCCATGGTAGACGCCTATCGGGACGGCTGCGAGGTGGTCTACGGCGTGCGCTCCAGCCGGGAGACGGACACCTTCTTCAAGCGCTTCACCGCCCAGAGCTTCTATAAGTTCCTCAGCGGCATGGGCGCCGAGGTGGTCTACAACCACGCGGACTACCGGCTCATCTCCAGCCGGGTGCTGAAGGAATTCGCCAATTTCAAGGAAGTGAACCTCTTCCTCCGGGGCCTGATCCCCCTGGTGGGCTTCAAGAGCACCACCGTGGCCTACGCCCGGGCCGAGCGTCTGGCGGGCGAGAGCCATTATCCCCTGAAGAAGATGATCGCCCTGGCGGTGGACGGCATCACCAGCCTCTCGGTGAAGCCTCTGCGGCTCATTACGGGCTTCGGCGTCTTTGTGGCTCTGGTCAGCTTCATCGGCTGCCTCTGGGCGCTGATCACCGCCCTGTGCGGCAAGGCCGTGGCCGGCTGGGCCAGCATGACCTGCATCATCTGCTTTGTCAGCGGCGTGCAGCTGATCTGCCTGGGCATCATCGGAGAGTACATCGGAAAGATCTACATGGAGACCAAGGCCCGGCCCCGCTACATCATCAGCGAACGCACCTGGGAAGACGACTGATGGGAAAAACGCCCCGAAAGCTTCTTAATTTTTCTGAAGAGTGGGGAATTTTTCCTGTTTAATCGCCGAAATCGGGCTGGTCGGGGCGCAGCGGCACTTGACGAATGGCAAAAAGCGGTGTAATATGTTTTGTAGCATCTCTGTAACTTCTATTCCTTATAGAACGGAGGAACCAGCATGAGCTTATTTCCTGAAGTAAAATGCCGTCGCTGCGGAGAGAGTTTTTCTATCGTTCGCAGCCACTGCCCCAACTGCGGGACCCGCCGCGTGGCCCAGAGCGGGCGCACGCCGGCTGCCACCCCCGGCACTGTGAAAGGCACCGCCGCCTATGAGCGGGCGGAGACCAACACCAAGTGGCAGATGATTTTCGGCGGGATTCTGGTGTTCGCGGTGATCCTGGCGGTCATCGTCATGGTCACGGTCCATCCCGACGGGCTGGACAATCCCGGCACCACCGGCCAGGGCACCATCACGGCCCCCACGCCGTCTCCCACGCCCGACCCCGGCGCCCAGACCATTATCGTCCAGCCGCCCACGCCGTCTCCCACGCCCATTCCCATCCCCGAGTCCGTAAAGGTCTTCTTCTTTGAGGATGAGAAGGAAGAGTTCACCGAAAAGGTGGGCGAGGCGGTCAAGCTGAAAGCCGTGGCCTATCCGGTGGACCAGTTCCCCAATGCCACCTTCAAGTGGAGCGTCAACGATGAGAGCGTCATCAAGCTCACCATCAGCGAGGACACCAAGGAGTGCGAGGTCCTGTGCCTGAAGCACCAGCCCGGCGGCGTCACCCTGACGGTGGAGTGCAACGGCGTCAAGAAGGACGTCAAGGTTTACACCAAGAACTGATTCGTGCTGAAAATGAAAAAACCGGAGTGGAAGCTCCGGTTTTTTCTTGGAATGGGGGAGATCGTTTTGGAATATGAATTGATCCGCAGCGCCCGCAAGACCCTGGCCCTGCAGCTGAAGCCGGACGGGACCGTCCTGGTCCGGGCGCCGCTGCGCACATCCAAGCGGCAGATCGAGACCTTTCTGCGGGAGCATCGGGACTGGGTGGAAAAGCGCCTGGCAAAGCGGGCGGCCCAGCCTCCGGCGGAAAAGCTCCGCCCGGAGGAGCTGGACGAGCTGAAAAAGCGGGCCCGGCGCGTCTTTCTGGCCCGGGCCTCCTATTACGCCCCGGTGGTGGGCGTCCGCTTCCAGCGGCTGGCGGTCCGCAGCCAGAGGACCAAATGGGGCAGCTGCTCGTCCAAGGGCGGGCTGAATTTCAACTGTCTGCTGCTTTTGGCCCCGGCGGAGGTGCTGGACTACGTGGTGGTCCACGAGCTCTGCCACCTGCTGGAGATGAATCACTCCAAGCGCTTCTGGGCCGAGGTGGCCCGGGTGTACCCGGATTACGCCGCCGCCCGCAAGTGGCTCAAGCAGAACGGGAGCGCCCTGATGGCCCGCCTGCCGTAGGGGCAGCCGACCGTCGCCCGCTTCTTGCCTCCCCCATTGGGGGAGGTGGCATCCGGCGTCAGCCGCAAGCCGGATGACGGAAGGGGTCTTCCGTCCCGTCCCTCTCCGTAGGGGCCCGGCCATGGGCCCCTCGGCGGCCCTAAACGCTGGAAATCAGAAAACGTAGGGCTGTCGAGGACGCCAGCCCCTACAGAGACGCCTCCCGTAGCGCCGAGCATTGCTCGGCGTCGTCCCGTTTCCCGCCTCTCGTAGGGGCGACCTTTGGTCGCCCGCCCTTGCCCCCCGTGTGCGTGATCCGCGGAGCGATCAAGGGATCGCTCCCTACGCGCCGGTGCCACCCGCCTGCCGTAGGGGCGATTCACGAATCGCCCGCCAGTCCGCGCCGCCCGCCCCCGTAGGGACGACCTTTGGTCGCCCGCCGTTGCGCACGTGTGCGTGATCCGCGGAGCGATCAAGGGATCGCTCCCTACGCGCCGGTGCCACCCGCCTGCCGTAGGGGCGATTCACGAATCGCCCGCCGATCCCGCGTCAACGCCCTGATGGCCCGCCTGCCGGAGTGATGGCCCTGAACTAAAAACTAGAAACTAAAAAATCCATCCGGAAGAAAACCTGTTTTCTTCCGGATGGGGTTTTTTTTAGAGTCTCCGATAGGTCTCGGTCAGCTTATGGAGCTTCCTGGCCAGCTTTTTGTCCGCCGCGCCGGGCTTGATGCGCCACTCCCAGTTGCCGCCCAGGACGCCCGGGGTGTTGATGCGGCTCTCCTCCCCCAGCTCCAGGATGTCCTGCATCTGCATGACGAAGAGCTGAGAGGCGGTGGCCATGCCGGTGCGGATCATGGCCTGGCACCAGCTCTCGTCCTTGCCCACGTGCATGTACTCTCTGGCAAAGCGGAGGCACTCCCTGCTGGTGTGCTTGATCCAGCCGTTGACCACCTCGTTGTCGTGGGTACCCACGTAGCAGACGCTGTGGTTGATGCAGTTGTGGGGCATGTAGTCCGAATCCCCCGTGGGATCGAAGCCGAACTCCAGGATCTTCATGCCGGGCATGCCGGAGTCTTTCAGGAGCTTGGCCACCTCCGGGGTGGTGTAGCCCAGGTCCTCGGCGATGAACTCCAGGTCGTGGAACCAGGAGGTCAGCACCCCCACCAGATCCATGCCCGGGCCGGGCTTCCAGTGGCCCCGCTTGGCGTTGGTATCGCCGAAGGGCACGGCCCAGTAGCTCTCGAAGCCCCGGAAATGGTCGATGCGGATCACGTCAAAGAGGCGGCCCGCGCCCTCCACCCGGCGGATCCACCAGCCAAAGCCGTCCGCCTTCATGGCGTCATAGTCATAGAGCGGGTTGCCCCAGAGCTGCCCGTCCTCGGTAAAGGCGTCGGGCGGGACGCCGGAGACCTCCCTGGGGATCCCGTCGGAATCCAGCTGGAAGTACTTGGGCTCGGCCCAGACGTCCGCGGAGTCCAGGGCCACGTAGATGGGCACGTCCCCGATGAAGCGGATGCCCTGGGCGTGGGCGTAGTCCCGCAGGGCCTTCCACTGGCGGAAGAACAAAAACTGACAGAAGACCCAGAAATCCACATCCTCGGCCAGCTCCTGCCGGTACTTCTCCACGGCCTCGGGCTTGTGCAGGCGGATGTCGGCGTCCGGCCACTCGCTCCAGCTGACCATGCCGAAGCGATTCTTCACCGCCATGTAGAGGGCGTAGTTCTCGATCCAGGCGGCGTTTTCCTTCCGGAAGGCGGCCAGCTCCTCCTTCAGGGGCTCCCGCCCCCGCTGAAAGGCCAGGCGCAGCACCGGGAAACGGTTCTCGTAGATTTTGGCGTAGTCCACCTTCTCCGGATTGCGGCCCCAGTCCCGGTCCGTGATCTCGCTTTTACGCAGGAGCTTGTCCTTCACCAGCAGGTCCAGGTCGATGAAATAGGGGTTGCCCGCAAAGCTGGAGAAGGAGGAATAGGGACTGTCGCCATAGCTGGTGGGGCCCAGGGGCAGCAGCTGCCAGTACTTCTGGCCCGCCGCCTTCAGGAAATCCACAAACTTGTAAGCGCTCTTTCCCATGGTACCGATGCCGTAGGGCGAGGGCAGAGAGCTCATGGGCATCAGAATACCGCTTTTACGTTCCATAGATGATCCCTTCTTTCGTAGATTGGAAAATCCAAGAGATATTTTAACAGGGCAGCAGGGGAAAGTCAACCGGATAACGCCGCTTGTCCGGAAATGCGGAAAGCTGACGGTTGATTCTTTTCCCCTTCCATGGTACACTGTTTCCATCCCGGGCAGACAGCCCGGCAGCTCAATACGCTGGAGGATGCGATATGAGAGAGATCCCGTGGGAGCAGCCCTTTGCCGACCGCTTTCAGAGCCGGGAGGCGGAACTGAAGCAGCTTTTTTACGCCCTTTATCCCAACGACGAGCAAGCCTTTTCCTATTTCGCGGACATGCTGTACCGCACATATCAGCAGCGCTCCCCCGCTCTGCGCCGGCTGGACGCACAGCGGGAAGAGAAGCCCTCCTGGTACAAGGGCCGGGACCTGGTGGGCATGCAGCTCTACGTCAAGGCCTTCGCCGGGACCCTGCGGGGCGTCCGGGAGAAGCTGGACTATCTGCAGGAGGCCGGGGTCAACTACCTGCACCTGATGCCCCTGCTGGAGAGCCCCGAGGGCCGCAGCGACGGGGGCTACGCCGTCTCCGACTTCCGGAAGGTCCAGCCGGAGCTGGGCACCATGGAGGATCTGGCCGCCCTGGCGGAGGACTGCCACGGCCGCGGCATGGCGGTGTGCCTGGACTTTGTGATGAACCACACCAGCGAGGACCACGAGTGGGCCCGCCGGGCCAAGGCCGGGGACCGGGCCTGCCGGGAGCGCTATTTCTTCTATGACGACTGGGAGATCCCCATCCGCTTCGAGCGCACCGTGCCCCAGGTCTTCCCCACCACCGCCCCGGGCAACTTCACCTGGAACCAGGAGGCGGGCAAGGTGGTGATGACCACCTTCTACCCCTATCAGTGGGACCTGAACTACTGCAACCCCACGGTTTTCAACGACATGACCGAGAACATGCTCTACCTCTGCAACCAGGGGGTGGACGTGATCCGGCTGGACGCGGTGCCCTACATTTGGAAGGAGCTTGGCACCAACTGCCGCAACCTGCCCCAGGTCCACAGCCTGGTGCGCCTGATGCGCATGGCCTGCGAGATCGTCTGCCCCGGCACCCTGCTGCTGGGCGAGGTGGTGATGGAGCCCAGCAAGGTGGTGCCCTACTTCGGCACGATGGATAAGCCCGAGTGCCACCTGCTCTACAACGTGACCACCATGGCCAGCACCTGGCACACCGTGGCCACCAAGGACGTGCGCCTGCTGCGCCATCAGTTGGGCCAGGTCTTCGCTCTGCCCAAGGAATACGGCTTCCTCAACTACCTGCGCTGCCATGACGACATCGGCTGGGGCCTGGACTACGGCTTTCTGCGCTGGTTCGGCACGGAGGAAGTGCCCCACAAGAAATTCCTGAACGACTATCTCACCGGCATGTGGCTGGGCAGCCCCGCCCGCGGCGAGCTGTACAACAATGATCCCCGGTTGGGGGACGCCCGGCTCTGCGGCACCACCGCCTCTCTCTGCGGCGTGGAGCTGGCCCGGGAAAGAGAGAACACCGAGCTGCTGGACTGGGCCCTGCGGCTGGACGAGATGCTCCATGCCTACATCTTCACCCTCAGCGGCCTGCCCGTGCTCTACAGCGGAGACGAGATCGCCCGCCAAAACGACTATACTTATCACAACGATCCCCTCAAGGCGGAGGACAGCCGCTGGATCCACCGGGGCGACATGGACTGGGAGGCCGCCGAAAAGCGGCGGGATCCCGAGACCCCCGAGGGGCGGATCTTCACCGCTCTGCGGAGACTGGAGCAGCTCCGGGCCGAGCACCGGGTCTTCGACGGAGCGGCGGACGTCTGGATCGTGGACACCCGGGACGACAGCGTCCTCGGCATCGGGCGCTACTACCGGGGCGAAAAGCTGGTGGCCCTCTTCAACTTCAGTCAGGAGGAGAAGACTGTCTCCGCCTGCGAGCTGGGAGAATTCCGCGACCTGCTGACGGGAGAAAAGGCGGACAAGTGCCGCGTCCGGCTTCCCTCCGGCGGCTTCCGCTGGCTGCTGTGCGACTTTGCCCGGGAGTGTCAGGGCTGAACGCAGCTCTGAAAAAAAGGAACAAACGCCCGGAACACCGGTTTCAGCGGTGTTCCGGGCGTCTGTTCGTTTGGGAGCCGCGCCGCTCAGCTCTCGGCGCCCGCCACCTGCCGGCGGACGATCTCGATGAAGTCCTGGGTGTAGCGGGAGATGTAGCTGCACTTGCGGGAGGCGGCGTCAAATTCGGATACGGTGCGCGGCTCGCCGAAGCTGTAGCAGTCGATGGGCCGCTCCCCCGCCCGGTGCCGGAGGTGGGACTCGTGGACGAAGGACACGCCGTAGCCCAGGGCCACCAGCTCCATGATGGCGGGCAGATTGCCGGTATAGAGGACGTTTTCAAAGCTGAGGCCCTCCCGGCGCAGGATGCCGTCCATGATCTGCCGGGTGCGCTGCTGGGGCCGCATCATGATGATCTGCTCGTTTTTCAGCAGCCCCAGCTCCAGCTTCGGGTAGGGGCTGGCCGGGTTCTCCCGGGCGAAGCGGGAGAGCGGATGATCCCTGCAGGTGCAGATCAGCAGCTCCTCCCGGGCGATGGATTCGTAATGGATCTGGGGGTTCAGCTCGCTGGGGCGGGATCTTCTACTGATCGTCAGAGACCAAACGCGGGAAGCGTGTTTCCTTCGGGATACACTCTTCCTGTTTTTATTATTTTTAAACATTCCGAAAAAAGCGTTTGCACAGAACAGGGATGCGTGTTACAATAGAACAAATTAACGAACCGAAGGGATCTGAGCTTTGCCCATGACGAAGCAGCAATGGCGCCGGGCGCTGCCCATATTTCTGACCTTTCTGAAATTCGGCTGCTTCACCTTCGGAGGCGGCTGGAATATCATTGCGCAGATCCAGAAGGAATACGTGGACAAGAAGCACTGGATCACCGATGAGGAGCTGCTGGACTTTACTTCCGTCGGCCGTTCCATCCCCGGGATCATGGTCGGCAACGCCAGCGTCCTCTTCGGCTATCAGGCGGCGGGCGTTCCCGGCGCGCTGGCGGCGCTGCTGGGCATCGTGATCCCGCCGGTGCTCATCATGCTGGGCGTGGTGTATGTCTACGATCTGGTGAAGGACAACCTGTATGTGGCCCGCGCCATGATCGGCGTGCGGGCCGCGGTGGTCCCCATCATTTTCAGCGCCATGATGAAGCTGTTCAAGTCGGGGATCAAGGACCTGTTCTGCGGTCTGATCGCCGTCGGCGCCTTTGTCCTCTGCCTGTTTACGAACCTGAGCAATGTCCTCATCGTGCTCCTGGGAGCCGTCGCGGGCCTTGCCTGGCAGGAGGTGAGATATCGCCGTGATCTATCTTGAGCTGTTTCTCTCCTTTCTGCTGATCGGCTTTACCAGCTTCGGCGGGATGTCCATGGTCCCGCTGATCAACGACCAGATGCTGAGCCACGGCTGGATGACCGCTTCCGAGGTGGCCGACATCGTGGCTATCGCGGAGATGACGCCGGGGCCCCTGGGGATCAACTGCGCGACCTTTGCCGGAGCCCGCACGGCGGGGATCTCCGGCGCTCTGGTCGCAAGCTTCGGGGTTTTGGTCCCCACCCTCACGCTGGCGATGCTGGCGGCCGTGTTTTTGACGAAATTCAAAGAGAGCCGGCTGATGAATCACGCGCTGTACGGCATTCGTCCGGTCTGCATCGGGATGATTGTCGCCGTCATGGTTCAGCAGAGCATGAACAACTACGCCGGAGCGCTGCTGGGCTTTCTCTCCTGGCCGGCCCTTGTGATCGGCCTTGTCTGCCTGCTGGTGCTGCTGCGCTTCAAATGGAGCGTTCCGAAGACCATTCTGCTGGCGGCGGCCCTGGGTCTGCTGCTCTGCGGGCTGGAGGCTGCCGGCCCGCTCCCGATCTGAGTCTGCAAAGAACTGAAAATAACCAAAATGAGAAAAGGAGGAGTGCCGATTGGAAATCAAGAAACCGGCCATCGCCGGAACCCTGGAATCCAGTGACGCCCAGGTTGCCGTCGAGCCCGCAGAGGACGGGATCGAGCTGTACCTGGAGAGCAGCGTCATGAACCAGTACGGCCGTCAGATCAAGGCGACTGTTCTGGAGACCCTCGAGCGCCTGGGCGTGGAAAACGCCCGGGTCACCGTGGTGGACAAGGGCGCGCTGGACTGCACCATCAAGGCCCGCGTGGAATGCGCGGTCTTCCGCAGCTGTGACGCTTCCGCCGCCAACATTCCCTGGGGAGGTGTGGTGAGATGATCCCGAGACCGAAACCGGAACGCTTCCGCCTGCGCCGGACCATGATGTTCATGAACGCGCAGAAGCCGGGCCTGATCAAGGACGCCTACATCTACGGATGCGACAGCATCATGCTGGACCTGGAGGACGCTGTGGCCGAGAACCAGAAGGACGCCGCCCGCTTCTCCCTGTACCACGCGCTGAAAACCATCGACTACGGCGAAACCGAGGTCATCGTGCGCATCAACGGCCTGGACACCCCCCACTGGCAGGAGGACATCCGCGTGTGCGTGGCGGGCGGGGCCGACGGCATCCGCATCGCCAAGTGCGAGAGCGCCCAGGACGTGCTGACCGTGGAAAAGGCCGTGGAGGCCGCCGAGGAGGAATTCGGCGTGGAGAAGGGCCGCACCCTGCTGATGGCCGCCCTCGAAAGCCCGAAAGGCATCCTCAACGCCTATGAGATCTGCGCCGCCTCTCCCCGGATGTTCGGCGTGGCCATCTCCGGCGGCGACTTCCGCAAGTGCATGCAGACCACCCCGCAGCGGGACGGCGTGGACATGCTGGTCGCCCGCGGGCAGATGCTGATCGCCGCCCGGGCCGCCGGCATCCAGTGCTTTGACACCGTGTTCACCAATCTGGACGATCAAGAGGGCTTTGAGGCCGAGGTGCGCCAGAACAAGGCCATGGGCTTTGACGGCAAGAGTCTCATCAACCCCAAGCAGATCCGTTTCGTCCATCAGGTCTTCGCCCCCACGGAGAAGGAGATCCGCCAGGCGGAGAAGATCGTGCGCGCCTATCGCGAGCAGAGCGCCGCGGGCGTGGGCGTCTTCACCGTGGACGGCAAGATGATCGACATCGCCTTTATCCCCGGCGCCGAGAGGACCTTGAAGCTGGCCCGCGCCTGCGGGCTCTGGGAGGGAGATCTGGTATGAAAAACGCAGTAGGCAGAGAGATCCCGGACTTCCTGCTGGAAAACGGCAAGGAGGTCTATCAGGGCAAAAACTATATGGATGGCAAGTACATCCAGAAGGCTTCCCCCCGCACCCGCCGCTATGAAAAGCCCCAGGAGAGCAAGATCGTGGAGACCCTTGCCGACGCCCTGCGCCAGTGCGGCGCCAGGAGCGGCATGACCTTCTCCTTCCACCACCACCTCCGGGACGGCGACTATGTGGTCAACATGGTCATGAAGGCCGCTATCGAGGAGCTGGGTCTGGACGAGCTGACCATCGCGGCCTCCTCCCTGGGCAACGCCCACGACCCCATCGCCGATTACATCGAGCAGGGCAAGGTCGTCGGCATCCAGACCAGCGGCATCCGCGGCCGCATGGGCGAGGTGGTCTCCGCCGGCAAGCTGAGGACCCCCGCCATCATCCGCAGCCACGGCGGCCGTCCCCGGGCCATCGAGGGCGGAGAGGTGCACATCGACATCGCCTTCATCGCCGCGCCCACCAGCGACTGCGTGGGCAACTGCCGCGGCATCGGCGGCAAGTCCAACTGCGGCTCCATGGGCTATGCCATGACCGACGCCAAATATGCCGACCACGTGGTGGTGGTCACCGACTGCCTGGTGGACTTCCCCAACATGCCCGCCTCCGTCGAGGCCATCGACGTGGACGCGGTGGTGGTGGTGGACTCCATCGGCAACCCCAAGAAGATCGCCTCCGCCGCCGCCCGCATCAGCCAGAATCCCCGGGATCTGATGATGGCCGAGGACGTGGCAAAGGTCATCGCCGCCACGCCCTATTTCAAGGAGGGCTTCTCCTTCCAGACCGGCGTGGGCGGCCCCTCCCTGGCGGCCAACCTGTTCCTGGAAAAATACATGGACGAGCGGAACATCAAGATGGGCTGGGCCATCGGCGGCATCTGCGGGCCGATGGTGGAGCTCCTGAAGAAGGGCAAGGTGGGCAAGGTCATCGACGTGCAGGACTTCGACCTGGACGCGGTGAACTCCATCAACCAGACCCCCAATCACTTTGAGATGTCCGCCTCCCAGTACGCCAACCCCGCCAACAAGGGCGCCTTCGTCAACAAGCTGGACTTCGTGGTGCTGGCCGCCCTGGAGATCGACACCGGCTTCAACGTCAACGTCCTCACCGGCTCCGACGGCGTGCTCCGCGGCGCTCCCGGCGGCCACCCGGACACAGCGGCCGGCGCCAAGTGCTGCATCATCGTCACGCCGCTGATCCGCGGCCGCATGGCCACGGTCTGCGAGCACGTGGTCACCGTCACCACCCCCGGCGACTGTGTGGACGTGCTGGTCACCGACTACGGCATCGCCGTCAACCCCCTGCGTCCCGACCTGATCGAGTGCCTGGACAAGGCCGGCATCAAGCACGTCCCCGTGGAAGAGCTGAAGGAGAAGGCCTACTCCCTGGTGGGCCGGCCCGACGATCTGCAGTGGGAGGACAAGGTGGTGGCCGTGCTGGAGGCCCGTGACGGCACCATTCTGGATGTGATCCGCAAGATCAAGCCCTATACCCTGGACGAAGACTGAGCCCCCTGTAAACAAGGACGGCTTCGCCGTATCCTATTATTTTTGAGAAAAGAGAGGGAAAAACATGAGTGAAACCATCGTCGGCATTCTTGGCTTGCTGACCATCGTCGCCATCGTCGTGACCCTGTTCAAGAGCAAGACCCAGCCCGCCATCGCCTTCATCGTCTGGCCCACCATCCTGGCTCTGGTGCTGATCATCTTCGGCCGCATCACCGGCGAGAACTTCTCCGCCATGATCAAGGCCGGCTTCTCCAGCACCGGTCCCACCGCGGCCCTGTTCGTGTTCTCCGTTCTGTACTTCGGCATCATGACCGACGCCGGCATGTTCGACGTCATCATCAACAAGCTCATGAAGCTCGTGGGCGACAGCGTCATCGGCGTCTGCATGATGACCGCCGTCATCGCGCTGATCGGCCACCTGGACGGCGGCGGCGCCTCCACCTTCTGCATCGTGGTGCCCGCCATGCTGCCCGTCTTCAAGCGCATGCACATGCGCAAGACCTCCCTGCTCCGTATCGCGGTGCTGGCCATGGGCGTTCTGAACCTGATGCCCTGGGCCGGCCCCACCATGCGCGCGGCCTCCGTTCTCGGCATTGAGGCCGGCAGTCTCTGGCAGACCATCCTGCCCATCCAGATCTTCGGTATCGTCCTGGCTCTGGCTCACGCCTTCCTCACCGGTCTGCAGGAGAAGAAGCGCGGCGCCGGCCTGAACGGCAAGCTGGCTGAGATCGAGGGCACCGTGGATCTGGAGGAGGCCGCCGAGCAGGCCCAGAACGATCTGGCCCGCCCCAAGCTCTTCCTCTTCAACGTGCTGCTGACCATCGGCGTCATCTTCCTGCTGATCTGGGGCGACGGCTTCGATCTGCCCACCTACTTCCCCTTCATGGTCGGCTGCGCTATCGCGCTCTTCGTGAACTACGGCTTCACCGCCAAGATGCACAAGAAGATCATCAACCTCCACGCCGGTCCCGCTCTGATGATGTGCTCCACCCTGATGGGCGCCGCCGTTCTGATGGGCGTGCTCACCTCCAGCATCGGCGCCGACGGCAAGGTCATCTCCGCCAAGGTCATGGAGCTGCCCGAGGACGCCATCCCCTCCGTGGTGCGCTGCCTGGCCGGTCTGGTCTCCGGTGTGCTGCCCTCCTTCCTGGGTCAGAATCTGCCTCTGGTCATCGGCTTCCTGTCTGTGCCTCTGGCTCTGGCCTTCGATACCGATTCTTACTTCTACGGCCTCATGCCCGTCATCATCGGCATCGGCCAGGCCTTCGGCGTGGAGGCCCTGCCCATCGCTGTGGCCATGGTGGTCTGCCGCAACTGCGCCACCTTCATCAGCCCCATGGTGCCGGCAACCCTGCTGGGCACCGGTCTTGCGGACGTGGATATCAAGGACCACATCAAGAACAGCTTCTTCTATGTGTGGATCTTCTCCATCCTCTGCATGCTCTTTCAAGCCGCATACACACAATCCGATCCCCCTGGTCTCGCTATCAGGGGGATCCTTTTCAAACGAGGTAAAACATGGCTTCTCTCGGTGAAATCTCCCCCCGGGACCTTCGCACCCAGGCCCAGATGGACGAGCTGCTGCGGGCCGAGGGCATCCGGCGGGACAAAAATCTGGACTACAGCTGCGGCGTCTTTGACGAGGACGGAAGCCTCATCGCCGCCGGCAGCAGCTTCAAGAACACCCTGCGCTGCCTGGCCGTGTCCTCCGCCCACCGGGGCGAGGGCCTGATGAACCAGGTGGTGAGCCATCTGCTGGAAAAGCAGATGGAGCGGGGCAACAGCCACGTCTTTCTCTACACCAAGGCGAAGAACGACCGGATCTTCCGGGATCTGGGCTTTTACGAGATCGCCCGGGTGGAGGGCGAGCTGGTGTTCATGGAAAACCGGCGGGACGGCTTTGCCCGCTATCTGAAAAAGCTGGAAAAGACCCGGCGGGAGGGGAAAAGCGCCGCCGTGGTGATGAACGCCAACCCCTTCACCCTGGGTCACCGGCATCTGATCGAACACGCGGCGGCGGAAAACGACGCCCTGCATCTGTTCCTCCTCAGCGAGGAGGCGGGGCCCATCCCCTTTTCCGTACGCAGGAAGCTGGTGCGGGAGGGCACGGCCGATCTGGACAACGTGATCCTCCACGACTCCGGGCCCTACATCATCTCCTCCGCCACCTTTCCCAGCTACTTCCTCCGGGACGAGGACGCGGCCATCCTGGCCCACGCGAAGCTGGATCTGGCCGTCTTCGGCAAGATCGCGGCAGCCCTGGGCCTCACGGCCCGCTACGCCGGGGAGGAGAAGAGCAGCCACGTCACGGCGCTGTATAACGAAACGATGGCGGCAGAGCTGCCGAAGCTGGGTCTGGCCTTCCGCCCGATCCCCCGGCTGGCGATCCGGGGCGAGACCGTCAGCGCCAGCTCCGTGCGCCAGGCCATCCACGACGGGCAGCTCGAAAAGGCGGCCTTCATGCTGCCGGAGAGCAGCCTGCGGTATTTTGAGAGCGAGGAGGCCGCCCCGGTGATCGCGGCCATCCGCGCCATGGACGAGGCGAGACACTTTTGATGAGAGAAGTCACCCTCCAGGAAGTGCTGGACGCCCGGGACCGCCGGGCGGAGGAGCAGCGGCGGCTTCTGGCGCTGCACGGCCGGCCGCTGCTCTCCTTTACCATGAACATCCCCGGCCCGGTGAAGGACAGCCGCCTGATCCGGCGGGGCTTTGACGAGGGCCTGCGTCTGCTGGACGCGGCGCTGGACGGGGCCGGGATCGCCCGCCTGTCCCGGCAGGAGCTCCGCGCCGTCACCGGCTGCGAGCTTCTCTGCGCCCTTGACGCCCCGGCGGAGCAGGTCAAGGCCCTCTGCCTCCGCATCGAGGACGAATGCCCCATGGGGCGTCTCTTCGACATGGACGTGATCGGCCCGGACGGGCAGAAGCTGGCCCGGGGAGAGGAACGCCGCTGCCTGGTCTGCGGCGCCGCGGGGCGCGGCTGCGCCTCCCGAAGGCTCCACAGCCTGGAGGAGCTGGGCGCCGCCGTGACGAAGCTGCTGCGGGAGGGGCTTCTGGCCGCCGACGCCGATCGGGTGGACGCGCTTGCCACCCGGGCGCTGCTGGACGAGGTGGACACCACCCCCAAGCCCGGCCTGGTGGACCGGGACAACAACGGCTCCCACCGGGACATGACGCCGGAGACCTTTGAGAAAAGCGCCGCGGCCCTGGGGGGCTTCTGGGGAGACTGCTTCCGCCTGGGCGCGGAAACGGCAGCCCTTCCCCCGGCGGAGGCCTTTGCCCGCCTGCGTCCCCTGGGACTGGAGGCGGAGCGCAGGATGCTGACCGCGACGGGCGGCGTCAACACCCACAAGGGCGCGATCTTCACCCTGGGCACGGTCTGCGCCGCCGTGGGGCGGCTCTGGCGGGCGGAGGCCCCCTGCCGAAACCCGGAGCGGATCGCCGAAGCCTGCGCCGCTCTCTGCGCCCGGGCCGCGGAGGAGGATCTGGCCCGGGTAAAGGAGAGCGGGAGCCCCCGCACGGCCGGGGAGCGGCTGTATCTGGAATACGGTCTCCGCGGCATCCGCGGCGAGGCCGCGGCGGGACTCCCCGCCGTCCGGGAGGTCGGCCTGCCCCTGCTGGAGACCTGTCTTGCCCGAGGCATGAGCCGCAATGACGCCGGCGCCGTCGCCCTGCTGTATCTCATCGCCCGGGGCGAGGACACCAACATGATCAAGCGCGGCGGTCCGGCTCTGGCGGGCGAGGCTGTCGCCCGCGTCCGGGAGGCGCTGCGGCGGGACCTCTTTCCGCCCCCGGAGCGGATCCGGGAGCTGGACGCGTTTTTCATCCGGCACGACCTTTCCCCCGGCGGCTGCGCCGACCTTCTGGCGGTCAGCTATTTTCTGTACGACTGGAAGAATTTGAAGCAATAGGGAGGCATTATGGCAATCCATATCGTTGCAGAGGCAAATCGCTGCCTCAACTGCAAAAAACCACGCTGCCAACAGGGCTGTCCCGTTCACACGCCGATCCCCATGGTGATCCAGTTATTCAAAGAAAACCGGCTGATGGAAGCCGGACAGATGCTCTTTGAGAACAACCCCATGTCCGCGGTCTGCGCCATCGTCTGCAACCACGAGAAGCAGTGCGCGGGAAACTGCATCCGGGGCATCAAGGACACCCCGGTCCACTTTTCCAGCATTGAAGCCTACATTTCCGACATGTACCTGGACCGTATGGTGATCGGACAGCCGGAGAGGAAGAACAAGAAGGTCGCCGTGATCGGCTGCGGCCCGGCGGGAATGACCGTGGCGATGAAGCTGGCCAGTCAGGGCTATTCGGTCACCGTGTTCGAGTGGAAGGGCAGGATCGGCGGGCTGCTGCAGTACGGCATCCCGGAATTCCGCCTGCCCAAGAGCTTTCTCGATCGCTATCAGGCCCGGATGGAGGAGATGGGCATCACCATCCGCACCAACACCACCATCGGTTCGGTCCTGATGATCGACGAGCTCTTCCGGGACGGCTATGACAGCATCTTCATCGGCACCGGCGCGGAGAAGCCGCGCACCTTGGGCCTGCAGGGCGAGAGCCTGGGCAATGTGCTCTTCGGTCTCAACTATCTGGCCAATCCCAAGGGCCACAAGCTGGGCGACCGGGTAGCGATCATCGGCATGGGCAACGCCGCCATGGACGTAGCCCGCACCGCGCTGCGAAACGGCTCCCGCCATGTGACGCTTTACGCCCGCAGCAAGAATGTGACGGCCAGCTCCAGCGAGGTGTCCTATGCCGAACTGGACGGCGCGGAGTTCGTCTTCGGCATGCAGATCGAGAAGATCACCGACGAGGGTCCGGTATTCCGGAAGGCCATCTTCAATGAGAACGACGAGATCGTCGGCTACGAGGACGAGCCGGTGCTGGAGAAGGCCGACTCGACCATCATCTCCATCAGCCAGATGCCGAGAAGGAAGCTGGCGCGCACCACCGACGGGCTGGAAATGACCGAGCGCGGTCTTCTGGCCGTGGACGAGAATTATATGACGACCCGGCCCGGCGTTTTCGGCGCGGGCGACGTGGTGACGGGAGCAAAAACCGTCGTCCATGCCGTGGAAGGGGCCAAGAAAGCCGCCGAGGCCATAATCCGATACATGGAGCGGGCCGAGACCTGACCCGGCGCAGAAGGAGAGACGCATGAAAAGCAAGCTGGTTTTTCTGGATATCGACGGCACCCTGACCTCTCCCGGCAGCAACGAGCCGCCGGAGAGCGCCCTGGAGGCCATCCGGGCCGCCCAGAGGGCGGGACACAAGGTCTTTCTCTGCTCCGGGCGCAACTACGACATGCTCAAGCCCCTGCAGCGCTTCGATTTTGACGGCGCGGTGGCCAGCGGCGGCGGCTACGTCTTCGCCGGGGACAAGGTGCTCTACGACTGCCCCATGACCGAGGAGCAGAAGGACAAGGCCCTGCGGCTCTTTGCCGAGGGCGGGGTCCTGCGCACCATCGAGGCGAAGGACGCCAGCTACCCGGGAGCTCGGCTTGGTGGAAAGCACCAAAAAGTCGGGTTGAATTTTGGCAGTTCAAGCATTTGAAAGAAGATTGAGGTCTCAGAGCTTATTTGATATAATAACCAAGTAAAAGAATGCGGCTGCCTCCTTCAGGCAGCCGTAATCTGGAAAACGACGGCGGCGGCATCGGCCTTTTCCGCAGCGAGTTCCTGTATCTCAACTGTGACGATTATCCCACCGAGGACTACCAGTTTGAGGCCTACAAAAAGGTCCTCAGCGACATGGGCGGCAAGGAGGTCGTCATCCGCACCCTGGACATCGGCGCGGACAAGATGATCGAGTACTTCCATCTCCCCCACGAGGAGAACCCGGCCCTGGGCAACCGGGCCCTGCGCATCTGCCTGAACCGGCCGGAGATCTTCAAGACCCAGCTGCGGGCCCTGTACCGGGCCTCCGCCTTCGGCCGCCTGAGCATCATGTTCCCCATGGTCACCTCCGTCTGGGAGGTCCGGGAGGCCAAGAAGATGTGCGAGCTCGTGAAGAAGGAGCTCACCGCCGAGGGTATCCCCTTCTCCGACGAGGTGGACGTGGGCATCATGATCGAGACCCCCGCCGCCGCCATCCTCAGCGACCGGCTCGCCAAGGAAGTGGACTTCTTCTCCATCGGCACCAACGACCTGACCCAGTACACTCTGGCCTGCGACCGGCAGAACAACGACCTGGGCCGCTTCTTCAACGCCCACCATCCGGCGGTGCTGCGGCTCATCAAGATGGCCTGCGACAACGCCCACAAGGAGGGCATCTGGTGTGGCATCTGCGGCGAGCTGGGCGCCGACCTGGAGCTGACGGAGCTGTTCCTGTCCATCGGGCTGGACGAGCTGTCCGTCTCCCCCCGCGCCGTGCTGCCCCTGCGCCAGAAGGTGCGGGAGACCCAGGTGCGCGTGGTGCGCGAGAAGCTGCTGGCCGAACTGCTCAGCGACAAAAACGAACTCTGACCCCAAAGCGAAACGAACCGACAGGCAAAAGGAAAAGCTGCCGGCCCCGGCAGCTTTTCCCTTTGTCCCGCACTGGAGGGCATATGGATCACAAGAATTATGACGTGGCGGCTCTGGGCGAGCTGCTGATCGATTTCACCCAAAACGGCCGCAGCGAGCAGGGCAACCTGCTCTTTGAGGCCAATCCCGGCGGCGCGCCGGCCAATGTCCTGGCCATGCTGCGCAAGCTGGGCAAGCGCTGCGCCTTTCTCGGCAAGGTGGGCAGGGATGGCTTCGGCGACCTGCTGGCCCGGGCCGTGGAAGAAGCCGGCGTGGACCTGCGGGGCCTGCGGCGGGATGAGGCGGTGCACACCACCCTGGCGGTGGTGCAGACTCTCCCCGGCGGGGACCGGGATTTCAGCTTTTACCGCAAGCCCGGCGCGGATATCCTGCTGCGGCCGGAGGAGCTGGACCGGGAGCTGCTGGCGGACTGCCGCGTTTTCCACTTCGGCACCCTCTCCCTGACGGACGAGCCCTGCCGCTCCGCCACCATGGAGGCCCTGGCGCTGGCAAAGGCCGCCGGCGCGCTGATCTCCTTCGACCCCAACCTCCGCCCGCCCCTCTGGGGCAGCATGGAGGAGGCCAGGGAATGGATCGCCTGGGGCCTGGCGCGCTGCGACATTCTGAAGATCGCGGACAATGAGCTGCTCTTCATGACCGGCGAGGAGGATTTTGACCGGGGGGCCGCCATCCTGCGGGAGCGCTATCCCAATATCCGCCTGCTGAACGTCACCGCCGGGGCAGCGGGCAGCCATTCCTATTACGGGGACCTGCGCGTCTTCGTTCCCGCCTGCAAAAAGGGCGGCGTCATCGAGACCACCGGCGCGGGGGACACCTTCTGCGCCTGCGTGCTGAACTACGTGCTGGAGCACGGCCTGGACGGGCTGGACGAGGCGGCGCTGCGGGAGATGCTGCGCTTTGCCAACACCGCGGCCTACCTGGTCACCACCAAAAAGGGCGCCATCCGCTCCATGCCGGAAAAGGCCCGGGTGGACGCCCTGCTGAACGAAGAATAAAGGATCGGGCGAAAGCTTTCGCCCGCCGTGACACGCCATGAAACGAGGAATATTCGTCCTGCTGATGCTGGCGGCGCTGCTGGGCGCTGCGCTGCTTCTGATCCCGCTGAACGCCTTTGCCGCGCTGGAGACGGCCATCCCCATGCCTGTCGCCTCCGCCCCGGAGCAAACGCCGGCGCCGACGCCCGAACCGACCCCGGAACCCACGCCTGAGCCCACACCGGAACCTACACCCGAGCCCACGCCTGAGCCCACACCCGAGCCGTCGCCCGAGCCGTCGCCCGAACCCACGCCTGAGCCCACACCCGAACCGACCCCCGAGCCGACCCCCGAGCCCACGCCCACCAACTGCATCCGCCTCCTGGAGGGCGACGAGATCCTGTGGACCTGCGGCCAGATCTATTACGAGCCCGGCTGGGACGCCTGGGGGCCCGAGGGAGAAGACCGGAGCGAGGACGTGACCGTGTCGGGTTCGGTGCGCTATTGCTTTGTGGGGGACTACGAGCTCCGCTACCTGCTGTGCGACGGCGGGGAGACCCTGGCCGAGGCCACGCGCCTGGTCCACGTGGTCCCGGCGGAGCTGCCGGAAACGGTGCACCGGGACAAGACCATCTATCTCACCTTTGACGACGGGCCCTGTGAGTACACGGAGCAGGTGCTGGACGTGCTGGCCAAGTACGACGTGAAGGCCACCTTCTTTGTCATCTGCGGCCGGAAAGACGCGGATCTTCAGCTTCTTCCCCGGATCGTGGAGGAAGGGCACACCCTGGGGATCCACTGCTACAACCACAAGTATGAACAGATCTACCGCAGTCCCCAGGCCTTCATGGACGACTTTATGGCCGCCCAGGAGGTGATCTACATGTACACCGGGCAATACGCGACGGTATCCCGCTTCCCCGGCGGCAGCCCAACCGCCGAGCCTCTGGCCCTGTATTTTCCCGACCGCTACGACGGGCTGCGGGAGATGATGCACAACATGGGCGTCCGCTATTACGACTGGGACGTGCAGCCGGAGATCGCCCGCACCGCCATCGGCACCTTCTCCAATTTCAGCCATCCCTCCCAGCCCTACGACGGGGCCATCGTCCTGCAGCACGACACCCGGAAGTATTCCGTGGCCGCTCTGGAGGACATGATCCGCTGGGGTCTGGACAACGGCTACACCTTCGCCGCCATCGACCTGACCACGCCGGAGTACCATCAGCGGTAGCTGTTTAGTTCGTAGTTCGTAGTTTTTAGTAAACGAAAAAGCAAGAGGATGTGATACGCATTCACATCCTCTTGCTTTTTCAATGAAAAGAAACTACGAACTACGAACTGGTCAGCCGTTCCAGACGGAGATCTGCTCCCGGAGCCACTGGGCCCATTCCTCGATCCCCTCGCCGGTGCGGGCGGAGATGGGGATGACCTTCATATTGGGGTTCAGGCGGCGGACGTACTCCCTGCACTTGTCCACATCGAAATCGAAGTAGGGCAGCACGTCGATCTTGTTGATGAGCAGCACGTCGCAGATGGAGAACATCAGCGGGTACTTCAGGGGCTTGTCGTCCCCCTCGGGCACGGAGAGGATCATGGCGTTCTTGGCCGATCCAGTGTCAAACTCCGCGGGGCAGACCAGGTTGCCCACGTTTTCCAGGATGCAGAAGTCCAGGTCTTCCACGCCCATGCCCTCCAGGCCCTGGCGGGTCATGCCTGCGTCCAGATGGCACATGCCGCCGGTGTGCAGCTGGATGACCTTCACGCCGGTCTTCTCGATGGCCGCGGCGTCCACGTCCGAGTCGATGTCCGCCTCCATGACGCCGATGCGGAACTCGTCCTTCAGGGCGGCGATGGTGGCCTTCAGGGTGGTGGTCTTGCCGGAGCCGGGGGAACTCATCAGGTTCAGCAGGAAGGTCTTGCTCCGCTTCAGCTCCTCGCGCAGCTTGTCGGCCTCCCGGTCGTTGTTTTCAAACACGCTCTGTTTGATCTCTAAAATACGGTATCCTTCCATAGCGCACCTCATATTCACAGATTTTGCCCGATTATTTTAGCACAGCGCCGTGAAAAATGCAATCATTGACAAGCCGGTTATAATAAATACAGATCATTTTTCGGGAGGGCGCGGATATGGCGGTGCAAGGCGTATTGTGGGACATGGACGGGACGGTGCTGGACACGCTGGAGGATCTCTGGGCCGCCGTCAACGTGAGTCTGCGTCGCTTCGATCTGCCGGAGGTCAGTCTGGACCGGGTCCGGGCGGGCCTGGGCAACGGGGCGGCGCATCTCATCTCCGTCTGCGCCCCGGCGGAGCGGCGGGAAGAGGTGCTGGCCTTCTACAAGCCCTGGTACGACGCCCACTGCAACGTGAAAACCGGCCCCTATCCCGGGATCCTGCCTCTGATGGCGCGGCTGCGGAAGCGGGGCGTGAAGCAGGCCATCATCTCCAACAAGCCGGACCCGGCGGTGCAGGAGCTGGCCCGGAGCTACTTCCCCGGCCTGCTGGAGACCGCCGTAGGCGAGAGCGCGAGCGTCCGCCGCAAGCCGAATCCGGACGCGGTGCTGGCAGCCGTCCGGCAGATGGGGCTGCGCGCTGCCGACTGCGTCTACGTGGGCGACACGGAGGTGGACCTGGCCACGGCGCGAAACGCCGGCATGGCCTGCGTCGCCGTCACCTGGGGCTTTCGCAGCCGAGAGCAGCTGATCGCCGCCGGCGCGACCCGGATCGCGGACACGGCGGAGGAGCTGGAAAAACGATTGGAATGAAGAAATGATGTCGCTGCGCTAATGAAGAAATGAAGAAATGATGTCGCTGCGCGACGGATTGAAATTCCCCCTATTCCCCAGTGTGCGCACTGGGGACTTCCCCCGAAGGGGGAAGCAAGTCCGCGTCTTGCCTCCCCCTTTGGGGGAGGTGGCTGAGCCGCCTGCGGCGAGGCCGGAAGGGGTCTTCATTCCTTCATTCCTTCATTCCTTCATTCCTTCATGGAAAAAGAATCCTCTTTGATGTTCAAAGAGGATTCTTTTTCATCTGCGCCCATTTGCGGGGGTACTTCTTCGGCGTGTCCGTCACCTTCCGGATCAGCACCGCGTTGTGGCGCAGCTCGGTGCCGGGAACGGCATACTCGGCCACACGCTCCACTTCGCCGCCCAGGAGCCGGATGCCGCGCTCCGCCTCCCGCAGCTCTTCCGAGAGCTCCGGCCCCTTCATGGCGACAAAGAGGCCGCCCTGCTTGACGAAGGGCAGGCACAGCTCACCCAGCAGGTTGAGCCTTGCCACGGCCCGGGAGCAGGCCAGATCGAAGCTCTGCCGCAGCTCCCCCGCCGCGGCCTCCTCCGCCCGGGCGTGGAGGCAGCGCACGTCGCCAAAGCCCAGCTCGGCGCAGACGGCGGAGAGGAACTTCACTCGCTTGTCCAGACTGTCCAGCAGCACCAGGTCCAGCTCCGGCCGCAGGATCTTCAGCACCAGACCGGGGAAGCCCGCGCCGGTGCCCACGTCGATCACCCGCTTGCCCGCCAGGTCCGCAAGCCCGGTCAGGGCCGCGCAGTCCAGGAAATGGAGCCGGGCCGTGTCCTCCTCGCCGGAGATGGCGGTGAGGTTCATGACCTTGTTCCACTCGGTCAGCAGCTCGTAATAGCGCCGGAAGCGCCTCAGGGCCGTCTCGTCACAGTCCAGGCCCTGGCGCAGGATCTCCTCCAGCATGGCTTATTCTCCCGCCAGGCACTTGCGCAGGGCCTTGGACAGCTGGTCCGGGCAGGAGGTGGGCTTGGAGCCGCAGCGGATGCCCTCCATCCGGCGGATGGCCTCCTCCGCGTCCATGCCGACCACCAGTCTGGAGATGCCCTGGAGATTGCCGCTGCAGCCGCCCAGGACCTCCACCCGGCGGATGACGCCGTCCTCCACCTCCACTTCCATCAGCTGGGAGCAGACCCCTTCGGGGCGATAGGTATAGGTCATCGAAAACACTTCCTTTCTGCGCTCGAATATAGCATGTCTGTCCCGTTTTTGCAAGCCGGAGGCGCGGGGAGGAAAGAATGAAAAATGAAAAATTATGGTGTCGCCTTCGGCGACGGATCGGATCTCTGATCGGCCTGCGGCCCCGACCGGTTCCCTCTCTCCCTCAAACGCAGGGGCTTCTATCATTGTTCATTGTTCATTATTCATTTTCCCGCCTCCGCCCGCATATACTGGTATCTGAGAATACCGTGAGCGGGGAGGGGCGGACATGCGCGTTTCGGGAAGACTGGCCATGCTGGGGATGGCGGTGCTGCTGGGTTTTCTGCTGTCGGCGGCGAACCGCAGCACCTGGGAGACGGGGCAGATGCGCCTCCAAGAGGCGGAGCGGATGAAGAACGTGGTGGTCCTGGGGCAGGATGCCTCCGGACCGCCGGAGGCCGCGCCGGAGCCCGCCGCGGAGGCGGAGGCCCCCGAGGAAGAGGCGTCCGGCGAGCCGCCGGAGGTGCTGGTCTCGGTGATGCAGACCCGCAGCGGCGCGGACCTGCGGGAGACCACCATCTCCGGCGCTCAGCTTTTGAAGAACGAGACAAGCTATGCCCTGGACCCGGAAGCCATCCTTCAGGAGGGCCCCTCCCTGCGCCTGCCCGCGGAGGGGCCTCAGATCCTGATCATCCACACCCACGGCAGCGAGGCCTATACCCCCGCCGGTCTGGACCGCTACGAGGCCAGCGACACGAACCGGACCCAGGACCCCCGTTACAGTGTGATCCGGGTGGGGGACGAGCTGGCGGAGCGGCTGGAGGAGCAGGGCCTGCGGGTGATCCACGACCGGGAGATCTACGACTACCCCAGCTACACCGGCTCCTACAGCCGCTCCGGGGAGGCGGTAGAGCGCTGCCTGGAGCAGTACCCGGGCATCGCCGTGGTCATCGACCTGCACCGGGACGCACTGGGAGCGGACGGGGTGGTCTACAAGACCATGGCCGAGGAAGAGGGTACCGTGGCCAGCCAGGTGATGCTCCTGGTGGGCAGCGACGAGAGCGGCCTGGAGCACCCCAACTGGCGGGAAAACCTGGCCCTGGCCCTGTATCTGCAGCAGGCCGCGGCCACAGCCCACCCCACGCTGATGCGCCCGGTGTCCCTGGTGCCCCAGCGCTACAACCAGCAGCTCTGCACCGGCGCCCTGATCCTGGAGGTGGGCTCCAGCGGCAACACCCTCCAGGAGGCCCTGGCCGCCGTGCGCCTCTTTGCCGAGGCCGCAGGCCCCGCCCTGCTGGCCCTGGCCGAGCCCGGAGAAGCGTGATTTTTCATCTGGGTGCTTTACAAAAAGCCCGCGTTCTGGTACATTATATATAAGCAGATATCCCAAAAATACTTGTACAGGAGGATCATTCCATGAAGAAATGGGTTTGCCCCGTATGCGGTTACGTCCATGAGGGGGACACGCCCCCTGAGAGATGCCCCGTCTGCAAGGTCCCCGGTGAGCGCTTCACCCTCCAGGCGGAGGAGCTGAGCTGGGCCGCCGAGCATGTGCTGGGCGTGGGCAAGGTCTTCGGCGACGACGTGCCCGAGGACGTGAAGAAGACCATTATCGACGGGCTCCGCGCCAACTTTGAGGGCGAGTGCAGCGAGGTCGGCATGTACCTGGCCATGGCCCGGGTCGCCTACCGGGAAGGCTATCCCGAGATCGGCGCCTACTGGGAGAAGGCCGGTCTGGAAGAGGCCGAGCACGCCGCCAAGTTCGCAGAGCTCCTGGGCGAGGTGCTGACGGACAGCACCAAGAAGAACCTGGCCATGCGCGTGGACGCGGAGAACGGCGCCACCGCCGGCAAGTTCGAGCTGGCAAAGCTGGCCAAGAAGTACAATCTGGACGCCATCCACGACACCGTCCATGAGATGGCCCGGGACGAGGCCCGCCACGGCAAGGCCTTTAAAGGTCTGCTCGACCGCTACTTCGGTAAGTAAGGAGCAACGTTTCGATGGATATTCAGCAGCAGAAGCAGCACATCCGAGACATTGTCGTCAAGCCCATGCTGAGCATGATTCACGACTTTGAACTGGATTCGTATACCGACGAGGATGTGGCAGCTTGCCAGACCATTCTGGAAGCCTATGTGGATTCCCTCGCTGCTCTTGCCAATCCTTCCGACGAAGCCATTATGGAACAGGTCAGGAAGGTCGTTCTCCAGCTCAACGAATGGAATGAGCCCAACGATTTCATTGAAACGGAAGAACGGGAATGGCTCTGGGAGTTAATCCAGGAAAGCGCAGTAGACTGCGGTCTGAAGAATATTCCTCACGACGTTACCGAGAAATGGCGCGAATGGTAAGAGCCCGCCACGGCAAGGCCTTCAAGGGCTTGCTGGACCGGTACTTCGGCAAGTAAAACCGACGATTGCTCTGTAATCGGTTCGAGGGGGGATCTCTTGTCGGGAATCTCCCCTCCTTTTTTTCAAGGGGATGCTGTTTTCGAGGACGCGGTACAGCATCGATTCCCTCAACGATTTGATAATGATTTTAGGATGGCGAAAAGCCAAAAAGCTTTTCGCCGCGCAGCGTTGCTGCGCAGCAAAACAGCATCGCTGTTTTGCCATATACTCATTGCAATGAGCATATGGCGAATGATTCAAAGAATCATTCGCTGCCAAACTTGTCGTTTGGCAGCGAAATCAATCGAAGCTTCGATTGATTTCGCCATCCGATGATCATTATCAGGATCAAAGGCAGAATCGGCGGCAAGAACCTCCTTGCTTTCCCGAAGGCGAAAAAGGTCTTGCCGCCGTATCTTTTCATCCCGGCCCGGAATTCTCCCCTCCGGCTGCGGCTGGCCGCGCCGGCGGGACTTCCGCGAGACCGCAGGGAGGTAATGGAAAAATGGAACATGAACTATTGGACAGAGCGTCGGCGCGCCTGCATGAAAGCGCCGCGGAGGCGGCGGAGGCTTTGCGGCTTCTTCTGCAGTTTGAGGAGCAGGCGACCCGAGTCTATGACGCGTTCGGCCGCATAGACCAAAACGGCATGGAATGCATTTCCCGGCTGAGCGAAACCGTGGAACAGCTGCGGCAGCTGTCGGAACTGGTCCCGACCATCGGCGTGGAGATCACTCCCTGTCCGCTTCACCGCGGAGAATAAGCGGCGCAGTCGAAGAACCGGGGCCCCCGGCCCCATCCCCACCACACACATAGAGGAGGCCGCTTGGCGCGCCGCCGATTTTCCCCCGGAGCCGGAACAAAATGCAGTTTTTTTCGTCCTATGACCGAAGGCCAATCCCTGAAAGAGACATGACGAATCGGAATCGAGCGGCAGGGCCTTCCGGGGCTGCGGTTCCGGCCGGGTAATACGGAGGTACACCATGGGATTCTTCGGAAAACTGTTTTTTGGATTTTTGGCAGTGGTCGTCCTGCTGGCGCTGTTCGGCTTCTTTCTGCGCAGACGGGATATCAAAGAGGGTTTGGTTTCTCCCGATGAGGAAGAGGGCCTGACCCAGAAGGCCGTGGATAACGTCAACGACCTGAACGACCGGTTCAACCGCGCCCGGTACATGGACGAAGACGGCAAGTGATCCTCGCCGCCGGGGCTTTCCAGGCCAGTGATCGCGGGTTTTCAAAAGGAGCTTCTTCGGAAGCTCCTTTTTTCTGATGCGTCCGCTTTCGCGAAGAAGCCCTTTGACAGCGCCGCCGATTCGATGTATACTTGTTTTATTCTACAGAAAGGAGCGCAGCTCTCCCCCCTTCCGGCGGACGGCTGCCCGAAATCGAGTCTATGAAATATTGTCCCAACTGCAATCAGCCCTGCGAAGACACCGAAACCTTCTGCGGCAACTGCGGGGCAAATCTGAACGCCGCGCCCGACCCCTCTGCCGCCTACGGCGCCGCGCCGCGGGTCTCCACCAAGAAGGAATTCCTGAATCTGCCGGAAAACAAGAAGGTCAAGAACGAGATCAAGACCGCCGGGATCATCTGCTATATCTGCGCCGGGATCACGCTGCTTGCAAGCTTTGCCACGAACACCTTCCCCCTGTCTCTGCTCGACGTGGCCATCCTGGTCGGTCTGGGACTGGGCATTCATCTCGCCCATAGCCGGGTCTGCGCCATCATCCTCACCATCTATGCCGCTTCCAGCATGATTATCGGGATCATCCAGACCGGGCGTCCCAGCGGCTACCTGGTCCTGATCGCCGGCATTTTCGCCGTGATCTACACCTTCAAGGCGGAAAAGCTCTGGAAGCAGTACCAGCAGGTATGAGCCCTTCCGGAAGAAAGGAGCGCGCCATGAAACGCTTGATCGCCGCCCTGCTGCTGGTCCTGGCCCTGCTGGGCCTGGCCGCCTGCGGGGGTGAAACGCGCATCGTCCACTGCGACCGCTGCGGGAAAGAGGTCGTCCTGCCGGCGGATTCCAAGATCACCGAGGACTGGATCGTCTTCTGCAAGGAATGCGAAGCGGAGGTCGGCCCCATCGTGGAAGGCCGCTGAGCGGGGAAAACGCGCAAAACAGGACTGGACAAACGCACAAGGATACGCTATCATTAGTAAAGCGGAACCACCACCATCAACAAAGAAGGAGGAGCACAGCATGAAGTATGTATGCACCGTCTGCGGCTGGGTCTATGACGAGGACGAGGCCGGCACAAAGTGGGAAGATCTGCCTGAGGACTTTGCCTGCGAGCTCTGCGGCGTAGGCAAGGACATGTTCGAGCCCGAAGAGTAATTCAATACGACAGCATAAAAACGGCCGGGTCACCGGCCGTTTTTTCTTGACATTATTCACAAATGCAGGTATGCTAAAGGATGCCGGAAGCGGCAATTTCATCAAAGAAAAGGAGGAAACGTCATGGACGAGGGAAGCAGTACCGGCTCCTGCGCAGGCCGAAGTAGCCGGTCGGGAAACGTACCGATAGGACGTTTCCTCAAGCATAACTGAATACGGAAACTTCGGTCTGCCGGTACCGGTCCTTCCTGTTCTTCGCAGGATCCCAAAACGATTGACAGAAGGAGGAACGACCGATGGCAGAACGCAACGCGACCCTCACCAGCACCGTGGAGGCGCTGCTGGGGGAGAAGAAGTATTCCACGATCAAGGACGTTCTGATCACTATGGAGCCGGCGGATGTGGCCGGCATCCTGGAGGAGATCGGGGACGCCCGCATCCCCAAGATCTTTCGCCTGCTGCCCAAGGAGCAGGCGGCGGAGACCTTTGCCGAGCTGGAGCCGGAGCTCCAGGAGCTGCTGATCCGCGGCTTTTCGGACGCGGAGCTGCACGACATCATCGAGGAGCTCTACGTGGACGACGCGGTGGACCTGGTGGAGGAGATGCCGGCCAATGTGGTCAAGCGGATCCTGGCCCAGGCCAACCCGGACACCCGCAAGCAGATCAACGACCTGCTGCAGTATCCGGAGAACTCCGCCGGCTCCATCATGACCACCGAGTATGTCTCCCTGCGGCCCAACATGACCGTGCGGGAGGCCATCGACCGCATCCGCAGCACCGGTGTGGACAAGGAGACCATCTACACCTGCTACGTCACCGAGAACCGGAAACTCAAGGGCCAGGTCTCGGTGAAGGACATGATCCTCTGCGGGGACGACAGCACCCTTATTTCGAAGATCATGGATGAAAACGTGATCTCTGTGAACACCCATACCGACCAGGAAGAAGTGGCCCAGATGCTCTCCAAGTACAACTTCCTGGCCCTGCCCGTCATCGATACCGACGGGCACATGGTCGGTATCATCACCTTCGACGACGCCATGGACGTCATGCAGGAAGAGGTCACCGAGGATATCGAGAAGATGGCCGCCATCCTGCCCACGGACAAGGCCTATCTCCGCTCCAATGCTCTGGACCAGTTCAAGCACCGGATCCCCTGGCTGGCCCTGCTGATGATCTCCGCCACCTTCACGGGCATGATCATCACCGGCTTTGAGGCGGCCCTGGCCAAGTTCGTGGTTCTCACCGCCTTCATCCCCATGCTGATGGACACCGGCGGCAACTCCGGCTCCCAGGCCTCGGTCTCCATCATCCGCGCCCTGTCCCTGGGCGAGCTGGAACTGCGGCTGCGCCCTGGCGCTGCTCTGCTTCGGCAAGATCATGCTGGTGGACGTGCTGCTGCTGCACACGGAAATCAGCGTGCTCACCGCGGCGGTGGTGTGCCTGACCATGGCCGTCACCGTGCTCATCGCCAAGGTGGTGGGCTGTACCCTCCCCATGGCCGCCCAGAAGCTGGGCCTGGACCCGGCGGTGATGGCCAGCCCCTTCATCACCACCATTGTGGACGCTCTGTCCCTGCTGGTGTACTTCGGCGTGGCCACCGCCCTGCTCTTTTAGACGAAAAAACCGAGTGCTGTGAAGAATAACAGCACTCGGTTTTTCGTTGCTTTTGCGTCTTGAGAAAGCGCAGGGCTTCGGATCACTCGGCCCAGAAGACCCGGCCGTCCTTCCGGGGGGCCGCCTTGGGCAGCTCTCCCGCGGGGTAGCCCACCACGCAGTGGCCCACGCCCTCGTAATCGCCCTCAATGCCGAGAGAGCGCAGGATCTCCTTGCCCTCCTCGGTGTCGAACTCCTCCCGGGCCCGGTTGATCCAGCAGCTGCCCAGGCCCAGCGCGTGGGCGGCCAGCATCATGTTGCCCATGGAGAGGCTGCCGTCGGCCACCGTGTAGGGGCACTTTTTGGCCAGCACCAGCAGCACCGCCGGCGCGCCGTAGAAGGGGTCGAAGCCCTCAGCCCAGCCGCCGATCTTCCGGTTCATCTCCATCAGCCTGTCCCGCAGGCCCTTGTCGGTAATGGCGACGATGATGGAGCTCTGGCCGCCCTTGCCGCTGGCGGCGTAGAGTCCGGCCTCGATGATCTGCTCCAGATCCTCCCGCTTCGGCATCTCGGCGGTATACTTGCGCACGCTCCGGCGCTTCAGGATCGCGTTCATGGTTTCGTTCATGGGGAAAGCCTCCTTTTTCGTTTTCTGCCTTCAATATAACCGCTTTTCCCGCGGGACGCAAGCACGGATCCGGGGTATTCTGTTTTCCTCCCGCCCTTTCTTTACTTTTGACGCTTGCTGTTTTATACTATTCTTCGGTAAACCGTACCGTATTTCTCAAGGCAGAACGCCCTGCGCGAACCTGACAGGGAGAGGCTGGAGGCAAGCTCGGATATGAAGGAATGTAAAAACTGCCGCGCTCTGCTGCCGGAGGAGGCCCGGTTCTGTCCCTTCTGCGAGACGGAGCTGGTGGAAAAGCAGCGGCTGCGCCCCCCGCGCCCCAGACGCCGCCTGCTGATTCTCTCGCTGCTGCTGGCCCTTGCGCTGCTGGCAGCGGGGGGCTTTGGGCTTTGGCGTCAGAACGCGCGCCTGCAGCCGCAGACCGGTCACAAGGGCGCGTCGCTCATGGGGACCTGGCTTGCCGCCACGGACTTTGACGGCCTGACTGCCGCCTTTTCCGTCCTGCCGGATCGGGACGACCTTCTCCGGCGGACTGAGGAAGCAGGAAACACCGCGGACTATGCCCAGGCCGAGGCGCTGCTGGCCGCCGGGGACTATGACGGGGCCATCGCCGCCTTTCTCGCCCTGGGAGACTACGGCGACAGCGCCCAACGCGCCGAGGAAGCGAGAAAGGCCGCGGACTACGCCCGGGCGGAGGCGCTGGCGGCGGAGGGCGACTACGTCGGGGCGATCCGGGCCTTTTCTGACCTGGGAGACTACGGCGACAGCGCGGAGAGAGCGGAGCAGCTGCAGCTGGAACGCCGGATCATCCAAAGCCGCAGCAGCATGGCGGCGGGAGAGGCCTTCATCGCCGCTCTGCGGGCGGACGGCACCGTTGCCGCCGTCGGATTTTATTTTCTGGATTGGGAACACCTGATCACATCCCCCGACTGGACAGAGGTGGTAGATATCGCCGCCGGAGCCCATCATCTGGTGGGCCTGCTCTCTGACGGCAGCGTCGTCGCCGCCGGCGAAAACGACGCCGGCCAGTGCCAGGTTTCGGGCTGGACGGACATAGCCGCCGTGGCTGCGGGAGCGTCACATACCGTCGGTCTGCGGAAGGACGGCAGCGTCCTCGCCGTCGGCCTGAATGACTGCGGCCAGTGCGAGGTCTCCGACTGGACGGATATCGTGGCCGTGGCTGCGGGAGACGCGCACACCGTCGGTCTGCGCGCGGACGGCAGCGTCGTCGCCGTGGGCAAAAACAGCGACGGCCAGTGCAATGTTTCCGAATGGACAAACGTCGAGGCCATTGCTGCGGCGGGGAAGCACACGGTCGGTCTGCTGACCTTCGGCAGTCTTGTGTCCGCCGGCTCCAATGTCTACGGAGAGTGCAGCTTCTCCAGCTGGACAGATATCACGGCCATCGATACGGGACCGTATCACACCATCGGTCTGCGGAAGGACGGAACCGTCGTCGCAACAGGCTCCAATTATTTCGCCCAGTGTGACGTCTCCTCCTGGACAAATATCGCGGCCATCGCCGCCGGGCCTTGTCACAGCCTGGGCCTGCGGGCGGACGGCAGCCTTGTCGTCGCCGATTGGGCCTACCCCGTCGAGATCTTGAGCCCCGTCCAGTTTCGGAACATCCGCCTTCCGGAAAAGTGAGGCGGAGAAGAGACGAGATGAGAATGGGATATGAAGGAATGTAAAAACTGCCGTGCTATGCTGCCGGAGGAGGCCCGGTTCTGCCCCCTCTGCGAGACAGAGCTGAGCGAAAAGCAGCTGCTGCTCCCCCCGCGCTCCATGCACCGCCCTGTGATCCTCTCGCTGCTGCTGATCCTTGCGCTGGCAGCGAGCGGCCTCGGCCTCTGGCTTCAGAACGCCGGCCGCCAGCCTCAGACCGCTCGCGAGAGCGAGCCAGGCCCGGTCGCCCGCTTCGCCGCCCGGCCCCTTGAGGGCGCGGCGGCCGCTCTTGCGGCCCTGCCGGAGCGGAGCGAGCTTCTCCCGCTTGTCAGGGAAGCGAAAGCCGCCAAGGCCTACGCCCAGGCCGAAGCGCAGCTGGCCGCCGGGGACTATGACGGGGCTGCCGCCGCTTTTACTGCCCTGGCCGACTACGGCGACAGCGCCCAGCGCGCTGCGGAAGCAAAAGCCGCCGCGGACTACGCCCGGGCCGAGGCGCTGGCGGCGGAGGGCGACTACGCCGGAGCGATCGCCGCCTTTACGGCCCTGGGAGACTACGGCGACAGCGTGGAGAGGACGGAGCAGCTGCAGCTGGAACGCCGGATCATCCGGGGCCGCAGCAGCATCGCCGCGGGGGAACTTTTCCTCGCCGCTCTGCGGACGGACGGCTCCCTTATAGTGCGGGGATACTATTATATCGGCAGGGACGACCCCCTTGTAAACCCGGACTGGACGGAAATCGTGGACCTTGCCGCGGGACTCCATCACCTGGTGGGCCTGCGGGCGGACGGCAGCGTCGTCGCTGTCGGCGGAAACAACGAAGGGCAGTGCGAGGTTTCCGGCTGGACGGAGGTCGCGGCCATCACTGCGGGAGAGACACACACCGTCGGTCTCAGGAAAGACGGCAGCGTCCTTGCCGTGGGCAGGAACGACTGCGGTCAGTGCCAGGTCTCCGAGTGGACAAATATCGTGGCCGTCGCCGCGGGGGAGACGCACACCGTGGGCCTGCGTTCAGACGGCAGCGTCGTCGCTGTCGGCGGGAACGACCGGGGCCAGTGCCAGGTTGCCGACTGGACGGACATTGTGGCCATCGCCGCGGGCGGCGCGCATACCGTCGGTCTCAGGAAGGACGGCAGCGTCCTCGCCGTCGGCTCAAATACAGCCAAGGAGTGCCGGGTCTCCGACTGGACGGACATTGTGGCCATCGCCGCAGGGAAGGATCACACTGTCGGCCTGCGGGCGGACGGCACCGTTGTTGCAGCAGGCTCGTCTTATTTCGACCAGCACAAGGTTGCCGACTGGACGGAGGTCGCAGCCATCGCCGCCGGACCCAATAATACCCTCGGTCTGCGCGCGGACGGCAGCCTTGCCGTAGCCGGCTGGTACTTTTCCTACGGCAGCTGGAAAGGGTTCCTGGATGCGTTTCAGAATATCCGCCTCCCGGAAAAATGAGGCGAAGCGAGAAAAATCTCCGGCAATTACGGGAAGATCCCGCAGCTGCCGGAGTTTTTTCTTCGCCGCCCGCTGTCAGTTGTGCAGGCGGTGGTGGGCGGTGGGACTGCTCATGTCCAGGGCCCGGAAGGTGTAGCCGTTCTGCAAGCCCCAGATGATGATCTGCTCCACGGCCCGGACGCTGTAGTCCTTCACGTCGTGCTGCAGCACGATGGAGACCTGCCGCTCGGCGCAGCCGGCGGTGACGTTGGCCACGATCCCGCCGCTGGTGCGGGTGCCGCCGGCGTCGTTGCTGTCCACATGCCAGTCGTAATACTGATAGCCCAGGTCGTGCATCATCTCCACCAGGCGGCTCATGATGCCGGCGTTGAAGTAGCTGACGGTGTTGGAGCTGCCGCCGGGGAAGCGGAACAGATGGGTGTACTCCCCGGTCTGGCGGTAGATCATCTCCTCCACCTTGTTGAAGTCGTCCATGTAATTCTCTTCGCTGGAGTAGATCAGGTAATAGTTGTGGCTGGCGGTATGTACGCCGATGCTGTGCCCCTCCCGGAAGGCCCGGCCCACGAAGTCCTCATACTCCGGGTATTCGCAGGTGACAAAGAAGGTGGCCTTCACGTTGTAGGCGGCCAGCACGTCCAGCAGCTCCCCGGTATAGGGGCCGGGGCCGTCGTCAAAGGTCAGGTAAATGGTCTTCTCCCCGGGCTGCACGCTCTCGGGGATCTCCACGGGCAGCACCTCCACCGTCCGGGTGACGCTGATAGTATCCTCCCCGTTGGTGATGCTGTAGACGATCTCATAGGTGCCGGCCCGATAGGGGGTGACGCTCCCCTCCACGGCCACATAGTCCTTCAGATCCTTGCCGGCGCCGTCCTTTGCCACAAAGCCCGGATCCTCAAACTCCATGGAGGCGTCCATGGTGATGTTCTCCTCCCCCAGCAGCTCCAGCGTGGGCGGCGCCACGGCAGGCAGCATCCGCTCCGCCACCGCCTCGTTCCCGGAGCTGTCGCTGACCCGGTACTCGATCCGGTCCTCCAGCACCTCCCGCTCCACCAGGGCCGTCATGTCCCCGTCGCAGTCGTCCCAGGCCAGGTAGCCCTCCTCCTCGTAGCCGGTGAACCAGTCCGGCTCATAGCCGTCCACGGTCTGCAGGGTGATGGAGGGCGGCGTCAGATCCGTCACGTGGACGATCCGCCTGGCCGTATAGGTATCGCCGAGAAAGCGGGTGGAGTAGGTCAGCTCGTAGGTGCCGATGACCTTGGTGTTCACATAGCCGCTGGTCTCGATGGGCAGGGTCAGCACGCCGGGGCCGAAGATCTTCCCGGTGGTGATGGCCACCCGGCCGGGGTCCACGTAGTCCACCCCGTAGGGGACGCTGATCTCCCTGCCTTCCGTCAGCCGGAACTGCACGTGCCGCCCGTCCAGATTGAGCAGCAGCGCCGCGGAGCCCAGGACCAGCAGGAAAAACAGCAGCAGCGTGACCTTCCAGCCTCTGCCGCTTTTCTTTTTTGCCTTTTTCTTCGCCATGCTACTTCCTCGTTTTCCTCAAGAACAAGTTATGTAACCCTATTATACACCATTCGACAGGAGATGGAAGAGGGAAAAAAATGAATTTTTCCTAAGATTTCGCAAAAAATCCCGGCAGCGCCCGGTTTTTTTCGTCCCAGGCCGGCTTTTCTCCGCTCATTTCTTGCGGAGGCGGGAAAACTGTGCTATAGTAATTGTTTGGAAACGGGCCGTCAAAAGCCCGAAATAACTCTCTGCGGCAGCCAGCCGCAGGAAAGGACGAGAATATGACAAACACCGAAAAAACCATGGACAAGATCATTGCCCTGTGCAAGAACCGCGGCTTCATCTTCGCCGGCAGCGAAATCTACGGCGGCCTTGCCAACACCTGGGACTACGGCCCTCTGGGCGCCCGTCTCAAGAACAACGTGAAGGACGCCTGGCGCAAGCGCTTCATCCAGGAGCGGCGCAACAGCTACGAGGTGGACGCGGACATTCTGATGAATCCCCGGGTCTGGGAGGCCAGCGGCCACGTGGCCAGCTTCGCCGATCCCCTGCTGGACTGCAAGGAGTGCAAGATGCGCTTCCGAGCGGACAATCTGATCGACGACTTCGATCCCGAGGCCCATGCCGACGGCATGAGCAAGGAGGAGATGTTCCAGTATATCAAGGACCACCACATCCCCTGCCCCAACTGCGGCAAGCACAACTTCACCGATATCCGGGAGTTCAACCTGATGTTCCAGACCTTCCGGGGCGTCACCAACGACGCGAAGAGCATCATCTACCTGCGGCCGGAGAACGCCCAGGGCGAGTACGTGAACTACCCCAACGTGCTGCGTGCCATGCGCACCAAGCTCCCCTTCTCCATCGGCCAGATCGGCAAGGCCTTCCGCAACGAGATCACCCCGGGCAACTTCACCTTCCGCACCATCGAGTTTGAGCAGATGGAGTTCCAGTTCAAGGAATTCGGCAAGAAGTTCTTCATGGACCTGGGCCTGCCGGAGGAAAACCTCCGCTTCCACGACCATGAGAAGCTGGCCCACTACGCCAAGGCCGCCTGCGACATCGAATTCCTCTTCCCCTCCATCGGCTGGGGTGAGATCAACGGTACCCATGACCGCACCGACTTCGACCTGGGCCGCCACCAGGAGTACAGCGGCCAGAAGCTGGAGTATATCGATCCCTTCACCGCCGAGCGCTATGTGCCCTACATCGTGGAGAGCACCTACGGTCTGGACCGCACTGTGCTGGCCCTTCTGTGCCAGGCCTACGACGAGGAGGTCGTGGACGCGGAGAAGAACGACGTGCGCGTGGTGCTGCGCCTGAACCCGGCCATGGCCCCCATCAAGGCCGCCGTGCTGCCCCTCAGCAAAAAGCTGGGCGAGAAGGCCCTGGAGATCCGGGACGAGCTGGCCAAGAGCTTCATGGTGGAGTACGACGAGACCGGCTCCATCGGCAAGCGCTACCGCCGGGCCGACGAGATCGGCACTCCCTTCTGCGTGACCTACGACTTTGATTCCGAGACCGACGGCTGCGTCACCGTCCGCGAGCGGGACAGCATGGAGCAGATCCGCATCCCCATCAGCGAGGTCAAGGATTATATCGAGGAGCGGGTGAAACTCTGATGGCCACGGCGCAGAGCCTCCGACAAAGCAGGACCGCAGCGCTCCTGGGCCGGATCTGGGCCTGGGCGGTGATCCCGCTGAGTTCTCTTGGCACCACCGTGCTGAGCCTGGCTCTGGCGATCGGCACCTACGACGTGGAGGAATTTCTCGGTTACTTCACGCATCCGGTGATCCTGCTGCTGAACTGGCTGCCCGTGCTGCTGCTGCAGACACTGCTGTACAGCGTGTGCGGGCGGCACTGGCTGGCCTTCCTGCTGACCGCCGCCCCTGTGCTGTTGGCCTCGGCGGGAGATTTCTACAAGATCAAGTTCCGCTTTGAGCCCTTCACCTTTCAGGACATGGACTCGGTGGCGGCTGGACTGGAGGTTGCGGGAGACTACCCGCTGACCCTGAACAGCCGGATCCTGGCCGCACTGCTCTATACCCTCCTGGGGACGCCGCTGCTGGCCCTGCTGGCAAAGGGCAGGGCGCGCCCGCGGCGCCGCCTCCTGGGCGGGCTGTTGAGCCTGGCAGCCGCCGCGGGGCTGTGGTTCTGCGTCTATCGCAGTGAGGAGCTTTACCAGGCTGTGTACCTGCAGAACGATTACATCGGCAATATCACCGAGCAGGAGAACTTCATCGCCAGCGGCTTTGTCTATCCCTTCCTGCACAGCGTCTCCCAGAGGACGGATCAACCCCCCGAGGGCTATGACCCCACCGAGGCGGAGGCGGTCCTGGCCCGCTTCCGGGACGAGGACATTCCTCGGGACAGAAGGGTGAACATCCTGGTGCTGCAGATGGAGTCTCTGACAGATCTGGAAGCCATGGGCTTCCCGGGCATCGCTCCGGGGACATATGAGGTGCTGCACCGACTGCAGGCGGAGAGCTATTCCGGCACGCTGGTCGCCAACGTGATCGGCGGCGGCACCATCCGCACCGAGCGCTGCGTACTCACCGGCGGGCTGGACATGCCCACGGTCGATCGGGACAGCGGCTCCTATGTACGCTATTTCAACGACCAGGGCTATTTCACCACCGGCAGCCATCCCAACCGCCAGGATTTCTACAACCGGGTGAATGTGGCCCGCTACCTGGGCTTTACGGAATATCTCTTCCTGGAGGACCACTATGGGGAGCTGACCGGGGGAAAATGGAACTGCGACGCGGTCTTTCTCCCGGAGGTCTTCCGCCTGTTCCGCCAGCACGCAGCCGCGGGAGAGCAGGTCTTCTCCTTCAACGTCTCCCTGCAGGGTCACGGGCCTTACCGCCGGGACGACGTGAACCGCGGCGGCAGTTACTGGCAGGGCGAAGGCGCTTCCCCGGAGATGCAGGAGCAGGTCAACGCCTATCTGTCTCTGATGGCAGAGACCCAGGATCTGCTGTGGGAGCAGCTGGAGTCCCTGCGCACGGATCCCATCCCAGCGGTGGTGCTGATCTACGGGGATCACAACCCCAGCTTCGGCAGCATGAGCGAGTATGAGAACTGCGGCGTCTCCTTTGCCCTGGACCGGGAGGACGGCTTCATCCGCTACTACGGCACACCCTATATGATCTGGGCAAACGACGCGGCCAAAGAGCTGCTTGGCAGCAGTTTTACCGGCGAGGGGCCGACGGTCAGCCCCGGATACCTGATGAACCTGCTGTTTGACCGGCTCGGCTGGCCCGGCAGCGCCTATCTGCAGTATGTCGGCAGCACGATGGAGCGGCTGCCCCTGGCAAGCACCAACGGAGCGTACCTCTTCGACGGCGGGTTTTTCAACAGCCTGCCCCCCGAGGGGGAAGCGCTGCTGCAGGAATTTCGCAGCGTCCAATATTACCAGCACAAGCTGTCCGCCGAGGCGCGATAGCGCTTGCCCGTCCGGCAGCACGGAATACTTCTTCTCCCGCCGGCGGCGGGAGAAAGCGAAGGAAGGAAAACGGATTTATGAAAGACGGTTTTGTAAAAGTTGCGGCCGCTTCCCCCGTGATCAAGGTCGCGGACTGCGACTACAATGCTCAGCGCGTCATCGAATGCATCCGCGAGGCGGACAGGCAGGGCGTCAAGGTCCTGGTCTTCCCGGAGCTGAGCCTCACCGGCGTGAGCTGCTGGGATCTCTTCCGGCACCGGGTGATCCTGGACGGGGCGGAGAAGGCCCTGGTCCGGGTGGTGGAGGCCTCCGCCGGCACGGACGTGCTGGCCTTCGTGGGCCTGCCCCTGGCGGTGGGCGGAAGGGTCTACAGCGTGGCCGCCGCCATCTGGGACGGGGAGCTGATCGCCTTTGTGCCCCGCCGGACTGCGGACGGCTCCTTCAACGGCGGCGACGGGGACTATCATGAGCTGGAACTGGAGAGCTTCGGCACCGTCCCCCTCTGCGGCGACGCGCTGTTCTGCAGCGACGCGCTGCCCGAGCTGACTGTGGCCGTGGATCTGGGCGAGGATATCCAGAGCATCTGGACGGACACCACCCGTCACGCCCGGGCCGGCGCGCAGCTGATCTGCCAGATGGCTTCCTTCCCCGGCACCGTGAGCAGCACCGCCGAGGCGGAGCTGGCCGCCCGGGCAAGCTCCCGGCACCTGAAGGCGGCGCTGGTCCTGGCCGCTCCCGGCAAGGGAGAGAGCACGACCGACCGGGTCTACACCGGCCTGTGCCTGACGGCGGAGAACGGCGAGCTTCTGGCCGAGGACGAGCAGGTCGGCCCCGCCCGGCTGAGCCTGGCTGTCACGGAGATCGACGTGCAGCTGCTGACGAACCTGCGGCGGGACAGCGGCGAGTTCGACATGGTCGACGAGGATTACACCAGCTTCGCCTGGGGCGAGGATCCCGTGGACACGCCCCTCACCCGGCATTACAACAAGCACCCCCACCTGCCGGAGGATCCCGGGGATCTGCCCGCGTACTGCGAGCGGATGATCGACCTGCAGGTCTCGGGCCTGGTCAAGCGCATGGAGTACGCCGGCCTTACCCACTGCGTCGTCGGCATCTCCGGCGGCGTGGACTCCACCCTGGCGGTGATGATCTCGGCTCTCGCGGTGAAGCGCATGGGCCTGCCCGCGACCAACGTGATCGCCTGCACCATGCCCTGCTTCGGCACCTCCTCCCGCACCAAGTCCAACGCCATCGTGGTGGCGGAGCAGTGGGGCTGCGAGGTCCGCGTCATCGACATCGGCAAGGCCGTCTATCAGCACTTTGACGACATCGGCCACGCCCACGACGACTACTCCATCGCCTTTGAGAACGCCCAGGCCAGAGAGCGCACCCAGGTCCTCATGGACATTGCCAACAAGTGTAACGGCTTGGATGTGGGCACCGAGGATCTCAGCGAGTTCATCGACGGCTGGTGCACCTACAACGGGGACCACACCAGCATGTACGATGTGAATCTGGGCCTGACCAAGACCCAGGTGCGGGCCGCCGTGAGCCACATCGCCGCGACCACGGAGGATCGGGTGTTGAAGGCCGCCCTCTACGACGTGCTGGACTGCCCGGTGACCCCGGAGCTGCTGCCCATCCACGACGATCTGATCGAGCAGAAAAGCGAGGACGCGGTGGGCTCCTACGCGCTGCAGGACTTCTTCACCTATCACATCCTTCAGGACGGCTTTGCCCCCAGCAAGGTCTTCCGGCTGGCCAAGGCCGCCTACGGCGACGAGTTTACCGACGAGGAGCTGAAGCGCTGGCTCACAAGCTGGTGCAGACGCCTCTTCAGCCAGCAGTTCAAGCGCAGCTGCCTGATGGACGGCCCGGCGGTGATGACCTTCACGGTCTCCCCCCGCACCGGCTGGCTCATCCCCTCCGACGCGGAGGCGGCGCTGTTCCTGAAGGATCTGGAAAAGATCTGACGGGATCCTTCGGCGGAAGCGCCGGAATCTTTCCGGCTTTCTGAGCGAAGAAGCGCATGACTCTCAAGGGCGCAGAAAAAGCAGATCCGGTCCCGCTTATGCCGGATCTGCTTTTTTTGCCCGCAAGCGTTTTTTTGCGGCCTCCCCATTGTGGAAAGCGGGAGAATGTGATATCCTGTCAGGCGATCCTCTTTACATTGAAAGGAATACTTATGAACTATCTTGGCATCGAATACGACTACAAAAACAAGCCCTCCCTGGAGCCGGGCTTCATTCCCTTCGCCGTCTGGGCGGACGCTTTTCTTTCCGATGCGAAGCGGCCCTTCCGGGTGGCCGTGGAGCGGGACCATGGCAACATCTCCGTCTTTTCGTCCTTCCTGCGGGATGAGCGCTTCGCCGAGGCCAACTACCGCTATATGGAGCGCTTCGTCAAGTTCCTGCTCTGGAGCGCCGGCGGCCTGCGGGTGACGATCTGCGGCTGCGAGGAGACCGCCAGAAAGCTCCAGGAGGCCTACTCCGTCGGCGGAACCCGGGACTTTGACTGGCACTTCATGGACGACGTGTTTGAGCAGGGCTTCGAGATCGTCCTCTGCGATGAGGCCCATTTCCCCCGGGCCAACGAGCAGCCCAAGGCCGCCGGCGGCCACCTGAACGGCTGCCGCATCGGCTTTGACGCCGGCGGCTCCGACCGGAAGGTCTCCGCCGTCATCGACGGGGAGACCGTCTACTCCGAGGAGGTGGTCTGGTTCCCCAAGCAGTCCGAGGATCTGAGCTATCAGTTCAACGGCATCGTGGAGTCCTTCAAGACCGCCGCCTCCAAAATGCCTCGGGTGGACGCCATCGGCGTCAGCTCCGCGGGCACCTTCGTGGGCAACAGCCCCATGGTCTGCTCCCTGTTCATCAAGATCCCCCGGGCCTTCCGGGAGGACGTGAAGAGCATCTACGACCGGGCCGCCAAAGAGATCGGCGACGTGCCCATCGTGGTGGCCAACGACGGGGACGTGACCGCCCTGGCCGGGGCCATGAGCCTGAACACCGGCGCCGTCATGGGCATCGCCATGGGCACCAGCGAGGCCGCCGGCTACGTGAACCCCGAGGGCAAGCTCCTGGGCTGGTTCAACGAGCTGGCCTTCGCCCCGGTGGACCTGCAGGAGGACGCCACCCGGGACGAGTGGTCCGGGGACCTGGGCGTAGGCTGCAAGTACTTCTCCCAGGACGCGGTGATCCGCCTGGCCCCCCGGGTGGGCATCACCCTGTCCGATCGGCTCAGTCTGGCCGAAAAGCTCAAGGAGGTCCAGAAGCTGGCCGAGGCCGGTCACGACGGCGCCCGGGAGATCTTCCGGAACATCGGCGTGTACCTGGCCCACACCCTCTCCCTCTATGCCCGCTTCTACGACCTGCGCACGCTGCTGGTGCTGGGCCGGGTGGCCTCCGGCGCGGGCGGCGACCTGCTGATCGCCGAGTGCAACCGGGTGCTGCAAGAGGAGTATCCCGCCCTGGCGGAGAGGATCACCGTCATGCTGCCGGACGAGAAGGCCCGCCGGGTGGGCCAGAGCATCGCCGCGGCCAGCCTTCCGGAGATTTGAGGTGCCGCCATGCTGTATACCAACGGATTGCTCTTTACCCCCGACCGGGGCTTCGTCCCCGGCGGCTTCACCGTGGAAAACGGCCGCTTTGCGGAGTTCTTTTTCGATGACCGGACCGGCGGCCTCGACCTGGGCGGCGCCAAGGTGCTGCCCGGCCTGGTGGACGCCCATACCCACGGCGCCGCGGGCGCGGACTTCTCCGACGGGGACCTGGCGGGTCTGACCCGGATGGCCGCGTACCTGGCCCAAAACGGCGTCACCAGCTTCGCCCCCACCTCCATGACCCTGCCCTATGAGACCCTGGCCGCCGCCTTCGCCACCGCCGTGAGCCTCCGGGAAGAGCGCCCGGCGGGCTGCGCCAGAGTGGCCGGGATCCACATGGAGGGCCCCTTCTTCTCCGAGAAGAAAAAGGGCGCCCAGAACGGGGCCTATCTCCGCCTGCCGGATTTTGAGGCTTTTCAGGCTCTGCAGGAGGGCTGCGGCGGCCTGGTGCGCATCGTGGACCTGGCCCCGGAGCTCCCCGGCGCGGTGGACTTTGCCGCAAAGGCCAAGGCCCTCTGTACCGTGTCCGTGGCCCATACCGACGCGGACTACGCGCAGACCAGGGCCGTGTACGAGGCCGGGGCCAGCCACCTGACCCATCTCTACAACGCCATGCCCTCCATCCACCACCGGAAGCCCGGCGTCATCGGCGCCGCCTCCGAGCGGGAGGACGTGGCCGCGGAGCTGATCTGCGACGGGCTGCATGTCCATCCCAGCTCCGTGCGCATGGCCTTCAAGCTCTTCCCCGGCCGTATCTGCCTGATCTCCGACTCCCTGCGCTGCTGCGGCATGCCCGACGGGGAGTACGAGCTGGGGGGCCAGCAGGTCTTTCTCAGCGGCGGCGTGGCAAGGCTGGCTGACGGCACCATCGCCGGGGCCGCCTCCAACCTGTTCCGGGATCTGCGCAACGCCGTCTCCTTCGGCATCCCGGAGGAGACCGCCATCCTGGCCGCCACCCTGACCCCCGCCCGGGAGCTGGGCCGGGCCGACGAGATCGGCTCCCTCGCCCCGGGCCGCTTCGCCGATTTCCTGCTCTGCGGCGAGGATCTGTCGCTGCGGGCCGTGTATATGGGAGGAGAAAAGCTGTGAAAATCATCCGCGCCAGAGACTATGACCACATGAGCCGCCAGGCGGCCAACATCATCTCCGCCCAGGTGATCCTGAAGCCGGACTCCGTGCTGGGTCTGGCCACCGGCTCCAGCCCCATCGGCACCTACCGGCAGCTCATCGCCTGGTATCTGAAGGGCGACATCGACTTTGCCCAGGTCCGCACCGTGAACCTGGACGAGTACGTGGGCCTGGCCCCCGAGAACGAGCAGAGCTACGCCTGCTTCATGCGCCGCAACTTCTTCAATTTCGTGAACATCTACCCGGCCAACAGCTACATCCCCTACGGCCTGAACAAAAACGCCGAGGACGAGTGCAGCCGCTACGACAGGATCATCCAGTCCCTGGGGGGCATCGACCTGCAGCTGCTGGGCCTGGGCCCCAACGGCCACATCGGCTTCAACGAGCCGGACGAGTTCTTCACCAAGGGCACCCACAAGGTGAGCCTGTCCGAGGCCACCACCCAGGCCAACAAGCGCTTCTTCGAGAAGGAGGAGGACGTGCCCCGCTTCGCCTACACCATGGGCATCTGCGACATCATGCAGGCCCAGCGGGTGGTGATGGTGGTCTCCGGCGCGGCCAAGGCCCCGGTGGTCAAGCAGGCCTTCTTCGGCCCCGTGACCCCCCGCTGCCCCGCCTCCATCCTTCAGCTGCACAAGGACTTCACCCTGGTGGCCGACGAGGCCGCCCTGGCCTTTCCGGACTGAGACGAAGCGCCGCCCCCTTCGCTTTCCGCCCACGAAGCACCCGCTTTCCCCTTGACTTTTTTATATTCTTCGCTATAATAGGTCGTGTACGACAAGTCGTACACGACCTATTGATTTTGAGGTGAGCCTATGGAAAATCAAATGCCCGTAGGGCTGCGCTTTTCCCTGCTGCACCGGGCCTTTCGCCGGCGGATGGACGCCCTGCTCTCCGAGAAGGAGCTGACGGGGGTCCAGTTCGGGGTGCTGATGGCCCTGCTGCGCATGGAAAAGGAGGGCCTGGAGGACGTGAGCCAGCGGGCCCTGGAGGAACGGGCCCGGGTCAGCCACGCCACCATGACCGAGATCCTGAGGCGGCTGGAAAAGAAAGACTTTCTCCGCACGGAGCAGAGCCAGCGGGACCGGCGCTTCAAATGCATCCGCGCCACGGAAAAGGCCTACCGGCTGAGGGACGAGCACCTGGAGGCGGAGAACAAGATCTTCGCCGGGCTCTGCCGGGGGCTCAGCGAGCAGCAGGTCCGGGATCTGCTGGCAAGCACGGATCTCATGCTGCAGAACGCATGGGAAGATAAGCAAAAAGGAGGCGAGAGCGGCTGTGATTAAAACCTTTGTCAAATGCATCCGCGAATACAAAACTCCCACGTTTCTGACCCTGTTCTTCATCGTGCTGGAGGTCTTTCTGGAGGTGCTGATCCCCACCCGCACGGCGGACCTGGTGAACAGCGTCAAGGCCGGAGACCCCATGGACGGGGTGCTGAAAATGGGCCTGATCCTGGTGCTCATGGCGGTCCTGAGCCTCTGCTGCGGGGCTTCCGCCGGCTTTCTGGGCGCCCGGGCCTCGGCGGGCTTCGCCAAAAACGTCCGGGGAGACGTGTTCCGCCGGATCCAGCGCTTCTCCTTTGAGAATATCGACAAGTTTTCCACCGCCTCCCTGGTCACCCGCCTGACCACGGACATCACCAATGTCCAGATGGCCTTCATGATGACCATTCGGGCCGCGGTGCGGGCGCCGCTGATGTTCGTGTTCTCCATCATCATGGCCTGGCGCATGGGCGGCAGTCTGGCCGCCGCCTTCCTGGTGGTGGTGCCGGTGCTGCTCTTCGGGCTCATCTTCATCGCCCGCAAGGCCATGCCCGCCTTCCACGCCGTCTTCCGCAAATACGACCGGATGAACGAGAGCGTGGAGGAAAACGTCCGCGGCATGCGGGTGGTCAAGGGCTTCGCCCGGGAGGGTTACGAGAAGGAGAAGTTCGCCGCCGCCTCCGGGGATATCGCCAAAGACTTCACCAAGGCCGAGCGGATCGTGGCCCTGAACAACCCCCTCATGACCATCTGCATGAACTTCAACATGGTCTTCGTGCTGCTGGTGGGGGCCAAGCTCATCGTCAGCAACAAGGGGCAGACCATCGACGTGGGCCAGATCTCCGCCATGCTCACCTACGGCATGCAGATCCTCATGAGCCTCATGATGATCTCCATGATCTATGTGATGATGACCATCTCCTGGGAGTCCATGAAGCGCCTCACCGAGGTGCTCAACGAGGAGCCCACGCTGCACAACCCCGAGAATCCCGTCATGACCGTCTCCGACGGCTCCATCGACTTTGAGGACGTCAGCTTCAAATACAGCGCGGAGGCCGAAAAGAACGCCCTGGAGGACATCGACCTGCACATCCCCTCCGGCGCCACCGTGGGCATCCTGGGCGGCACCGGCTCCAGCAAGACCACCCTGATCCAGCTGATCCCCCGGCTCTACGACGTGACCGAGGGCAGCGTGAAGGTGGGCGGCGTGGACGTGCGGGACTACGATCTGGACACCCTGCGCAACGCGGTCTCCGTGGTGCTGCAGAAAAACCAGCTCTTCTCCGGCACGGTGAAGGAAAACCTGCGCTGGGGCGACCCCGAGGCCAGCGACGAGGAGCTGCGGGAGGCCTGTCGGCTCGCCCAGGCGGACGAGTTCATCCTGGCCCACGAGGAGGGCTACGACCGGCACATCGAGCAGGGCGGCGCCAACGTCTCCGGCGGGCAGAAGCAGCGGCTCTGCATCGCCCGGGCCCTGCTGAAAAAGCCGAAGATCCTGATCCTGGACGACTCCACCAGCGCGGTGGACACCCGGACCGACGCCCTGATCCGCAAGGGCTTCAAGGAATACATCCCCGAGACCACCAAGATCATCATCGCCCAGCGGGTGGCCTCCGTGGAGGACGCGGACCTGATCCTGGTCATGGACAACGGCCGCATCGCCGAGCGGGGCACTCACGAGGAGCTGATGCGCGCCGGCGGCATCTATCGGGAGATCTACCAGCAGCAGACCAAGGGAGGTGAGGAGAATGCCTAAGGCCCCCGACAAAAAGCCCGAGGGCGGCTTCGATCCCGCCCAGATGCAAAAGATGCACAAATCCCGCGGCGAGATGCTGAAGGAGAACTTCGGCGCCATCAAATGGGCTTTGAAGAAGTTCTTCGGCTACTATCCCGTTCTGGCCCCCCTGGCCATGTTCTGCGTCCTCTTCTCCGCCATCGTGGCGGCCGTTCCGGCGGTCTTCATCCAGAAGATCCTGGCGGTGATCCAGAAGTGGGTGGAATCCGGGGACTGGGCCGCCGCCAGGGCGGAGCTGCTGCCCTACATTTTCACGCTGATCGGCCTGTACCTGGTCTCCATCTGCTCCCTGACCCTGGAGACCCAGCTGATGGCCGTGATGACCCAGGGCTTTTTAGACAAGCTGCGCCGGGAAATGTTCAACGGCATGCAGGACCTGCCCATCCGCTATTTCGACACCCACAAGCACGGCGATATCATGAGCTTCTACACCAACGATATCGACACCCTGCGGCAGCTGATCTCCGGCTCTCTGCCGGCCCTGATCCGCTCGGTGTCCATCGTGATCGCGGTGTTCTTCATCATGCTCTGGTACAGCCTGTGGATGACCCTGGTGCTGCTTCTCGGCGTGGCGGCCATGTTCTTCGTCACGAAGACCATCGGCGGCAGCTCCGCCAAGTACTTCATGAGCCAGCAGAAGGCCGTGGGCGCCATGGAGGGCTTCGCCCAGGAGAGCATGAACGGCCAGAAGGTCGTCAAGGTCTTCTGCCACGAGCAGCAGAGCATCGAGGACTTCGACAAGGTCAACTCCGAGCTCTTCGACGTGAGCTACAAGGCCAATGCCTTTGCCAGCACCCTGGGCCCCATCATCGCCAACATCGGCAACGTCCTCTACGTGGGCCTGGCCCTGGCCGGCGGCCTCTTCATCCTGACGGGGGTCCCCAGCGTCAGCATCTCCGGCCTCTTCTTCGATATCACGGTGCTGGTGCCCTTCCTGAACATGGCCCGGCAGTTCACCGGCAACGTGAACCAGCTCAGCCAGCAGATCAACTCCATCGTCATGGCCGGCGCCGGCGCCCAGCGCATCCTGAGCCTGGTGAACGAGCCCCCCGAGGTGGACGACGGCTATGTGACCCTGGTGAACGCCGAGCTCCATCCCGACGGCAGCGTCACCGAGACCGAGGAGCACACCGGCCACTGGGCCTGGCGGCATCCCCACGGAGACGGCAGCCTGACCTACACGCCCCTGCGGGGCGACGTGCGCATGGTGGACGTGGACTTTGCCTATGTGGAGGATAAGCCCGTCCTCCATGACATCTCGGTCTACGCCGAGCCCGGCCAGAAGGTGGCCTTCGTGGGCGCCACCGGCGCGGGCAAGACCACCATCACCAACCTCATCAACCGCTTCTATGACATCGCCGACGGCAAGATCCGCTATGACGGCATCAACATCAACAAGATCAAAAAGGCGGACCTGCGCCGCTCCCTGGGCATCGTCCTGCAGGACACCAATCTCTTCACCGGCACGGTGCTGGAGAACATCCGCTACGGCAACCTCTCCGCCAGCCGGGAGGACTGCGTAAAGGCCGCCAAGCTGGCCGGGGCCGACGATTTCATCACCCGCCTCCCCCAGGGCTACGACACGGAGCTGCAGAACAACGGCGCCAACCTCTCCCAGGGCCAGCGGCAGCTGCTTGCCATCGCCCGGGCCGCGGTGGCGGACCCGCCGGTGATGATCCTGGACGAGGCCACCTCCTCCATCGACACCCGCACCGAGGCCATCGTGCAGCGGGGCATGGACAAGCTGATGGAGGGCCGCACCGTCTTCGTCATCGCCCACCGGCTCTCCACGGTCATGAACTCCGACGTGATCATGGTCCTGGACCACGGCCGCATCATCGAGCGGGGCAGCCATGAGAAGCTCCTGGCCGAGAAGGGCACCTACTATCAGCTCTACACCGGCGCATTCGAGCTGGAGTGAGTTTTGAGATTTGAGTTTTGAGTTTTGAGCAAAAAAACGGAGCTGGGAAACGCTTCAAACGCTTCCCAGCTCCGTTTTTGCTTCCTCTTCGATTCGCCGCTGCGGCGACAATTGGCCGGCATCTCTGCCTTCCCCCCCTCAGGGGGAAGGGGGAGCGCTCGCGGTGGATGAGGTCTCCTGAACGAAGCGAGATATTTCCGTGGTCCGACGCAAAAGACCTCATCCGTCATCCGCCTTGAAACGGCGGATGCCACCTTCCCCGTGCGCGGGGAAGGCTTTGCCCCGGCCGGCGCCTCCCTGTCCCTGCGAGGAGGCGAAGTCCTCGCGGCAATCTGTCTCTTCTCTTTCCGGCTATATGTTGGCGTGGATGTAATACAAAATCCCCGACTCGGCGTCGAAGAAATACAGGGTATAATCGTCATACTGGCTCCAGTAGGTGGAGCCGATTTCGATCCTCACATAGTCTCCCGCGCCGATGCAGGCCGGATCGAAATCATATTCCTCCAGCCGCCTGTCCGATTCCATCCAAGCCCGGAAGTTTTCAAAATAGCCCCGGATTTCTTCGATCTCCTCCTCGGAGACCGCATGCCAGCGCCCGTCCCGCTCAAAAGCTTCCGCATCGGGGTAGCAATACTTGCAATAGTCCACATAGTCCTGGAACCCGTCCGGGTCGAAGTGCTCCTCTTTCCGCACAAAGCCCGCCGGGATCTCATCCTCCACCCGTGGGATCGCTGTCACCGCGGCGCAGCCTTGCAGAAGCAGCAGGAACAGCAAAGCCAGGGCTTTGAGTTTTTTCATACAGGCAGTCTCCTTTCCTCAGAACGCACCGGGAGAACAGGGAACGCCCGGCAGCCTTTGTCATAAGAAACGTTTGGGCGGCGCAAAAGGTTTCACGGCAAGAAACAGTATTTTCAAGAAAGTGGAATTCACCCGTTCCCCCGTCTCCTCAAAACTCAAAACTGAAAACTCAAAACTTGCCCCGCCGGAATTCCAGCAGGTCCCCGGGCTGGCAGTCCAGGGCTTCGCAGAGCTTCTGCAGGGTGCTGACCTTCACGGCCTTGGCCTTGCCGGTTTTCAGGATGGACATGTTGGCCAGGGTGATGCCCACCTTTTCCGCCAGCTCCGTGACGCTCATTTTCCGCTTGGCCAGCATCACGTCGATATTGAAAATGATCTCGCCTTCCATGGTCTTCCCCTATATGGTCAGCTCCTGCTGCTCCTGCAGCAGGGCGGCCTTCATCACCAGGTGGGACAGGGCGGCGGCCGCCACGGAGATGGCCACGCCCACGAAGACCACGATCAGGCTCATCAGGGTGACGCCGGGGTGGCTCCAATCCAGGAACAGGTAGAGGATGTTGCCGATGAAGAAAAAGGCGGCGTCCCCGGCGGCCAGGCCCGAGATCCACTTGAGGAGCCTTGCGTTCTCTACGGAGAAGGAGCGGTCCTTCCCGATGTTCACGGCGATGATCCAGCCGAAGGCCAGGGCCGCGTAGCAGGGCAGGGCCGTCACCCAAATGAGCACCAGCCAGGGCCAGTACAGATGGTCGAAGGCCCCGTCCTCCGCCACGGCCACGGTCTGCCCCAGCATGGGCACCACCAGCAGATAGACCACCAGCCCGCAAACGCCCACGCCGATGATGATGAACTTCAGCCAGTTGGAAAGCGATTTCTGTCTCATATCCCGATCCTCCCGATTCTTTTCTTGATTTCGCCCTGAGTATAGCAGGGCTCTTTTTGTATGTCAAGTAAAATTTATCGTTTTACGATAAGATTCAGAAAGTTTAAGAATTTGTCGTTTTCCTTTTCGGGCGCAGCTGCTATACTGGATCCCGTACCGCTTTTCTTTTTGTCTGGAGGTTTCTCATGAAAAAGACGATTGTTCTTCTGCTCCTCACCGCCCTGCTGCTCTGCGCCTGCGGCACGGCCCCCGCTCCGGAGACGCCCGCCGCCTCGCCGGCGGCTTCCCCCACCCCGGAGGCGTCTGCCGCCCCCTCTCCCGCGCAGGAGGAGCTCTCCGCCCTGCTGGGGGAGCTGCGGGAAACCGTGAGCATCGCCACCGCCGGCAGCTCCCTGCGGGCCGCCGCCATGGCCGCCCGGCTGCTGGACTGGGCCGAGGGGGCGGAGCTGACGGACGAGGAGATCCTGGCCGCCCTGGCTCCCTGGCTGGGCGAACTGGACGACGGGATACCTGCGGACTTTTCGGAGCAGCTGGCCGCCGTGGACGGCGCGATCCAAAGTCTGGAGGAGATGGACGAGGCCCGGGCCCGGGACTTTCTCGCCGACGCCGGCTGCGAAGACTGCGGCTATCCCTGGAGCGCCCACGCCCGTCAGCTGGCGGAGCGGATCATGGTCCTGGCCGGCGTGAGAAAAAGTCCTGTCGAAAATTGACATTTTCCTCCCGCTCTGCTATCATAGAAAGGCTTTAGCTTTAGAACAAACCTGTTGGTGATGATATGGAAGAACGGACCCCGAAAAGAACAATAGGCAAGGCCATTCTGCGCTTCTTCCTCCGCTTCCTGCTCCTGGTGCTGATCACGGCGCTGGTGCTGGGCGCGGTGGTTCTGGGCGCGATTTATGTCACCGTCCGCGGCGAATCCACAGCCGCGCGGAACTATTTTGTGCACTCCGTGAAGGAGACCAGCGCCATCGGCTTTTTGGCGGACATTTTCCTCAGCCCCGAGGAGGTGGACGCCATCATCAATCCCCCCGTGACCGAGGTCGAGGCGGAGACGGACACCTCCCTGGTGGCCATCAGCCAGCCCGAGCCCCAGCCGGACGGCCCGCAGGCAGACGCCTGGGGCTACGTGGATGAGGACGGCGACGGTCTGATCCTGGTGCCCATCAAGGGCGGCAGCTACACCGGCTATATGCTCATCGTGCTGGACCCCTCCCGGGTGGTGCTGGGCTGCGATCCCAAGTCCATCGGCAGCCGGGGCTACACGGTGCAGCAGTATGTGGAAAAGGAAGACGCGGTGGCCGGCATCAACGGCGGCGGCTTCGCCGACCCCGGCGGCCACGGCAACGGCTCCATGCCCGACACGCTGATCGTCCACGAGGGCGTGATCTACTGCGGCGGCAGCGGCGTGGGCACGGGCTTTGTGGGCATTGACGACCAGTACATCCTCCATGTGGGCTTCCGTTCCTCTTCGGACGTGGAGACCCGGCACATCCAGGAGGGCTGCGGCTACGGCCCGGTGCTGGTGGTGAACGGCCAGATGATGCCGGAGGAAAACCTGGCCAGCGGCCTGAACCCCCGCACCGCCATCGGCCAGCGCTCCGACGGGGCGATCCTGATGCTGGTGATCGAAGGGCGGCAGCCCTCCCGGCTGGGCGCCAGCTACCAGGACGAGGCAGAGCTGATGCTGCGCTTCGGGGCGGTGAACGCCTGCAATCTGGACGGCGGCTCCTCCACCATGATGTGGTACAACGGCGAGTACGTCAACAACAGCGCTTCGGTGATCGGCATCCGCCCGCTCCCCACCAGCTGGATCGTGCTGAAGGAAGGGAGGAACGGCAATGGCTAAGAAGAACCGGAAGGCCGAGGCCCCGGAGCGGAAGCAGAGCGCTTTCCCCACCGTCGTGGTGATCTATCTCTGGATCCTGCTGATCCTGGGCGGCGGCGCGCTGTGGGTGCTGCGGGACTTCCTGCAGGCCTACGAGCTCTCCCGTCCCTCCTACTGTGTGGCGGATTATGAGGCCGCCCTGGGCGAGACCGTGCCGGCTTCGGCGCTCCGGGCTCTGGACAGCGTGGACGCCCGGATCATGAGCGACGAGGAAAAGAGCGCCTGGGTCCAGGCCCTGCTGCGGGACGCCAGTCTGAGTAAGGACAGCAGCCAGAGCTGGGAGGAGCATCAGGTCTATTTCATCCAGAGCGCCGACGGGCAGAAGCTGGGCAGCGTGGTTTTCGAGCCTGTGGACACCGCCGAGTTCCGGATGCCCGTCTGGGGCGTGAGGGAGGAGAGCTTCGACTTCTCCGCCTATTACCGCAGCGCCGGGATCACCGTCCCGGCGGGCTGGCAGGTCCGCCTGGGCGAGCTCCCGCTGGGGCCGGAGAGCGTGGCAGAGGATCAGATCCCCTTCGCCCTGCTGGCCGAGTGCTATCTCCACTACGAGAACCTGCCCACCATGGTGCGCTACGAGACCCCGCCCTTCGTGGGGGATCTGCCGCTGCGCGTTTTTGACGGACAGGGCCGGGAGGTCCCGGCGGAGCAGCTGACGGAGGAGGCCTTCCTGGACGACTGCCCGGACGAGATGCGGCAGCAGGTGAACGACTTCGTGCCGGAATTCCTGCACCTCTATGTGCTTTTCTCCGCCGACATCAAGGACTCCGCCCGCTATTACTACAACCTGCTCACAGCCCTGGTCCAGCCCGGCAGCCAGCTGGCTGAGCGTCTGAAGCTGGCCTTTGAGGGCTTCGGCTATTCGGCCACCAGGTCGGCGGAGCTGGAGGCGATCACCGTCAACCGGATCACCGATCTGGGAGCGGGCCTCTATGCGGCGGATATCAGCTACACCACCCAGGTCAAGGGGCATGAGGGCGTCGTCCCCGTGGACGACCACATTCTGCTGGTGCTGCGGACCGTGAACGGTCAGCTCCTGGCAGACGCCCTGTATTATCAATGATCCTATCAACAATGACCCCCTAAAGGCTGTCATTGCGAGGTAAGTGCGCACACTGGCGTGGCAATCCGTTCTCTTTAAAAATGTCCATATTCCAAGGCTTAGAGATGCGGAGCGCCACACCAGGCTCATCGGTCACAACCTTCGCGATGACAGTAACCCCACTTTGTCTACAAGACCCCCCGCGGCTTTCGCCGCGGGGGGTGAGACTGTAGACAAAGTCTTTTGTCATCCTGAGCGAAGCGCAGCGAAGTCGAAGGATCTAAAAAGCCCGTGTTTTCAAGACTTTAGATCTTTCGACTCCGGCTTCGCCTCCGCTCAACAGTAGTCTCCGAAGTACGCCGCCCGTTCCGCGTCGCTCAGCTCCAGCGCCTCGCAGAGCACGTCCACGGTGGCGCTGATGTACTCCCGGGAAGCGTAGCTGCGCAGCACCTCCAGCTGATCGTACCAGTAGGACAGGCGGATGCCCACCTTCATCCGGTCCCGGGGCACCTCCGGTTCGATCTCCTCCACCAGCTCGTCGATGGTCGCCTGCACGTTTTCGGGCGAGAGAGGGCCCTGGATCCACTGGGCGTAGCGGCGCAGCAGCCGGTCCCGGAACTCCTCGTTCCGGCAGAGGCTTTTCAGCATGGTCGTGAGCCCTGCGCTGGGCTTGGCATAGCCGCCGAAGAGCACCCGCATGCCCCCCTCGAACTCATAGAAGCTGCAGTCCAGATCATAAAAGAGAAAGCGCCAGCGCCCGTCGATCTCTTCCGAGCGGAAATAGCCCACGTTCTCCTTCATGTCCGTGTTGCCGCTGAAGCCCTCCAGGAGCACGTAGTCGATGAAATTGTCGATATCGAACATGTCGCAGAACCGGGCGTAGATCGCCGGGTCGGCCATGTCCTCCTCCTCGCAGAAGCGAAAGAGCTGCTGCAGCTCCGCAGAGGCCTTGATCCCCTGGGAGCGCCGGACGAACACGAAGCTCTCGGGGCTGACGCCGTAGCGGTCCGCCAGAAGGTCCTCGTTCAGGTTCTCCTTCAGGCTGTAGATGCCCCGGTATTCGCCGTTCATGTATACGACGCAGTAGCGTCCCCGCTTGACAGGCACATGCTCGCTGGCCTGCAGGCAGAGCTCCTCCATCAGATCGTTCCGGATGATCCCCGCCCAGTGGTCTCCGCCCGCCCGCAGCGCCAGAGACCTGTACTCCGTCTGCCCCGTGCCGAAGAGGTCCGGGCCCCTCAGGGCGCCGTCTCCGTAATCTCCGCGGAAATAGAGGCCGAAGTTCTTTTTCAGCCTGTCTCCCACGGCGGTATAACCCCTCAGCCGCAGGCCGCAGGCCTGGTTGAACAGCTCCTGTCCGTTCTCGAACATGGCCGCCGCGCCGGCGAATTCTCCGTCCCTCTGCTCCTTCTGATAGTGGGCATTCCAGGCTCTGAGATCGTCGGTGCAGAAGCTTACGATGGGCAGGCTGTGGCCCTCGTTGAGGAAGTAGTGGCAGGTGGCGATCCGGCTGGGGAGCGCTCCCTCTTCCAGCGCCAGCGCCCGCAGGATCGTGGTCCTTTTCAGCTCCAGAGGCTCGGTATACACCGGGGAGGAGGGGCCGGGAGCCCGGCCGTCGGTGGTGTAATGGATGGTCCCCGGACCCTGCAGCTCCACGGTGAGGCTCTCCACATCGTCATAGACGCCGCCGGGCAGGGAGGCCGCGGGCGTTTCCGTCACCCGGCGAAAGCCCTCCGCATTCTCCTGTCCCAGGCTGGGAGAGGCAAAATAGAACCAGCCGCTCTCTCCGGGCAGACGCCCGCAGCTGCCGCCGGGGGGAAGCCCCTCCGCCGCCGCATGATCCAGCACCCGGCCCGTTCCGTCGCAGAGCCAGAGCTCCTCTCCCCGGACGGAGAGGCTCAGGCCCTGTGCCACGTAAAAAGCGCCCGGCTCCAGCTCCTCGTCGGGGAGCTGGAGCTTCAGGCGCTCTTTGCTGTTGTCTGTGAGATAGTAGTCCGCCAGGCGCAGGCTCTCTCCGGAGATGTTCTTCAGCTCCACGCCGTCCCCGTCAAAGAGGGTGATCTCGTGGATCTCCAGCGGCCCCAGGGGATAGACCGGGGTCTCCGGCGCGGGGAGCACAGGCGCGGCAGGCTGCTGCGGCTCCGGAGTCTCCGCAGTGGGAGCCTCGGCAGGGAGGGCAGCCGCGGCGGGTGTCTCTGCGGGCTGCTCCGCGGCTGCGGTCTCGGCCGGGGGGGCGGTTTCAGCGGAAGGCCGGGATGCTTGCCTGTGCACGAGCCAGATGATCGCCGCGCACTGCAGGCCGATCAGCATCAGCAGGGCCAGTCTGATCCCCAAACGCTTGCGCATGGCTTTTATCCTCCGACTTGTTTTTCGCGCTTAATCTCCCTCAGGTGCCGGCTTGCTTCCGCCCTTTCCGCCCCGGGGGCGGCGGCGGTGATTGGCGCTGCGGCGCTGCTCTTCCTTGGGAGGCGTGTTTTCCCCCGGGAGCTTCTCCTTTTTGGGAGGCGTGTCGCCGCCCTCCCGGGCGTTTTTATGCTCAGCCTTGACAGCCTTCACATGGCTGTGCCGGCGGCCGGACTTCTTCTCCTCCCGGGGCTTGGACTCCTGGGCCTCGGCGGGAGCCTGAGCCTTCTCGCCCTTCTGTCTGAGCGTTTTGCCGGCCTTCTTCGGCTGCTCGGGCTTTTTCTCCTCGCTCTTCTTCTCCCGGAGCTCCACCTGGGGCTGCTCGGTCTTGTTTTTGCCGCCGCGGCTTCTGCGCCGGCGGCCTTTTTTGCCCTCCTCCGCCGGGATCTCCGGCGCGGGCTCCGGCTCGGAGACCGGCTCCGCCAGCACGGGGTAGGTCCACTCGTCCGCCGGCTCCTCCTGCGGTTCCGGCTCCTCGGGCACATAGACCAGCACGTGGGGCGGCTCTTCCCCGTCCCTGGGCCGTCCGCCGGGGACGGCGGCCAGCTCGTTGGCCTTGTAGACATGCAGGGTGTCGTCCTTGTCCTGATCCAGCTTCACCTTCACGGTCTGCCGCAGGAGATTGACCTGGGCGGCGGTGCCGTAGCCGTCCACGGTCTCCACAAAGGCGCCCTGCTTGGGCACCTTCTTGATGAGCTCCTCATAGGCCTCCTGCTCATAGCGCAGGCAGCACATCAGCCGCCCGCAGCTGCCGGAGATCTTGGTAGGATTCAGGGACAGGGACTGGATCTTGGCCATTTTGGTGGAAACCGGCTGGAAATCCTCCAGAAACTGGCTGCAGCAATAGGGTCTGCCGCAGATGCCGATGCCGCCGATCATCTTGGCCTCGTCCCGCACGCCGATCTGCCGCAGCTCGATGCGGTTGCGGAAGATGCCCGCCAGGTCCTTCACCAGCTCCCGGAAGTCCACCCGCCCGTCGGCGGTGAAGAAGAACATGGTCTTGTTCCCCTCGAAATTGCACTCCACGTCCACCAGCTTCATCTCCAGGCCGTGCTCGGCGATCTTCTGCTGGCAGATCTGGAAGGCCTCCTTTTCCCGCTTTTTATTCAGCTCCTCGATCCGCAGATCGTCGGCCGTGGCCACCCGGGCCACGGGGCGCAGGGGCTGCACCACGGCGGTCTCCTCCACCCAATGGTTGCCCCGGCTGCATTCGGCCAGCTCCAGGCCCTTGGAGGTCTCTACCACCACCCGGTCCCCGGTCTTGATTTCCAGGCCGCTGGGGGCGAAGGAATAGCACTTGCCCCGGTTTTTAAAACGAATACTGACTACTTCGATCAATGTTGAACTCCTTCTTCTTCGGCAATGGCGTCCACCGCCAGCAATCCCAGTATATGTCTCACGCCGGTGTTCACCTGCAGCATCTTCCTGCAGCGCACCAGCAGCGCCTCCAGCCGCAGCAGGGCGGCGGGGCTCATCCCCTCGGCGCTTGCCCGGCCGGTGAGCCGGTCCGCGGCGCAGTCCGCCGCGCAGTCCAGAAAAGCGGCGCAGCCGCGCAGATCCATCTCCTCGTTGGCGCAGCACCAGCGCAGCAGCTCCGCCCGGTCCCCCCGGGCCGTCAAGCTGAGGAAGCTCTCCGCCTTTTTGCGCAGCTCCGGGTCCGCTTCCGTCTCGTCGCCGGCGCAGGTCCACTCCGCGCAGCGGGAGCGGACCGTGGGCAGCAGCAGCGCGGGATTGGCCGCGCACAGCAGGAAATAGACTCCCTTGGGCGGCTCCTCCAGCAGCTTCAGCGCCGCGTTCTGGGCGGCGGTATTCATACAGTCCGCGTCCTCGATGAGATAGACCTTCCGCTCGCTCTCGTTGGGCAGCACCGCCGCATCCGCCGCCACAGCGCGGATCTGATCCACGGGGATCTCCTTCTTGGGGCGGCCCTTGTCATCCAGCGGGCGCTGCACCCGAATGATGTCCGGATGGATGCCGGCCTGGGCCTTCCGGCAGGCGCGGCAGACGCCGCAGGGCAGCGGCCCCTCGCCCTGGCAGACCAGGGCCTGGGCGATCCGGGCGGCGCAGCGCAGACTCTCCTCCCGCCGGGAGGCGACCACGACCGTGGCGTGGGCGATCTGCCCGATCGAATCAAACTGCAGCTCCACGGACTCTCCCCCTTCCAGACTTAACTGAAGTATTTTACCTTTTTATTTTGTTCCAGTCAATGAGAAATCCGCAAGTTTTGCGAAAGGGCGCAAATTTTCTCTCAAATGCTTGTGTTTTTCGACGCTTCCTGATAAAATAATTTAGTTACCGCCATTTTTCGCAGCCGGGCGCTCCCCGTGCTGCGCCGTCCATACAGGAGAATGCCATGAAAAAGCCTCTGCTGATCCTATTTATCCTCATTCTGGCGATCTTCGGCCTGATCGCCAACGACCGGCCCGCGGTGGATCTGACCGCGCCGGCCGCCTCCGGGGGTCTTGCCCAGCCCCAGATCCCCACGCTGCCCTCCCCGGGGAGCGTGCAGGAGCCCGCGCTGCCCGGAACACCGGGGGAGAGCCCCACGCCCGAGGTGGAGCTGCCGGGGCTGCCCTCTCTTCCCGTGAGCTTCTTCGCCGGGGATTATGCCGACAAGCTGCAGATCTCGGAGCTGATGCCCAAGAACAAGGCCGCCCTGGCCGATCCCCAGGGCCAATTCCCGGACTGGGCGGAGCTGGAGAACATCTCCGACGAGCCGGTGATCCTGGCCGGCTGGGCGCTGACGGATCGGGAGGGGCAGGCCCGCTGGCACTTCACCGGCGGGGAGCTGCAGCCGGGCGAGCGGACGCTGGTCTTCTTCAACGGCCAGGACGGTCCCGATTTCTCCCTGTCCAAGGACGAAAGCCTCTATCTCCTCTCCCCCGACGGCGAAACCCGGGATCGGGCGGACTGCGTGGCCGACCACGCGGACCACAGCCTGGTGCGGCAGGGCGACGGCAGCTTTGCCGAGACGGCCTGGATCAGCCCCGGCTTTGAAAACAGCGCCGCGGGCTACGAGGCCTGGTGCCAGACCCGCAGCGTCGGGGAGAGCCTGGTGATCAACGAGGCCGCGGTCTACAGCAGCTACATCGCCCCGGGCAACCGGGAGGCCTGCGACTGGGTGGAGATCAAGAACGTCTCCAACCGGACCGTCTCCCTGGCGGGCTGCAGCCTGTCCGACAAGAGCGGCGAGGCCCGCTGGCTCTTCCCGGAGGAGGGGCAGATGGAACCGGGAGAGATCCTGGTGATCTGCTGCCACAACGACGAGGAGGACGGCAGCATCGGCACGGCGCTGAACACCGGCTTTGACCTGGGCGCCGCCGGCGACCAGCTCTTCCTGCGGGGAGCCGACGGGGCGCTGCTGGACTACGCGGCGCTGCACGAGATCCCCATGGACGGCAGCATGGGCCGCATGGACGGCCAGCCCGGCTTCTTCTACTTTGCCTCCCCCAGCCCCGGCGCGGAGAACGCCGAGGGCTGCCGCCGGGTGACAGAGCGCCCCCTGACCGCCCAGCCTGACGGGGTCTACAACGACGTGGAGAGCGTCACCGTGGAGCTGGTCTCCCCGGGCGAGATCCACTATACCACCGACGGCAGCGTTCCCAGCCTGAACTCCCCGGTCTATCAGGAGCCCCTGGTCCTCAGCTCCACCTCCGTGGTCCGGGCCGTGGCCCGGGAGGAGGGGGCCATCGTGAGCCCTGTGGCCACGTACAGCTACATCATCAACGAAAACCACACCCTGCCGGTGCTGAGCCTGGTGGTGGACAATCCGGGCGGCTTCAACTACATCTTTGAAAACGGCCTGAAGTACCGCTACCTCTCCTCCAACCTGGCCCTCTACGACGGGGAGCACAGCTTCAACCACGCCTGCGACATGAGCATGAAGGGCTACACCAGCCTGCAGCTGCCCAAGAAGAGCATGGGCGTCAAGTTCCGGGGCCGCTACGGCGGCAATCTGGAGGCCAATATCTTCGACAACGGGGTGACGGAGTTCTCCTCCCTGGCCATCCGGGCCGGGCAGGACTACACCTTCTCGGTCTTCCGCAACGAGCTGTTCCAGCGCCTGTGCGAGGAGGCGGGAGACGCCTGTCTGACCCAGTCCAGCAAATACTGCATCCTCTACGTCAACAGCCGGTACTACGGCATCTACTGCCTGAAGGAGGATTTCTCCAAGCAGTATTACGCCTCCCACGCCGGCGTCAGCGTGGGCAGCGTGGTGGCCAACAAGTGCCCCGTGGGCCTGGATTCGGAGTTCTACAACGAGGTGCTGAAGTTCATCTACCACAACGACCTGACGATCGAAGAAAACTACCAGTACGTCTGCGACCACGTGGACATCGACAGCCTGATCGACTGGTTCCTGCTGGAGGGCTACTGCGCCAACACCGACATCCAGGGCAACACCCGGATGTACCGCTCGCCGGAGAACGGGAACAAGTGGGCCTTCTGCTTCTATGATCTGGACTGGGGCTTCTGGTACTCCCGGAGCGATTTCACCATCATCATGAACGAGATCGGCAACGCCGGCAACCAGATGCCGCCTCTGGTGAAGAACCTGCTGAAAAACCGCTATTTCCGGGACAAGGTGCTCTACCGCTTCGCGGAGCTGAACAAAACCGTCCTCTCCAACGAGCACGTGCTGTCCCTGATCGACGAGTATGAGGCCCTGCTGGAGCCGGAGCTTCTGCGGGACCGCCAGCGCTGGGGCCTGAACATCGCGGACTACCGCTACAAGGTCAAGGAGATGCGCAGTTTCATCACCGACAACAACTGGGAGGTGCACAACATCAACCAGCTGTGCTACTTCCTCCACGTGGGCGAGATGGAGCGCCAGCAGATCTTCGGCCGCTGACAGCCGGATTCAGGTTTTAGGTTTTCACGGAGCTTTATGGCGATAAAGCGCGGGGCCTTTTTGCCTTCCCCCAGCGGGGGAGGACTTGCCCCGATCTCACGCGAGGGGCAAGACGGATGAGGTGTCAGCGCCGGCATATCCGTCCGGTCACATATTACAGGCAAAGTTCCCACCTCATCCGTCACGGCGCTTGCGGGGGACGCGCCGCGACACCTTCCCCTCCAGGGGAAGGCTTTAGAGAGGCCGGACTCTTTCCTTTGCTTTGGCTCCTTAAGGTTTCGCGTTGATCCAGTTTTTGGTTTTTAGGTAAACGATGATTAAATCGGCAAGAGCAGATTTCGAGAAAATCTGAGGTCTGATGAAGGCACTTTTTCGTAGGAATACTTTGTGTATTGCAAGAAAAAGTGACAAAATCAGGGCGCAGATTTTCCGGAAGATGCCGAAGGCGATTTGATCAGCGTTTACTTAGTAAAAGAGAGCCCTTCGGAGCAAGCTCCGAAGGGCTCTCTGTTTTGCGTTGCGGCCGGGGACCGCTTACTCGTCCTCGCTGTCCTCGCTGTCCTCGCCGTCCTCGCCGTCTCCGTCGTCTCCCAGGTCGAACTCCAGCTCCTCGCCGCAGTTGGGGCAGCGGATGGAGCCCTTCTCCAGGGTCTCCTCGTCGAAGGTGATCTCCTCCCCGCAGGAGGGGCAGGTGGCGTCGTAGAGGACGCCGTCGATCTCGGCCTCCTCGTCCTCTTCCTCGTCCTCGTCGCCGGACGCTTCTTCCTCGGCGTCCTCTTCCGCTTCGCCGTGGTGCAGGGAAAAGATCTTGTCCGGATCCTCGTCCTCTTCCTCGTCGAAGAAATCGTCCTCATCGTCCCAGCTGTGGTCGGGCAGGTTCTGCGCGTCCACCATTTCTTCCAGGTAGCTCAGATCCTCGCAGACCTCGTCCAGAGTGTCCGCAAAGTCCAGGCTGCCGGACTGGAGGTCTTCGATCTCATGGGCCATGTCGGACAAAAGATCGGTCAGCGCCCCCCAGAGCTTCCCGTCCCGGGACTCGGGCTCCACGCCCAGGCCCGCGACCAGTCCCTTCAGATACGCGGCTTTTTCTACGATCGTCATGGTGAAAACCTCCCTCAAATAAATGTGGAACAAGGGGGAAATTCCGCAGACTTCCCCCTTGTTGCTTCCTGCTTGTCTCAGGCTCTGGACAGATACTCGCCGGTGCGGGTGTCGATCTTGATGCGCTCGCCGCGCTCGATGAAGAGAGGCACCTTGATCTCGGCGCCGGTCTCCACGGTGGCGGGCTTGGTGGCGTTGGTGGCGGTGTTGCCGGCAAAGCCCGGATCGGTCTCGGTGACCTCCAGC
>CACYLY010000045.1 GCA_902775355.1 Oscillospiraceae bacterium
GCAGGGTGTTTTGACCTTCGGGCGGCCACAAGGGCCGCCCCTACAGCAAGGACGGGGCCTGGTTGCGAGTCGGCGGGCTGCCGAGGGCGTCAGCCCCTATGACAGACGAAACGCAGACGCGCGCCCGTAGCGCCGAGCATTGCTCGGCATCGCCCCACGCGAGGTTCGTCGAGCAAGCAAAGCTTGGAACGTCGTACGCCGCCCGTAGCGCCGAGCATCGCTCGGCGTCGTCCCGCGTGAGGTTCGCCGACCACTGGTCGGCGCTACGGGGGCCTGTCCTCGATTAACGGCACTTCTCCGGGCGGAGCAGGACCGCGGGGCCTACGGTACGGTTGAATTTTTGACGTGACGCGTGGGACGAGGAACCGTCCCCTGTCCCACATACTCTCGCGTTGCTGTCCTTCCCAAAAGCCAGTCCGATTTTTGGGGTAATCTCTTCGCTATGTTATTACTCATGGAGAACTAACTATGAAGCGATATCTTTTCCTTCTGTTTGTCTTACTGTTTGTCTTTTTTTTCGCAGGCATGCAAGTATATATTACATTTTTCAAGCCCAATAAAGCTGTGCTTACGAAAAATCCCGTTGTCGTTTATGAGACCTATGTCAGTCCAGCTAATATCAAGCAGATCAGGAGCTCCGTGGTCATGGGCACCTGGAACGGGAAACTGTATATCGTCCCCAGTAAAGGAGAAGGCATTGTCGGGACAAAGTACCAGAATCAGCTGTGTGCATTTGAAGACGGATCATTATTGACTTGCTTCGATCTCAGGAAAGCGGGCTGTTTTGCCAAGTATATCCGCGGTGATACTGTATACTTTACCTCCGATCAATCGCCCGGCAAATTGTACAGCTATTCGATTGCAGAGGAAACATTGAAGGAGCTTTTTTCCCTGGATAGTCTGCCTGACCCACAATTCAGAATCTTTGCCCGTAACATGTTTTTTCGAGAGGATGGTTCTGTGTTCTTTTCAGTTATTCATTTCTCTGAGCCGGAACGCTGGCATGTTCGTGTGGGAGGGGATAAGGCGGTCTCCTGCGAAGATGCTACAGAGACGTATGCGCTTGGAGGCATGACATATTACATGAGAGAAGAATACAACGAGGACTTTGTCTACCGCATGGATGCGGAAGGACATGCAGAAAAACTGCCGCTTGAGCCTGCGCATGAGCGCTCTATCATCTGCACGGACCGGGAGCTGCTGATCCACAACATGGAAAGCTCGGGACGCGGTGTGATGCTGTACTATGTGACCGAAGACGGAGACTTGATCGAACTGTTTGCCGCTCCTCAGCTGAGCTCTGCGAGCGCGGTAACAGTCTATTATGATACGGTGTATTTTTCATTTATGCGCACGGAGAAATATGGAAGCATCGGGATGCTTGGCTTTGAAAACGACGACATGATCGGCACCTGGCGCATCAGCCTGACAGATTATTCCGCCGAAAAGCTCAGCGACAAGGTCTATGATGGGCTGTATATTTTTGACGATACTGGCATCTATGCCTGCGACTGCTACTGTGACCTTTATAAACTTGATTTCGATGGGAAAGTGATCGAAACCTTGATGGAGGTCATTCGCTGACAGGGTACAGCCCAACTACATGGAACGGGGAATGGCTTTCATGTCCAAAATAGGTAAAAAGATAACACAATGACGTGGGACAAGGGGACGGTTAATGCGAAAAAAAGAAGAATGGGACAGGGGACGGTACTGTGTCCCAACTGATCCGACACAATTGAATCCATAGCACGGCACCCCGAGGGCAAACGCCCTCGGGGTGTTTTGACGCTCAGTCTTGTCATTTTGAGCGGAGGCGGAGCCGAAGTCGAAAGATCTTAAATATCGAAAACGTCGGCTTTTTCAGATCCTTCGACTCGCTTCGCTCGCGAAGCCATGACAGCTTCGGCACCCTGCGGGCAAAAACCGTCCGCAGGGTGTTTTGACGCTCCGCCCTGTCATCTTGAGCGGAGCGCAGCGGAGTCGAAAGATCTTTTTCTCGTCGACCTCGCCTTTTTCCAGCCTGGAAGATCCTTCGACTCGGCCTGCGGCCTCGCTCAGGATGACAGTTTTTGGGTACCATGCGGGCGATCCTCGTCCGCATGGTGTATTGACGCTCGGGCGGCCACAAGGGCCGCCCCTACAGCAAGGACGGGGCATGGTTGCGAGTCGGCGGGCTGCCGAGGGCGTCAGCCCCTACGGCGACAGACGAAACGCAGGTGCGCGCCCGCAGCGCCCGTAGCGCCGAGCATCGCTCGGCGTCGTCCCGCGTGAGGTTCGCCGAGCAAGCAGAGCTTGGAACGTCGCAGACAAGCTTGGTTCGTCACAGACAAGCTTGGTTCGTCGCGCGTTTCTCGCGCGTCGCCATGTTTCTCGCCCTGTCCCAGAAAAAACACTTGACAGCAAAAGCCGGAAAGACTACACTAAGTACACAAAAAGCGGCGGGGACCAAAGCGCGAAACTTGTAGCCCCTGCCCAAAAACTGAATCAGGCCCGGATGAATGACCCGAGAGAGACTGTGACGCACAGAGCCGAAGGGGAAGGCAAAAACTCTCAGGCAAAAGGATCGGATCAGGACGGGACTTCGGAAAGTGCGATTGCAAGATCGGACAGAGAAGCACACCAAAGGGGCAACCGCCGCGGATGCGGCGGGAATCTCTCAGGTTACGACGGAGGCAGAAAGACGAGAGGAGTCTTTCTGTCCTTTTTTGCGCCCGTTTTCCGCACATAGCCTGCGGGAGGGGCAAGCCCCTCCCCTACGAAATAACGAATACGGAGGAACAACATGAGCGAACTGAAACGCACCCAACTCTATGAGACCCACCTGGCCGCCGGCGCCACCATGGTGGATTTCGGCGGATGGGACATGCCCGTCCAGTATCCCAGCGGCATCGTGGCCGAGCATCTGTATACCCGGCATTTCTGCTCCCTGTTTGACGTCTCCCACATGGGCCGCCTCCTGGTGGAGGGCCCGGAGCGGGTGGAATTCCTGCAGCACGTGCTGTCCAGCAACGTGGGCGGCCTGGACCTGTACAAGGCCCAGTACTGCATCATCCCCGACGCCGACGGCTCCGCCATCGACGACGCCTATCTCTACCGCTTTGAGGAGGACTGCCTCCTGCTGGTGGTGAACGCCGCCAACACCGAGAAGGACCTTAAGCACCTGCTCCCCATCGCGAAAAACTACGACGTGACCGTCAACGATATCACCAGGGACTGGGCCTCCATCGCGGTCCAGGGCCCCAAGAGCAAGGAGCTCATGACCGTTCTCTCCGGCGGCGAGGCCGTCACCGAGCCCATGAAGAACGCCCTGAACAGCCTGATGCTGGAGGGCCACTTCGCCCGGGTGGCCAAGACCGGCTACACCGGCGAGCCTCTGGGCTACGAGGTCTATGTGAAGAGCGAGGACGCGGCCTGGCTCTGGAACCGGCTCTGCGAGCTGGGCGCCCGCCCCGCGGGCCTCGGCGCCCGGGACACCCTGCGTCTCGAGGCCGGCATGCCCCTCTACGGCCACGAGATGGGCCTGGATCCGGACGGGAAGCCCATGCCCATTTACGCCGTGCCCCTGGCCAAGTTCGCCGTCAGCTTCTCCGAGCGCAAGGGCGACTTCATCGGCCGCGAGGCCCTGGCGAAGCAGTACGAGGCCTTCAAGCGCATCCAGAACCGGGACTTCTCCGCCTGCGCGGCGCTGCCGAAGACCATCCGGCCTATCACCCTGCTGGAGCGGGGCGTCATGCGCGCCGGCATGCCCGTCTATCGGAATGATACCCAGATCGGCTGGGTCACCAGCGGCACCATGGTGCCCTACTACAAGGCCGAGGGCGAGGGCCTGGAGACCGTCATCACCGACACGGTGGAAAAGCGGGCCATCGGCTCCTGCTATATCGCCAGCGACGTGCTGGAGGACGATATCGTCACCGTGGACATCCGGGGCAAGCGGGTCAAGGCCGTGATCCCCGAGAAGCATCTGGACAACATGGCCCCTCCCTTCGCCCGGCCCATGATCTACGGCGTGGAGGTCTCCAGACTGGCCGACAGCGGCGAGACGCGCTGCACGAAGGCCCTGAACCTGCTGAAGAAGGCCGAGGACAATCACCTCTGGCGGCAGCGCCGCTGCGTGAACCTGATCCCCTCGGAGAACACCCCCAGCCGGGCGGTGCAGATGCTCTCCGCCTCCGACCCCAGCTGCCGCTACGCCGAGCACAAGAAGATCAAGTCCTTCTACGACAAGGACATTTTCTACTACCAGGGCACCGGCTTCATCGACGAGGTGGAGCAGATGGCCGTGGCCGAACTGCGCAAGTACTTCGGCTGCACCGAGGTGGAGACGAGAGTCATCAGCGGGCAGATGGCCAACACCTGCACCTTCTCCGCCCTGATGGACTGGAAGAACCGCCTGGACCGCAAGCACACCCCCCAGCGCCTGGGCTATGTGCTCAATAACCACATCATCAAGGGCGGCCACCTGTCCGCCCAGCCCATGGGCGCCCTCCACGACTACATCGCCATCGACCCGGTCACCGAGCGCAGCGCCGTGGTGAACTTCCCCGTCTGCAAGGACAATATCTTCAAGATCGACGTGGAGGAGACCAAGAAGGTCATTGACCAGTACCGCCCCGAGCTGATCATCTTCGGCAAGAGCATGGTGATCCACAAGGAGCCCGTGGCCCAGATCCGCCAGTACGTGGACGAGCAGAAGATCCCCACCACCATCATGTACGACATGGCCCATGTCCTGGGCATCGCCGGCGATTACTTCCAGAACCCCTTCGCCGAGGGCGCTGAGATCGTCACCGGCTCCACCCACAAGACCTTCTTCGGTCCGCAGCGCGGCGTCGTGGCCGTGAACTATACGGAGGACGAGCTGAAGTACGGCCTGTGGGAGACCATCGAGACCCGGGCCTTCCCCGGCAGCGTGTCCAACCACCACCTGGGCACCCAGCTGGGGCTCCTGATGGCGGCCTATGAGATGAACGAGTTCAAGGACGCCTACCAGTCAGCCGTCATCCGCAACGCCAAGAGCTTTGCCCGGTCCCTGAAGAGAGCGGGGCTCAAGGTCTGCGGCGACCCCGCCAACGACTATACCGAGACCCACCAGGTCCTGGTCAGCGTGGGCTACGGCGAGGGCGCCGAGATCGCCAGCCGTCTGGAGCGCAACAACATCATCGTCAACTACCAGGCCACCCCGGACGAGGAGGGCTTCACCGCCTCCGGCGCTCTGCGCATGGGCGTCAGCGAGATGACCCGCTTCGGCTTCGGCGAGAAGGAGTTCGACGCCTTGGCCCAGCTCATCGCCGCCTGCGTCCTGCGGAACGAAAACGTCTCCGAGGACGTGAGCCGCCTGCGCGCCGGCTACACCAAGATGCACTACTGCTTCGACGACAAGGACTTCGAGGACGCCCTGGAGGCCTTCGCCGGCAAGATCGGATTTTAATTCGGAATTCGGAGTTCGGAATTCGGAATTGACGAAGACCCGCGTTTCTCCCTGTCATTGCGAACATCCCGACGCGCGGGAAGCGTGCGACGTTCCTAGCTCTGCTGTGACCGACGTCTGCATTTTTGCAGGCAAAAAGCGGTGTGGCAATCCGTACCCCCCGCCCCTTCGGGCCTCCCTTTAGGCAAGGGGGGCGTCCCCCGTCCCCTCAAAACTCAAATCTCAAAACTCAAAACTATTTATGGAGGTAAATAACATGAACTATCCCATCGAACTGCAGTACTCCCGCGATCACGAGTGGCTCCGCATGGAGGACGGCGTGGCTGTCATCGGCATTTCCGACTTTGCCCAGAGCGAGCTGGGCGACGTGGTCTTTGTGAACCTGCCCCAGGAGGGCGACGAGACCGTCGCCGGCGAGGCTTTCGGCGACGTGGAGTCCGTCAAGGCCGTCAGCGACCTGGTCTGCCCCGTCACCGGCACCGTCTGCGCTGTGAACGAGGAGCTGCTGGACGCCCCCGAGAAGCTGAACGAGGACCCCTACGGCACCTGGATCATCAAGGTGGAGAACGTCACCGACACCGAGGAGCTGCTGACTGCCGAGCAGTACGAGGCGGAGTGCACTCACTGAGAAAAGAAACATCGGAGGAAGAAACATGAGTTATGTGCCTTCCACCCCGGCCCAGCGGCAGGAGATGCTGCAGGCCGTGGGAGTCAGGGACTTCCGGGAGCTCTACCGGGACGTGCCGGAGGAGATGCTGCTGGACCGGGAGCTGGACCTGCCCTCTGCCATGAGCGAGCTGGAGGTCAGCCGGACGGTCTCCGCCATGGCGGCCAAAAACACCCTCTTCCCCACCATCCTGCGGGGCGCCGGAGCCTATGACCACTATATCCCCGCCCTGGTGAAGTCCGTCCCCGCCAAGGAGGAGTTCCTCACCGCCTATACGCCCTACCAGGCCGAGATGAGCCAGGGCGTACTCCAGTCCATCTTTGAATACCAGACCATGATCTGCGAGCTCACCGGCATGGAGGTGTCCAACGCCTCCGTGTACGACGGAGCCACCGCCGCCGCCGAGGCCGCCGCCATGTGCCGGGACCGGAAACGCCGGGTGACCCTCATCTCCGGCGCCGTCCACCCGGACGCGGTCAACACCGTGCGGACCTACTGCTTCGGCACCGGGGACGAGCTGCGCGTGGTGCCGACGAAGGACGGCAAAACCGATCCCGAAGCCTTGAAGGAGATGCTCACCCCCGACGTGGCCTCCTTCATCGTCCAGCAGCCCAACTTCTTCGGCCAGCTGGAGGACTGCGACGCTCTGGGCCAGCTGACCCACGCCGCCGGGGCCATGTTCGTCATGAGTTGCAACCCCATCTCTCTGGGCGTCCTCAAGACCCCGCGGGACTGCGGGGCCGACGTGGCCGTGGGCGAGGGCCAGCCTCTGGGCCTGCCCCTGGGCTTCGGCGGACCCTACCTGGGCTTCATGGCCACCACCCAGAAGCACATGCGCAAGCTGCCCGGCCGCATCGTGGGCGAGACCGTGGACGCCAAGGGCCAGCGGGCCTACGTCCTGAGCCTGCAGGCCCGGGAGCAGCACATCCGCCGGGAGAAGGCCAGCAGCAACATCTGCTCCAACGAGGCCCTCTGCGCCCTGACCGCCTCCGTGTACCTGGCCTGCATGGGCCCCGCCGGTCTCCGGGAGGCCGCCGAGCAGTGCATGGCCAAATCCCACTACCTGATGCGGGGCCTCACCGCCCTCGAGGGCGTGAAGCTCGTCTATCCCGGCCCCTTCTTCCATGAATTTGTCACCACCCTGCCGAAGCAGACGGAGGTCCTGGCGGCCCTGGAGCAAAACGGCATCCTGGGCGGCCTGCCCGTGGAGGGCGGCGTCCTCTGGTGCGCCACCGAGAAGCAGAGCAGGGCGGAACTGGACAAGGCCATTGCCGTCGTGAAGGAGGTGCTGGCGAAATGAAGCTGATCTTCGAAAAGAGCGTTCCCGGCCGGCACTGCGACCTGCTGCCCAAATGCGACGTGGAAAAGGTCGAGCTGCCCGAAGAGCTCCGCCGGGAGACCGCCCCGGCCCTGCCGGAGCTCAGCGAGGTGGACCTGGCCCGGCACTACACGGAGCTCAACCACCGGGTCCACGGCGTGAACTGCGGCTTCTATCCCCTGGGCTCCTGCACCATGAAATACAATCCCCGCATCGACGAGGATCTGGCCGCCCTGCCCGGCTTCGCCGGGATCCACCCCCTGGCCGGGGCGGAGAACGTGAAGGGCTGCCGCCAGGTCCTGGACACCACGGCGAAGTATCTCTGCGAGATCACCGGCATGGAAGGCATGACCTTCCAGCCCGCCGCCGGCGCCCACGGGGAATTCACCGGGGTGCTGCTCATCAAGCAGTATCACCAGAAGCGGGGCGACACGGCCCGCCGCAAGATCATCGTCCCCGACTCCGCCCACGGCACCAACCCGGCCACCGCCGCCATGTGCGGCTTCGAGGTGGTGAACATCCCCTCCGCCCCCGACGGCTGCGTGGATCTGGAGGCGCTGAAGGCCGTCCTGGGGGAGGACACCGCGGGCCTCATGCTCACGAACCCCAACACCGTGGGCCTCTTCGACCAGAACATTCTGGAGATCACCCGCCTGGTCCACGAGGCCGGCGGCCTGTGCTACTACGACGGGGCCAACCTGAACGCCGTCATGGGCGTGGTGCGCCCCGGCGACATGGGCTTTGACTGCATCCACATGAACCTGCACAAGACCTTCGCCACGCCTCACGGCGGCGGCGGTCCCGGTGCCTGCGCCGTGGGCTGCAAGGGATTTTTGCGGGAGTTCCTGCCCGCCTCCGCCCTGATGGACGAGCCCGGCCACATCCAGGTCCGCGCCTTCGCGGGGAACTTCCTGGTGGTGGTCCGCGCCCTGGCCTATCTGCTGACCCTGGGCAAGGAGGGCATCCCCGAGGCGGCGCAGAACGCCGTGCTCAACGCAAACTACCTCATGCGGAAGATCCAGGGGACCTTCGAGCCCGCCTTCGACCGGATCTGCATGCACGAGTTCGTGCTGGATCTGTCCGAGTACAAGAAGGAGACCGGCGTCAGCGCCCTGGACGTGGCGAAGAGCCTTATCGACTACGGCATGCACCCGCCCACGATGTACTTCCCCATGATCGTCCACGAGGCCCTGATGCTGGAGCCCACCGAGACCGAGAGCATGGAGACCCTGGACTGGGCGGCGGAGATCTTCCGCGCGCTCTACGCCCTGGGCAAGACCGATCCGGAGTTCATGCACAAGGCGCCCCACCAGGCCCAGATTGCCCGGCCCGACGAGGTCCGGGCCGCCCGCCAGCCCGTCCTGCGCTGGCAGAAGGGCTGAGGAAAAGCCATGTACGACTATGATCTTCTGGTGATCGGCGCCGGCCCCGGCGGCCAGACCGCGGCCCTGCGGGCGGCGAAGCTGGGGAAAAAGGTGGCCGTGGTGGAGGCCCGGGAGCCCGGCGGCACCTGCGTCAACCGGGGCTGCGTCTCCACCAAGACCCTGCTGCACTCCTCCTCCCTCTACCGCGCGGCGGCGGAGGGGGCGGCCGTGGGCGTCCACTGCGACGGCCTGCGGGCCGACCTGGGGGAGATCTTTCAGAACAAGCGCCGCATCGCCCAGACCCTGTCCCAGGGCGTGGAGAGTATGTTCAAATCCGCGAAGATCGCCCTGCTCCGGGGCCGGGCCACGGTCCTGGCGCCCCATCGGGTCCGCGTCGCCGGGCCGGAGGGGGAGAGCGAGCTGAGCGCCGAGGCCGTGCTGCTGGCCGCCGGCGCGGCTCCCATGCGCCTGCCCCTGCCCGGGATGGAGCTGCCCGGCGTGCTCACCAGCGAGGAGCTGCTGGAGGGACCCGACCATCTGTACCGCTCCCTGGTCATCATCGGCGGCGGCGTCATCGGCATCGAGTTTGCCGGCTTCTTCTCCGACCTGGGCTGTGAGGTCACGGTGGTGGAGGGCCTGGACCGGCTCCTGCCCATGCTGGACCGGGAGCTGGGCCAGAACCTGGCGCTGATCCTGAAAAAGAAGGGCGTGCGGGTCTGCACCGGCGCTCTGGTGGAGCGGGTGGAGCAGACGGACGAGGGCCTGCGGGTCCGCTTCTCCGTCAAGGGCAAGCCGGACTTTGCCGAGGGCGAGGCGGTGCTCTGCGCCGTGGGCCGCCGGGCCGCCTGGGAAGGGCTTTTTGCCCAGGGGCTGGAGCCGGAGCTGGACGGCCGGGTGCTGAAGGTCAACGAGCGCTATGAGACCAGCATCCCCTCCGTCTTTGCCATCGGGGACCTGGCCTCCCAGACCCAGCTTGCCCACGTGGCTTCCGCCCAGGGCCAGGCCTTTGCCGAGCTCCTCTGCGGGAAGGAGACCCACGTGGACATGCGCATCGTCCCCAGCTGCGTCTACTGCCGGCCGGAGATCGCCGTGGTGGGCCTCACCGACGCGGAGGCCAAGGCCGCCGGCATCCCGGTGAAGACCGGCAAGTGCGTCCTGGGCGGCAACGCCCGCACCCTCATCGAGGACCCGGGCCGCAGCTTCATGAAGGTCCTGGCCCATGCCGAAACGGGCGAGATCCTGGGGGCCCAGCTCATGTGCCAGAGCGCGCCGGACATGATCTCCCAGATCAGCCAGGCCATCGCCAATCACATGACACCCCGGCAGCTGCTGCTGGCCATGCGCCCCCATCCCTCCTTCGAGGAGGCCCTCTCCGAGGCCCTGGAGGACCTGGCCAACAAGCTGGAAAAGTGAGAAAAGCACGATAAAACAACGAAAAACCCGCCTTTCGGCGGGCTTTTCGTTGTTTTATCAGTCTTGTCGTTCTCCGTTTCCGTAGACCTCGCAGAAGCGGGCGGCGAAGGAGGGAGCCTGGCCATGGATATACAGGTGGGAAATATCCCCTACGGCGGCGGCCCGGAAGCAGGCGATCCCCGGCCTCCGCTCCTCGGTATAGATGGTGGTCACGGAGCTGGGCGCCATCACGAGCCCCTGCCACAGCACCATGGGCGACACGTTCAGCAGCCTGCTCATCAGCACACAGGAGAGGCCGAAGTGGCAGAAGAAGGCCAGGGTCTCGCTGTTGGGGCGCTCCGCCCGGTAGCAGAGACCGTCCCGGACATAGCCGTGGGCGGCCAGGACCCGCTCGAATTCTGCGATCACCCGGTCGTAGGCGCTTTTCAGGTCCATCTCGGCGAAAACCGGGTGCTCATGCCAGCGCTCCCGGTCCAGCAGGACGGGGTCCTTCAGCCAGTCCTGGGGCAGCCAGTCCCAGGGGACATGGCTGAGCTCGCCTCCGCAGTCGGGCCGGCGGACCCGGATATCGAACTCCCGCAGCCAGTCGCAGGCCGTCGCCCTCCGTCCCGCCTTTTCCAGGCTGGGTCGGGCGGTCTCCAGGGCCCTGCCCATGGTGGAGACATAGTATTCCGATATTTCCATGGGGGCAATGCGCTCGGCCAGCAGCGCCGCCTCCCGCCGCCCGGTTTCCGTCAGGCCGTCGATGGCATAATCCGGATCCCCGTGGCGGATCAAAAGCAGTTTCACGCTTCCTCGCTCCCTTCGGCTTGGATATGATTCATTATATCACAGATCGGTGGGAGCGGTAAAGCCCGATCCCGAACAGAAAACCCCTGCCGACGGTCATCGGCAGGGGTTTTCGCCTGGGATCCTACGGGATCCGGTTGGCGTCGAAATAGGCGTATTCCATGGCCTTTTTCATCCCGGCCTCGAAGGTCTCCACGGGGATCAGGGCGATGCCCACCTCGTCGCCGCAGACGATCAGGCGCGTGCCGCCGGTGATGCCGTACTGCTCCCGCGCGTCCTTCGGGATGACGATCTGCCCCCTGTCGTTGACGGTGACCGTTCCCCAGATGCTCTTGCCCGGGGGCGCGGGAGGGATGGAGCCGAGCCCTTCGACCTTTTCCTCTTTTAGCAGACTGTCCACGGTCACGCCGTAGACGCCCGCGAGAAGGGCGCATTTCTGGATGTCCGGGATAGTCGCCCCGCTCTCCCACTTGGCGTAAGCCTGCCGGGAGATGTTGATCCTTTCCGCGATTTCCTCCTGAGAAAAGCCGTGGATCGTCCGGAGCATGATCAAGTTTTCTTTCAGCATGGAAAAAACCTCCTTGGGATCGGACCGGTCACAGGTCGATCCTTTCAAAATGCCTGCAGGCGGCTCGGTAGGAAAGCAGGGTCAGGACCAGGAAAGCGGCGAGTCCGGCAAGCAGCAGTAGAAGCTGCAGGCCGATCCGCTCAAAGCCGAAGGCATTGACCGCCTCCAGGCCGGGGATGTGGTGCAGCGCTTCCAAAACGCCGATGGTCAGCGTGGCCGCGATGATGTAAGTCACAAAGCCCTTTCCCAGCTTGTATGCCGTTTTGAAGTAACCGCCCAGGAAGATCAGGTTGAACAGGCCGAAGGTCAGCAGCGCCCCGCCGACGGCAAAGAGATTTGCGTTCATCAGGGCGTTCGTCCGGTAAGGGGCGGCGTCGGCGAGCAGGGTCATCCGGATCAGCGCGGCGGCCAGCATCAGGATCAGACCGCAGGCCTCGATGAAGCAGACGAACAGGTATTTTCCCTTGACCACGTCCTTCTTCCGGATCGGCAGCAGCGCCGAGAACACGATGTCGTTTGCCTCGCGGGCAAACTGAAAACCCTGAAAGATCCCCAAGGTCACAAAAAAGGCGCCGCAGAGGATCGGATATCCGGGCAGGAAGAACATCAGCCCGAAAAGAATGAACAGATAGGAGAGGATGGAAGCGCTGAGCTTCATCTCCTTCCGCAGAATGTTACGCATGGTTCATCCCCCTTTCCATCCGCAGAATGGTTTCCTCCAGACTCTCGCCCGCTTGCGAGAACTGCTCGGTAAAGGCCTGCTTCGGCAGCGCGGATACGATCTGCCCGTGGGAAATATAGACGATATCGTCCGCGCACTTCTCCAGATCGGAGGTGATGTGGGTGGAGAAAAACACGGCGACGCCATGTTCCTTCAGCTCGGTAAAAATGCGCAGCAGCTCGTCTCGGGAGAAGGGATCCAGCCCGCTGGTCGGCTCGTCCAGGATCAGGATCTCCGCCCGGTGGGACAGGGCGATCAGCAGATTGAGCTTCACCTTCATGCCCTCCGAGAGCTCGAGCGGCGTCTTGTTCTCGTCCAGCTCAAACATGCGGAGATATCTGCGGTAGGCCTCGTCGTCCCAGGTCTCGTAAAACCGGCTGACGATGCTCACGATATCCCGGATCTTTTTTCTCGGATACCAGCTGACGGTTCCCGTTGAGTAGCCGATCCGCTTTTTGATGTCCGCCTCGTGGCTGGCGAAGGGGAGGCCGAAGAAACGGATCTCGCCGCTGTCCGGGTGGACGAGGTTCAGCATGGATTTGATCGTCGTTGTTTTTCCGGCGCCGTTTCGGCCGATGAATCCGGTGATCCGTCCCTGCCGGATGGAAAAGGACACGTCCTTTAGCTGAAAGGCGGGGTAAACCTTTCCCAGGTTCTTTACTTCTGCAATGCTCATTTCATCCTCCAAATCCGAAATCCGAAACTGATGATTTGTTTGATTTGTGTGATTATTGTAACGTAAAGTTGCCCGCTTTTCTACCAACCGGAGTTAACGGATTTTTGTGAATTTTGTTATTTTTGGTTGCGCGGAGACGGAAACGGAGGATCGCCGACATTGTCAAGCGGGCGATCCTGTTTTGGAAGAGGGGCGCGTTTGGAAGGACAGGCTGTGCCGGCTACCTGCATGATCGGGCCGCCACATATTCGGCAAGCGCCAGTGCGATTGCAAAATGCCCCGGATCATGCTGGGTATGCTTTTTCTGGCCCTTCTCTTTTCTCATGGTCCATTCCGGCGCGTCCAGCAGATCTCCGCCCGTGAAGAACATATAGACTTCATATCCTCTGAAATCACATACCGCCTGTACGGCGGAGCCCTCCATTTCCACGGAGATGCAGCCTTCCGCTTTGTGCTTTTCAAAGTTGTTGACCGTTTCTCGGTAAAAAGCATCTGTGGTCCAGGTCTTTCCCGTGACATAAGGGATCTTGTTCTCTTCCATAAAGTCCCTGACGGTCTCCCAGTTCTTGATCCTGATATAGTCGGAGGCCGGAGCGTAATGATACGATGTGCCTTCATCCCGGTAGGCTTCTGTCGGGATCATGACCTTTCCTCTGGCGATCTCCTTGTCAAGGCATCCGGCTCCTCCGAAGTGGATGAAGCGATGCGCCTCGAAAACGGTGGCCGCTTCTTCGATGGGAGCCACACAAGCCGGAGCGCCTACCCAGGTCTTATAGAACCCGAACTTTTTGCCATTGTGCGCAAGGACATAGGCGGCATGAGATCCGCTGGCCATCTTGTATTCGCCGACTTTTTCACAGGCATAGTTCTCTGTTGCGTACTTTTCTATTTCATGGGAAAAGGTATAAATGACCGCGTCGACCGGAACGGCGTTCTCGTTTTTCCGTACATTGATCTTGGCGGGCGATTTTTCGTCGTAGGAATCTATGATCATCGGATACTCCCTCCTCTGTTTCGCTAACAGCTGCAGATGATCCTCCATTTGATCGTCTGCATGCCAACCATCATCCCGCAGCGCGGACAGGCCCTCGGCCCTGCCTGCTCCTTCATCATAGCACAAAAAACCAAGCACGGCAATGACAGCATCATTGCCGTGCTTTTATGGCAAGCGGATAGGAAAAGATGAATCTGCGCGCTTTTGACCGATGGATTCGAACGCGTGAAGCATGAAATGACAGACCGCCGCGCGACAGGATCTACGGCTTCGCTGCGATCACCGCTTTAGAGCGCCCGTCATTTCGATCAGCTGCAGCTCCTCTCCGAAATCACGCAGGATCGCGTCGCCCTCCCCCAGGAAGGAGATCACGTCGCTGCCTTCCGCTTCACTGAGACTCAAGAATGGCAGAACCCCGAGGTGCCGTTCCGTTTCCTCTTCGCCCCAAACCCAGGGATTGGCCTGATACAGTCTGAAATGCAGCGTAAAGTTCTCCTCGTCGATCCGGGTCACAAGGGCAAAGCGGATCGGGAAGGGGTATCTTTCGGTGGGGTAGGGGGGGACGTTCCAGAAGACGCCGTCCCGGTAGAAGCAATGAAAGCTCTCGGATTCATTGAGAATGATGCTGTAGTCTTCCCGATCGGGGGAGATGCTCTTCCCAAACAGCATGGTCAGCGTCTCATTGACCTGCTCGGCGGTCAGGGTGCGGCAGGTGTTCTCGCCGTCGTCCTGCTCGAGGATGGAGCGCGGATCGTTTGTCTTCCGATATCCGAAGACAAATCGCACCAGCTCCGCATCCTCGTCCAGATCGGTCTGTGTGTTGACGATGTTCTGCTGGACGATACTTGTGAGGAAGCAGTTCAGCCGCGCCACATCCGCGTCGATTCCCATCATGGGTCTGGGAGGTATCCTGGCAGACTCCGCAGCCGCTTCTTCCGCGGCCGGTGCTTCCTCGGCCGGCGCTTCCTCGGCCGGCGTGGACTCGGCGGGTTCTTCCGCAGCCGGCGCTTCCTCGGCTTCCTCGGCCGGCAGGGTGCTTTCTTCCTCGGCCCGGCTCGTTTCGATCGGTTCTGCCGTCGTCACTTCGGGAGCGCCCGGTGCTGCCGCGCTGTCTTCGGCGGCGTTTCCGGACCCGGCGCCGCAGCCGGCCGCCAGCAGCAGGACGACCGCCAGGACAGCGGCGAGCCCCTGCTTCTTCCAAAATGCGGGTTTGAAATGCATCATAGTCAAAACTCCTTTCTGTTGTGTGCGATTGAAGTGCGTCGGGATCAAGACGGCGTGTCGGCCCGGAGCCGGCAGAGGAACAGGCCGCGCCTCAGGCTTCTGCCGTTTTTTTCACCCATTCCGTCCAGCGCGGGTCTGCCTGCAGCTCGCGCTTCACCTGTTCAACTCCCGGTACGTCCCAAAACGGCCAAAGCTCCGGCAGCTCAGGCGCAAAGGCGCGGCCTAAGGAACACGCGATCGGCTTGGCGTATCGGAGCAGCGGGGAAGAATAAGCCCGCACGCTGGCTTGGTCGTCATAGGTTTTCGCGCATGCGAGCGCGGCGTCGAGCGCGGCAAACGCGGCGTCCCTTTCGTCCGAAAGCCAAAGATAGTAGGAGCGCAGCAAATGCAGCGTGGCCATCGTGCCGCTCATCTTCCCGAAATCGCCCTCGGTAAAAACAAGCCCGAACATCGCGACGGCATTGCCAAGCAGCATGGCGGCGGTTTTGGGCGGCAGGTTCCGGTCGGTGCGCACGATCGCGGCCATCAGATCCGTCGAGCAGAACAGGGTCTCCATCAGCGCCTCCCCGCTTGCCGCGACGGCCTCTTTTCCGTCGAACGCATGGATCCGGAGAAGCGGCTTGGACGCGGACAGGTCCGGCGCGGTATCGGCCAGGCGCGCGGCTTTTTCGTGCTCGCCGACGTTTTTATAGAGCTGCGAGAGCTCCTGCAGGGCCTGATGCCGCAATTCTCCGCTGTTGAGGGTGAGCAGAAGCTTTTCGTACAGCTTGATGGCCTCCTGCCATTCGGGATAGCTCCGGTGGCGCTCCACGTCGTACAGGTCGAATCCGTCCGCTCCTTTGATATGGTGCTCGCCCCTGCGGACGTAGCCGGCATTGAACAGAGCGGAAGCCAGGGCAAAGGTCAGCTTATCGTTGGCGGGGAACTCGATCAGGGCCTCCCGGGCAAGCAGGATACATTCGTCCATGCTGACGTCGATCCCGTTGTTCTCCCGGTTCATCTCGGTGATCCGCTCGAATACCGCGTCGATCTTCTTCGCCCTCTCGTTTTCGTAGCCGAACAGCTCGTCGATCGAGACGCCGAAGTAGTTTGCGATCGATGGGATCAACTCCATGTCCGGATAGCAGATCCCCTTTTCCCAACGGGATACCGCCTGCGCGGTCACGCCGATCTCGCCGGCAAGCGCGTCCTGCGTCCTTCCGTCCCGCTGACGCAGTTCTTTGATTCTTTCTCCGAGTATGATCATATTCCGTCTCCTGTCTTGGTGTTCCATCAGCTTGATTGAATTATAAACCATAGATTGAGACGCTTCAATTATCAATTGGTTGTTTCTTATTCAACGACTTGTTGAGAACGGACGGGATGCTTTCGCAAAACAAAAAACCCGCCGAATGGCGGGCTTTCAAGGTGTAGACAAACCCAAAAGATTGTCATCTTGAGCGGAGGCGAAGCCGGAGTCGAAAGATCTAAAGTCTTGAAAACGCGGGCTTTTTAGATCCTTCGACTTCGCTGCGCTTCGCTCAGGATGACAAAAACCCACTTTGTCTACAGTCTGAAAACCCGCCGAATGGCGGGTTTTTCGTTTTGGCGGAGATGGAGAGATTCGTCTGCATTTTTTCGCAGGGGGGCCGGGAGCGGAAAACCGGATGTTGGCACGTGCGAAAAAATCAAGGTAAACGATGATTAATTCGGCGAGAGCAGATTGCGAGAAAATCTGAGTTCTGATGAAGGCACTTTTTCGCAGGAATACTTTGTGTATTGCAAGAAAAAGTGACAAAATCAGGGCGCAGATTTTCCGGAAGATGCCGAAGGCGAATTGATCATCGTTTACCAAGGTATTCGCCGGTGTTTGCACTGGCTCATGCAAGCCACATAGGTGGCTTGCGGACATAATTCGAATCTCTCCATCCTTTTTTCGCCAGAACAAAAAACCCGCCGAATGGCGGGCTTTTCTTTTTGGCTTTGTTTCACTGTTTTGATAGATTCTCACTGAGGGGGGTGCACCACTGGTTCAGGGGGGTGCATTTCCCTTTAGGGGGGTGCATACAGTCAAGGGGGTTCAAACACGGGAGATTTCATTATATGGTTTTCAGACCCTCCTTATCTATTTTCAAAGCCCCTACATCGCGTTTTCCGTTTGTGTGAACGGGCATGGAGGACCTGATCTTGTAATACTCCGGCACCATGTAAGACGGCAGAGTCTTTCTCAGTTCGCTCCAGATCAAAGCAATGATTTTTTCTTCGTTCTTTACACCCGCCTGGAGAACAAGATGGGCCACCAGCTTTTTGTTCCCATTATCCTCAATGTCAACGACCTTGCACTGGCTGACTGCTTCATTTTTCAGGATTTCGGCTTCAATATCGAACAGGAAGACGATCTCCCCGTTCTCTCTGCGGAAATGATCGGTCGCACGGCCAAGGATAAAAACCTCACCGTCCTCGTCCACGTAGCCGATATCGCCTGTGCAGCCCCAGATATTGCCCTGCTCGTCTTCTTTGAAGAATTCTGCGGTAGCTTCGGGATTTTTATAGTAGCCTTTCATCCGAGCGGGAGAGAGCACGCGGATCTCCCCATGCTGGCCGTAGGGAAGTTCTTTTTCAGTGGCAATGTCAAAGGCGCTAACAGTGACATTCAGAATTGGAGTGCCAGCACCACCCTCTTTCTCTGAATACTCAGTCGCATGTGAGGATGTTGATACGGTACCTCCCAATTCGCACATTCCATATCCTTTTATCATCTCATCTGTGCAACCGTGTTCTTTCAAAAATGCTGCGATTTTTTGCTCGTCTTGTGGAAGAAATCTTTCTCCGCCAGTAATGGGGTACTTCATATTTGAGAAATCAGCTTTCTCCATTGCAGTTGATGAGGCTGCATAAATCCAGAGACTTGTGGCTGTCAAAGTTAATACAGGTCTATATTTCAGCAAATCATTGACGAAGGATTCCTTGCTGAATTTAGGCTCGGGGATTACCGTGATTCCCATAGTGAGAGGCATGAGAATAGATAAGACTATGCCTGTAGAAAACCATATTGGGATCATCTGCAAAAAAGTGTCCCCGCGTTTATAAGAAAAACTATGCGTCTGGTAATTCGCAATGGTAGTATTGATTCCATTATTAGTCAACAAGATCCCCTTTGACGCTCCCGTAGAGCCAGAGGAATAGACCATGACCGTCGGCGTGTCCGGCTGATAGGGCACATCCGGTGATCCGGTGAAGCTGCGGCTAAATGCGCAAAAGTCCTTCCATCGAAAGAAGCGCTGTTTTCCATTTCCCTGTTTGACGATTTTTCGCGCTTCGCCCTTGAGGTACATGAGCTTGGAAAGCAACGGCGGGATGGAGTTGGTGGCCGGTAGGATCACCACATTCTCCACGCAGGTTTCCGGGAGCGCGGCTTCAATATACGAATACATAGCATCAAGGATAAAGATCCATTTTGCCCCGGTGTCGTCGATGCGGTCGATCATCTGTTCTTTCGTAAACAGCGGGTTAAGAAAGTTGGTAATAGCACCGATCCGGCTACAGGCCAGCACCAGATAGATGGCCTCCGGAACGCCAGCTGTGCAGAGCGTGACGCAGTCTCCCGGCTGAATCCCGATCTGCCGGAGCGCCTTGGCGCAGATTTCAACCTCGGAAAACAATACCTTGTATCGGATCTTATTGCCGTAGTACAGAATGGCAACATCATCCGGGAATTCCTTGTTTCGATTATAGATATTTTGATAGATCGTACATTTCGGCACTTGGATTGCAAGGTCTTCTGCTGTGTAGTATTTCAACCACGGCTTATCAATGGACGGATATCCGGACTGTTTCTTTTCTTCTGACATTCTCAGTTTCCCCCGGTAAATAAAAAGTGCGCAGCCGAAGCCGCGCACGAAAAATGCAGAGGCTCCGTTTGCTGCCACACAAAACTGTCGTCCCTATTCAGCATAGGAAAGTGAGCATGCATTTTTACCGAAGTAAAAACCCATGCTGATAAGGAACGACAATATACAGTTTTGTGTGGCATGATTAGTTTACCAAACGGACGCCAGAAAATCAATGAAAACCTCAAATTGAACGATTACCCTCTGTGAGAACGATACCCCTCAAATTGAACGATTACCCTCTGTGAGAACGATACCCCTCAAATTGAACGATTACCCTCTACCCCTCAAATTGAACGATTACCCTCTGTGAGAACGATACCCCTCAAATTGAACGATACCCCTTTGTGAGAACGATTTGCCTCGGAAGGGAAGGTCGGTAAGTTTACATAACGAACAACGCCGCTGCGGATAGAGCTTCGCGGCGGCGTTGTTCTTCAGTATATATAATAAAAATGTTCCGAAATAGCAGTATTTCGGCGCTTTCAGAACATTTTCAGGCAAAAGAAAAAGGTAGATAATTCTATCAAAATTACCTACCTTTTATGGCGGAGATGGAGAGATTCGAACTCTCGAGGAGCTTTTGACCCCTACACGATTTCCAATCGTGCGCGCTCGACCAACTACGCGACATCTCCGTGTTGCCCTGCACATTATAATGCAGGCCATTCATAAAGTCAAGGAATATTTTCAGAAATTGCGAAAAGAATAGGGACAGGTTCGAGATTTGAGAAAGAAGAGAGAACGGATTGCCGCACCAGTGTGCGCACAGCAGAGCTTGGATCGTCGCACGCTTCCCGCGCGTCGCCATGTTCGCAATGACAGGGGACGCCTTGCTTCCCCCATCGGGGGAAGTGGCCGAAGGCCGATAGGGGGAGCCGGCTGCGCGGACAGGGCACGGGAAAAATCGGGATTGGAGGAACAACATGACCAACGAGGAATACCGCCGCTATGCGGGCAAGCACATGCCCCGTTCCCATGTGGGGCACAACTGCCTGGGGGCCTTTCTGGTGGGCGGCGCCATCTGCTGCCTGGGCCAGGGCCTGCTGGACCTCTACGCCGCCTTCGGCCTGGAGGAGCAGGCGGCGGCTACGGCCTGCTCCGTCACCCTGGTATTCCTGGGGGCGCTGCTGACAGGCCTGGGAGTCTATGACGATCTGGCCCGCCTGGGCGGCGCCGGGACCCTGGTGCCCATCACCGGCTTTGCCAACTCCGTGGCCGCCCCGGCCCTGGAGTTCAAGACCGAGGGACTCATCACCGGCACGGCGGCCCGGATGTTTGTGATCGCGGGGCCGGTGATCGTCTTCGGCGTCAGCAGCAGCGTGGTCTACGGGCTGATCCTCTGCCTGCTGGGGAGGTAATTGGAAATTCGGAATTCGGAGTTCGGAATTCGCAATGGAGGAGAGAGGGGGATCGTATGAGCAGGAAGAACAAGCGCAGGTCGCCGGTGCGGACCGGGCATGACGACCGGGCGGACCAACGGCAGGGGAGCGCTCCCACCGCGCCACGCCCGGCGGCCCCCAAAGGCTCCGAACCGTCCGCCCCGGACGGTCTCAGCGGAAACTGGAGCTGATGGGAACGGGCGTTCCGTTCCTCTCCGTAGGGGTCGACGTCTCCGGCGACCCTGGACGGAAGAATGAAAAATGAAAAATGAAAAATTATGGTATCCCCCTTTGGGGATGATTGAAAAAGCCGGCTTCGCCGTCCCCGCCGATACGCAGCGCCGCTTCTCGTAGCGCCGAGCATTGCTCGGCGTTCTTTCGTTCCGCATGCATCTTTCGTTTTTCGCCGAGCAATGCTCGGCGCTACGGGGGACGCAGGAGCTTCGCCGAGCAATGCTCGGCGCTACGGGGGACGCAGGAGCTTCGCCGAGCAATGCTCGGCGCTACGGGGGACGCGGGAGCTTCGCCGGGCGATGCTCGGCGCTGCGCAGCGACATAGGGCAGGAATTATCCTGCCCTATGTCGGTACATATTCACAACAAATTCACAGTCCCAGCTCGAACCAATTCATGTCCAGCAGATCCAGGCCGTAGAGCCGTCCGGCCTCCACCGGGCGGCCGCAGAGATAGCGCGCGCAGAGGGCCGCCTCCAGCGCCGCTCCCAGAGCGGGAGCGAAGGGCAGCACGCTCTTGCCGCCGGGCAGCTCCTCCGCGGGGTAGAGCTTTTCCAGCAGCCCGTCCCCGGGGAGGGAGAGGGCCGCCTGGGCCTGCCAGCCGTGGACCGCGCCGTGGATATAGGGGATCCTCGCCCCGTCGCAGGCGGCCTTCAGCATCCGCCGAGCCGCCACGCTGTCCAGCGCGTCCAGCGCCGCGTCGCAGCCGGCCAGCAGCCCCGGCAGATTTTCCCCGTCCAGCCGCTCCGGGATCGGGATCACCCGGCCGGGGAGCCCCAGAGCCGCCGCCCGCTCCGCCGCGGCCTCCGCCTTGGATTTCCCAAGGCTGGCCTCGGTGCACAGGAGCTGCCGGTTCAGATTCGTGGGCTCGAAGCGCTCCCCGTCGGCGGCCAGAATGCGGCCCACGCCCAGCCGCAGCAGATATTCCAGCAGATAGCCGCCCAGCCCGCCGCAGCCGGCCAGCAGCACGCTTTTCTTTTCCAGAAGGGCGCATTCCGCCTCGGTCAGGGCCCCCAGATTGCGGAGAAAACGATCCTCCATAGAACTCACTTCCTTTGTGACTATTATACGGACAGGGCTCCGTCTCCGTCAAGTTTTTTCGTTTTTGTGCCCAAATTCTTGACGCTGGCGGGGGAATGGACTATAGTAAACAATAGAGTAGTATCGGGCGGAGCGGACAGCCGCCCCAAACAGACGGAAGGAAGGGATCCTATGTACGAGATGCTGCTTTCCCCCATGAAGATCGGCAGCATGACGGTGAAAAACCGCACCGTGATGACCGCCGCGGAATTCAGCCTGGGCCAGACCAACGGCAAGCCCACCGAGCGTTTGATGGATTATTACGAGGAGCGGGCCAAGGGCGGCGTGGGCATGATCATTCCCGGCATCTGCCGCGTCAACGACATGGGCGGCGCCTCTACCTTTACCCAGCTGGCCATGAGCCACGATTACCATATCGGGCCCATGCACGAATTTGCCGAGCGGCTCCACCGCCACGGGGCCAAGCTCTGCATCCAGCTGCACCACCCGGGCCGGCAGGGCATGGCCAGCGCCATCAACTCCCTGCCCCTGGTGATCCCGGTGGCGGACCGCTTCCCCGGCGTCATGGACAAGATCTTCAAGTGCACGCCCCTGCTCCTGGGTATGGAGGCCAAGGGCGTCTGCTTCTCGGTCCAGGCCCCCTCCAAGGTGGAGCTGGCCAAGCACGGGGCCACTCGGATGCACGCCATGTCCCTGCGGGAGATCCACAACCTGGTCGAGGATTTTATCGAGGCGGCGGTGCGCTGCCGGAAGGCCGGGGTGGACTGCGTGGAGCTCCACGCGGGCCACGGCTACATCATCCAGCAGTTCCTCTCGCCCCACACCAACCGGCGCACCGACGAGTACGGCGGCAGCTTTGAGAACCGCCTGCGCTTCATCGCCGAGATCATCCAGGGCATCCGGGAGCGCTGCGGGCGGGACTATCCCCTGACCGTGCGCCTCACCGCCGACGAGATGTACGACCGGGTGGGCCGCCCCGGCGTGGGCTACGATCTGGAGACCGGCAAGCAGATCGCCAAACGCCTGGAGGAGCTGGGGGTGGACGCCATCAACGTCACCTCCGCCTGCTACGACGCCTATAACTACTGGCTGGAGCCCACCTCCTTCGAGCCCGGCTGGCGCAAGTACCTGGCCCGGGAGATCAAGAGTGTGGTGTCCATCCCCGTCATCGCCGCCAACGTGATCCGCACCCCGGAGCAGGCGGAAAAGCAGCTGCAGGAGGGGGACCAGGACTTTGTGGCCTCCGCCCGGACCTTCATCTGCGACCCCTACTGGGTCAAAAAGGCCGAGGAGGGCCGCGCTGACGAGATCCGCCGCTGCATCGGCTGCCTCAACTGCATCCGCTCCTTCATGACCAACGCCGGCGTGGGCCAGCCCGGCGAGTGCGCCCTGAACATGAGCGTGGCCCGGGAGAAGGCCTACTTCAACATGCCCCGGGACGGGGAGGGGAGGAAGATCCTGGTCATCGGCGCGGGGCCCGCGGGCCTCACCGCCGCCCAGACCCTGGCCATGCGGGGCTTCGACGTGACCGTGTTTGAGAAGGAGAGCATGCCCGGCGGCCAGGTCATCACCGCCGCTGCCTGCCATTTGAAGGACAAGCTCTACTGGTGCATCGAGGACCTGATGACAAACGCCAAGAAGGCCGGCGCGAAGATCGAGCTGGGCCGGGAGCTGACGCCGGAAGAGATTGCGGCCATGGAGCCTTGGGGCGTGGTGGTCGCCACCGGCGGCGAGCCCCTGCGGCCCCGGTCCATCCCCGGCATCGACGGGGAGAACGTCTTCACCGCCCCTCAGATCATCCACCGGGAGAAGGTCCTGCGGGACAAGAAGGTGGTCGTCGCCGGCTCCGGCCTCACCGGGCTGGAGACCGCAGAGATCCTGAACGAGACCGGCAACCGGGTCACCATCATCGAGATGGCCCCGGAGCTGGCGCCGGGGGCCTGGTTCCAGCTGGTGGACGACGAGCTGGAGAGGCTGAACAAAACGGACACGAAGTTCGAGACCGGCACCAAGCTCCTCCGCGTGGACGAGAGCGGCGTTACCGTTCAGGAGCTCAAGAGCGGCCGGGAGCGCCGCATCGAGGCCGACGCTCTGGTCCTCTCCCTGGGCGTGCGCCCGGCGGGGAACCTGGCCAAGGAGCTGGACAAGCTGGGCGTCATGCGCATCTGGCGGGTGGGCGACGCCGTGAAGAGCGGCACCATCGCCGACGCCTGCCACAGCGCCTACGACGCCGTGATGGCGATTCAGTGAGAAAGTCATATTTGAGATAAATCACCAAAACGAGGAGGGTTTCAGAATGATCGAGCATAAAAACATCGTGGTCACCGGCGCCTCCAGCGGCATCGGCAAGGCCATCCTGGAGGAGCTGCTCAAGGGCCAGGGCAACCGGATCCTGGCGGCGGCCCGCCGGGCGGACAAGATCACCGGCTACGGCGAGAACGTGATCCCCTTTTCCTGCGACCTGAGCACCCAGGAGGGCGTGGACGCTCTGTTCGAGAAGGCCGAGCAGGTCTTCGACAAGATCGACCTCTACTTCTGCAACGCCGGCGCCCCCTACTATGAGCAGTTCGACTATGAGGACTGGCAGCGGATCCAGAACATCTTCAACGTAAACACTGTGGGGCACATCTACACCTATTCCAAGTACCTGCACCACCTGAACGGCCGGGACGGCCGGCTTATCTACACCATCTCCGCCATGGGCGAGATGGCTCTGCCCGGCTACGCCCTCTACGCCGCCACCAAGTTCGCCATGAAGGGCTTCCAGCAGGCCATCCGGGACGAGGCCCCGAAAAACCTGAAGATCACCTGCATCTACCCCGTTTCCACCAGGACCAACTTCTTCAACGTGGGCACCGGCGGCAAGGGGAATTTGAAGCCGCCCTTCCCGGTCCAGGCCCCCGAGGGTGTGGCCAGAGCCGTGGTGGAAGGCGTGGAAAAGCTGAAAAAGCACATCTACCCCTGCCCGGTGTACCGGCCCAGCCAGCTGCTGATGAAGGCCCTGCCCCCGGTGAAGGCGGCCTACGTTCAGGCCCAGAAGACCAAGCTCCGCCGCTTCGTCAAGAAGGTCCGGGCCGAGGGCCAGGCGCTGAAGGAAGAGATCAAGCTGAAGAAAGAGCTGAAATAAGGAGGAGATTCCATGGCGAACATTCACGATATCACCCGCAACGCCTTCATGCTCCGCGGTCCTCTGGCCAAAAAAGGCTATGACTGGTGGTGGCATTCCCTGACGGCGGAGAACGCCGAGACCGGAGAGAAAAAGCCCTTCTACGTGGAGTTTTTCACCTGCAACCCGGAGCGGGCGGCGGACGAGCCCGTCATCGTCTGGAACGATCCCGAGAAGCAGCGCCAGGGCATCCTGCCCTCCTACGTGATGGTGAACGTGGGCTTCTGGGGCGAGGACCACGGCCAGCTGCACAATTTCTACGCCTGGAAGGACGTGACGATGCACCCGGACGCCCCCTACTCCATCGCCTGCGGCCCCTGCAGCTGCTCCGAGACCCACACCGAGGGCAGCGTGACCGTGACGCCCGAGGAGCGGGACGCCCACCCCGAGTGGATGTGCGACGCGGGCAGCATGAGCTGGAAGCTGGACATCGACAAGAAGATCGCCTTCCACGTGGGCTACGGCGCCAGCAAGTTCTTCCGGGACGCCAACGCCTTTGAGATGTTCTGGCACGCCGAGGGCATGAAGACCAAGTACAGCGGCGAGATCATCCTCAACGGCGTCAAGTACATCGTCCGGCCCGAGACCTGCAACGGCTACGCGGACAAGAACTGGGGCGGGGACTTCACCTCTCCCTGGGTCTGGCTCTCCAGCAACGAGCTGCGCAGCCGCCTCACCGGCAAAAAGCTGGAAAACAGCGTCTTCAACATCGGCGGCGGCCGGCCCAAAGTCGGGCCCGTGGCCCTGGAGCGGAAGCTTTTGGGCGAGTTTTATTACGAGGGGAAGGACTATGAGTTCAACTTCTCCAAGTTCTGGACCCTCTCCGGCACCAAGTTCGACTGCAAGGAGACCGAGGACGAGATCCAGTGGCACGTGGAGCAGACCACGGCCACGGCCAAGCTGGACACCTGGATCCGCTGCAAGAAAAAGGACATGCTGAACATCAACTACGAGGCGCCCACGGGCCTGAAGCGCCACAACCGCCTCTGGAACGGCGGCAACGGCACCGGCATCCTGCGGCTCTACAAGCGCACGCTGAACGGCTTCGTGCTGATCGACGAGGTGGAGGCCACCGGCATCGGCTGCGAATACGGCGAATACGATCCCGCATGAACTCTTTCATGGGCAAGGTCCTGCGGGTGGACCTGAGCACGGGCCGCTGGGAGGCGGAGAAGATCCCTCCCGCGGTCTATGAGGCCGTTCTGGGCGGCAAAGGCCTGGAGGCCTGGTACCTTTACAAAAACATACCCGCCGGTGCGGACCCCCTGGGGCCGGAGAACATCCTGGCCCTGGCTCCCGGGGCTCTCTGCGGCACCGGCGCCTTTCTCACCGGCCGCTGGACCGTGGCCTGCAAAAGCCCTCTGACCGGGGGCTGGGGGGACGCCAGCTGCGGCGGCCTCTTCGCCCCGGCCATCAAGCAGTGCGGTTACGACGCCATCTTCCTCTCCGGCGTGTCGGAAAAGCCGGTGTATCTCTTCTGCGACGGGAAGACCGTGGAGCTGCGGGACGCCTCGCGCTACTGGGGCCTGGACGCCACCGACGCGGAAAACGCCCTCCACGCGGACCTGGACCCGGTGTGCCGGAAGAAGCCCTGCGTGGCCGTCATCGGCCAGGCGGGGGAGAAGCTGTCCCTGATCTCCGGGATCTGCAACGAGGGCGGGCGCATCGCCGCCCGCAGCGGCGTGGGCGCGGTGATGGGCAGCAAGCGGCTGAAGGCCGTGGTGCTCTGCGGCGCCCGGCTCATGCCCTGTGCCGATCCCGAGGCGGTGAAGGCCCTGTCCAGAGAGCTGGGGCGGAAGCTCTTGAAAATGAGCCTGCCCAACGGCCTGGGGGTCTTTCTCGGCCCCGGCGGGCGGATGATGGGCCACCTGCCCTATCTGCCCCTGGACGGCTCCATGACGGCCCTGATGTTCCGCCAGTGGGGCACCCAGGCCAACACCTCCCTGGCCATCACCAGCGGCGACGGGCCCATCAAAAACTGGGCCGGCACGCCCAAGGACGCCCGGCTCATGGATCTCTTCTACAACCCCGAGCAGATCAACCGCATCGAGAGCGCCAAGTACCACTGCTACTCCTGCCCCCTGGGCTGCGGCGGCAGGCTGAACATCCGCAACCGCCGCTACTCCACCTTCGACGAGACCCACAAGCCGGAGTATGAGACCCTGCAGGCCTTTGGGCCCCTGCTGCTGAACAAGAACCTGGATTCGGTGCTGCAGATCAACGAGCTGCTGAACCGGGCGGGGATGGACACCATCTCCGCCGGCAACACCGTGGCCTGGGCCATCGAGTGCTATGAAAACGGCATCCTTACCCGGGATCAGACCAACGGCCTGGAGCTGACCTGGGGCAACACCGAGTCCATCCTGACCCTGGTGCGCTGGATGATCGACCGGGAGGGCTTCGGGGACGCCTTGGCCGACGGGGTGAAGCGGGCCAGCGAGCGCTTCGGCGGCAAGGAATACGCCATGCATATCGGCGGTCAGGAGCCGGGCATGCACGACGCCCGCAACGACCCCCAGCTGGGGGTCCACTTCGCGGCGGAGCCGGCCCCGGGCAAGCACACCGTGGGCATGGCCATCCAGTACGGCGCCATGAGTCTCTGCGACATCTGCTCCTGGGCGCCTCCGGCAAGGCTCCACGACAAGGCCGAGGATCTGGAGGACACCGAGGAGATGGCCCTCATCTCCAAGGCCAACGCCTGCTATTCCATGCTCACCGACGGTGCCGGAGGCTGCTACTACGGGGAGATGATGGGGGTCCACATGTGGAAGCTCATCGAGTACCTGAACGCCGCCGAGGGCTGGGACTACGACGGGGACCACTACATGGAGATCGGCGAGCGGATCCAGACCCTGCGGCAGCTGTTCAACATCAGGCAGGGCGTGGACCCGGCCGCGGTGGTGCTGCCCAGGCGGATGCGGGGCGAGCCGCCCCTGCTCTCGGGCCCCCTGAAGGGCGTGACCCTGAAGAACAAGGAGCAGATCTCCTCCCACTGGCGGGCCTTCGGCTGGGACGACCAAAGCGGCGTCCCCCTGCCCGAGACCCTGGAGCGCCTGGGGATCCCGGCCCTGACGGAGGTGGAGGCATGACGAAAAAGCATCCGGTTTTCGACTATCTCAACTGCGTCAGCTGCGGCATCTGCGCCCAGGCCTGCCCGGTGTCCGCCCTGGAAATGCGCCGGGAAGGGAAGAGCGGCAAGTACCGCAACGTCTTCCCCGAGACGGCGGGGGACGGGTGCATCGGCTGCGGCATGTGCGCCCGGGCCTGCCCCATGGAGGTCATCACCATGGAAGAGGAGGACGACGATGCGCGTTAAGGTGCTGCCGCCCCACGGTTGCGACCGCAGCGCCCTGGACGAGCGCTCCTGGGCGGAACTGCCGGAGGGGACCCGGGTCTGGGACGTGCTGCGGATCATCCGCTGCAGCCCCCTGAAGGCGAAGCTGCTGCTGGTCAGCGTCAACGGCGAGCGCAGCGCCCTGGACCGGGAGCTGCGGGACGGGGACGTGGTAGGCTTCTTCTTCCCCGCCAGCGGAGGATAAAA
>CACYLY010000046.1 GCA_902775355.1 Oscillospiraceae bacterium
GCCGGAGCCGAAAGATCTGAGGGCCTTGGGTGTGCCGCCCGGCGGGCGCGAAACGACCACCCCGTAGCGCCGAGCATCGCTCGGCGAAGCTCACGCAAGCCGGATGACGGAGGGAGTTTAAAGACGGGAGATGCGGATTGCCACACCAGTGACTCGGTCACTGGTTCGCAATGACAGTTTCGGAACCTTGGCGCGCGTTCGCGGGTGCGACCTGAAGCGCCCCTACGGCGGCGAGACGACCACCCGTAGCGCCGAGCATCGCTCGGCGATCCCACATCCTGCCGAGTTGTTTCGTTTTCGCCGAGCAATGCTCGGCGCTACGGCGGGCGACCGCAAGGGCGGAGCGAAGCGGAGGTCGCCCCTACGAGGCGGACGGGCGGCGTGTGCGAGGCGGCGGGGATCAGGGCAGGCGGAGGCTGGCCTGGAGACGGGGGGCCAGGTCCGCCAGGTCCTCCGGTCGAAGCTTTTCAACCGCCCGGTCGAAGCTCAGCAGGCCGTTGGTCTCGTCCTCCACGTCGGAGACCTGGGTGTAGATGCAGCCGCAGAGGCCCCGGGACACCAGGGGCAGGACCTCTTTCTCGTAGAGCGCGCGCAGATCCCGCGCAAAGCTCTCCCGATCCGGACACTGGCGGTAGCCGTAGGTCTTTTCCAGATTGAAGCTGTGCTCCGGGATCTTCCAGCAGTAGCCGCCGAATTCCGACAGCAGCTGGGGCTTGTCTTCCGTGCCAAGCCGGAGCGTTTTGAAATAGATGTGAAGACTGTCCACATCGCTGGCCGTCTGGTGGAACCAGCCGGAGGTCGTGTCGATAAAGCGGCTCTTGTCCTGGGAGCGGAGCCGGTAATAGGCCGCGTCGGCGCTGAACTGGCCCCAGCCCTCGTTGAAGATGGTCCACAGACAGATGCAGGGGTGGTTGCGCAGCAGCTCCACCGTCTCCTCCATGGCACGGTAAAAATTCTCCCGAGTCTCCGGGTCCCGGTTCCGCTTCTGATCCTTGCGCCGGACGAAGCCCAGATTGGGCAGGGCGGTCTCCTCCAGATAGTCATAGCCGCCGTTGTTGACCATGTCCTGAAAGACGATCATGCCCAGACGGTCGCAGTCGTAGTAAAACTGCTCCGGTTCGATCTTGATGTGCTTGCGCAGAGTGTTGAAGCCCAAACGCTTCATGGCGGTGATGTCCCGGGCGTAGCCCGTGGGGGTGGCGGGGGTGTAGAGCCCGTCGCTCCAATAGCCCTGGTCCAGCAGGCCGTGGAAGAAATAGGGCTTGCCGTTGAGACAGAGCCGGGGGATGCCGTTCACCGGCTCGATGCGCAGGGTCCGCAGGGCGAAATAGCTCTCCACCCGGTCCTGGCCGCAGGAAACGGAGAAGGGATAGAGCTTGGGCTTCTCCGGGCTCCAGAGCTCCGGCGCCTCCACCTGAATGCGGACCCGGCCCTTCTCCAGGTGGTAGTCCCGGCCGTTGAAACGGACAGCGCCCTCTGCCGGGCCCTCTACGGAGATATCCGCCCAGTCCGGCCCCACGTCGATCCGCAGGCGGCGGATGTGCTCCTCCGGCACCGGCTCCATCCACACCGTCTGCCAGAGACCGGAGCAGGGGGTGTACCACATGCCGCCTCGGTCACGGCGCTGCTTGCCCCAGGGAAAACGGGGGTCCAGATCGTTCACGACCAGCAGGAGCAGCTCGTTTTTCCCGGGACGCAGGGCGTCGGTCAGGTCCACGGTGAAGGGGAGATAGCCGTTGTCGTGCCGGGCCAGCTCCTGCCCGTTCACCAGCACCACCGCCCGGCGCATCACCGCGCCGAAGTGCAGCAGCACCCGCCGGCCCCGCCAGGCCTCGGGCACCGTGAAGCAGCGGCGATAGCGCAGCTCCGTGCCCGGCTTCGGCGGCGTCTCCACCCCGGAGAGCAGACTTTCCGGGCAGAAGGGGACGCGGATGGGCATGGTCTTGCCTTCAAAGCCCAGTTCCCAGTCTCCGTTCAGGCACAGCCAGTCCTCCCGGACCAGCTGGGGACGGGGATAGCGCTGCCAGGGGATGCCGACCAGCTCCCTGCCGGCTTTGGTATAAAGCTGCTGCATGGGGGACCCTCCCTTGAAGGAATGAAAAATGAATAATGAATAATGAATAATGAATAAAGGGATGGAGGAATGAAGGATAAAAGGAATGATGGGATGCGGAGGAAGCGTTCGTCGGACGGGGGAGCGCCGACACAAAATCAGTATAGCATCCCCGGGCGGCTTTGCCTATAGGGATATCCGCTTTTTCCGCGCTTTTTCTTGCAAATCCGCGCTGCGGATGGTATCATGAAAACAGAATGAAATAGAAGGAGGCCACAGCCATGGCAAACACAGTCGGACCCTTGATCAAACAGGCCCGCACCGGCGCGGGACTGACCCAGGAGCAGCTGGCAAAGCAGATCGACGGATTGACCGCGGCGGATATCAGCAAGGCGGAACGGGGCGAGAAGGAGTTGACCCAGACCCAGCTCCGGCAGATCGCCAAGGTCACGGGGGTGACCCAGGCCTCCCTGCTGAACGCGGCCAAGGAGGACAGCGCCGCAAAGCCCGCGGCCAAGAAGCCCGCGGCCGCAGCCAGTACGGCCAAGAAGCCCGCCAGCACGGCGAAAAAGCCCGCGAGCACAGCCAAGAAGCCCGCCAGCACGGCAAGTACGGCCAAGAAGCCCGCCAGCACCGCCAAAAAGCAGGAGGAGTTCAAGCTCACCGCGGCGGAGAAGAAGCTGGTAGAGCTTTACCGGGCGGCGGACAAGAGCACCAAAGAGAACGCTGTGAAGCTGCTGAAAGGCGAGAAGCTGGAGGCGGCCGGTCTGTTGGGCTCTCTGCTGGGCGGCAGCGGCAACGGCAGCGGCGGCGGTCTGCTGGACAACGTCACCGATCTGCTAGGCCTGGGGAAGAAATAGGGCCCAACGGTTCGTGCAAATGAAAAAGCCGGGGAGAAATCCCCGGCTTTTCTGCGCAGAAAAACCTGCGGCCTGATTACTGAAACTGACTCAGAAGATGTCCTCGACCACCTTGGTGGGCGGCGTCTCCAGGATCTCCGGGTGCGCGAACATGTACTGATAGGCCTGGAAGAACTGGGCGTAATAGTGCCCGTCCACAATGCCCTCGTCCACCACGGCCTTGGCGTCCACATACTTGCGGGAGACCACGTTGCCCCGGCGGTCCAGCTCGTAGGCGTGGCGCTTGGGACCGAAGGCGATGAACACCGGCAGAGTGCCGAAGTTGTATATGTGATGATATACGGGACCCAGACGAAGGGAGCCCAGATCCGTGATGATCATGGAGCCGTGGAAGGGGCTCACGTCCAGCAGAGACTGGGGGATCCAGCCGTAATAGTCCATGATGCGGAGGAGGCCGATGCCGGCCCGCAGCACAAAGCGGGGCAGGTGGGCGGCGAATTCCGCAACGTTTTCCGTGCCGTTGTTGTCGTCCGAGGTCTTGATCTCCTCGATCTTCTCGTTGAGCTTGCGGTACACGTCAAAAATCGTGTCCGTGGGCTCGAAGACCACCTTGATGGTGGTTTCGGTGGCGTCCACGCTCAGCTCCCGCTTGACGGTCATGACGATCTCGATGTTGTTGCGGGCGTAGATCCGGCGGCCTACCACGAAGCGGTTGATGCCCGGCAGCATGGAGATGGCCCGGATATGGCAGGCGATGAAAAAGTGCAGGATGCCGATGCCCTTGTAGCCCTCCAGCCGGAGAGCGCGCAGGCGGCGGTCCACCTCGGTGACCTCCATGGCCTCTTCATAATGGACATAGCGGTCGTTGCGCTGGGGCATGATAAAGGGGATGAATTTGTTGAAAGCGGGCAGGGAACGGAGCAGCCGCCCCTCCTTGCGGTCGCCGAAACGGCGTCTGTATGTGCTGGCCATGAAGTACCTCCGGTATGATGATCGTTCGAAAGGATTATAGCCCCTGCGCGGGGAGATTACAAGCGGGAATTGTTATGTGTTCAGCAAACGGCGGATATCTGTGCCCGAGAAGGGGAGAAGGTAGAATTCCCCGTCCAGCCGCGAACAGATCTGCGGGCTGTAGCGGCGCCGGAGCTCTTCTTCCTTGCAGTTGGTGGAGATGATGATGCGCCGGCCGTTCACCAGCCGGGTGTTCAGCAGGGTGTAGAGCGCGCTGACGGAATAGGGCGTCAGCATCTCGGTGCCCAGATCGTCCAGGATCATGAGATCGCAGCTGAGCATCTGGCGCACCCGGCGGGCGGCTTTCTCCGCCTCCTCCGGGTCCCGGGCGAACTTCTGCCGCTCAAAAGCGTCCAGCGCGGCGGCCGCGCTGTCATAGCACACGGAGAAGCCCTTGGCGGCCACCACCCGGGCGATGCAGGCCGAGAGATAGGTCTTGCCAAGGCCGGTATCTCCCTGGAGAAGCAGGTTGGACGAGACTTTGGGAAAATTCTCGGCAAATTTTTTGCAGGCGTTGAAGACGAGGGTCATGGTTTCCCGGTCGGAAGCGCCGCCGGGAACGGGAGCGTCGCTGTAATAGGAGAGATTGAAGTGATCGAAGCTCTCGTCTCCGTTTCGCAGCAGCACCCCCAGGTCCTTGGTCACCTCCTGGTTGTAGAGCCGGTGCAGGCATTCGCAGGGGGCGCCGTTGAAGATCCCGGTGTCCCTGCACTTGGGGCAGCTGCAGATCTCGTCCAGATAATCCACGTCCCAGCCCTGCTCCACCAGCAGCTCCGCCCGGCGGACCTGCAGGTCCAGGTTTTCTTTTTTCAGTTCCTCGATGCGCTCGGTCAGGTCGCTGCGGCGGGAGAGGGTCAGGCGCACCAGCTCCGCCATCTGGGCGCGCATCCGCGCGTCGATCCGCTGGATCTCCGGCACCCTGGCATAGGCCGCGGCAAGGCGGCGCTGCTGCTCGGCCTGATTGGCGGCCCGGCGGGCTTCCAGCTGCTCTCTGGCCCGGGCCAGCAGTTTTCCGTCATAGGGCATAGGCGTGTTCCTCAGATCTGTTCAAGTATTTTTCGAAGTGCGGCAGGATCGACCGGCTTGTTGTCCTGTTTGGAGGGCAGGGGATCCTTGCCTCTTGCGCGGGGCGGCTCCTTTTCCAGGATCTCCGCGGGGCTGTGCAGACCCTTCTGGTGCCAGCTCTGCAGGATCCTGCTCAGGTAGTTCCACTTGAGAGCGCCGGTGTTGGTGACGGTCCGGTCGGCGGCGATGGCGATGGCCTCCTCGCCGAAGCCCTGCTCCAGCCAGGTGTTCACGTCCTTTTCCTGGGTGGAAGAGAACTCCGACAGATGCAGCGCTTCCCGGATGCGGCCCAGATCGCTGTGCCGCTCCCGGCGGCTGCGGATGTATTCCTCCGCCTGCTCCAGGGTCAGGATCTCCCGATTGGCCCAGGCGTAGGCCTCCTTTTCCAGGAAGCGGGGGGTGGGCCGGCGGCTGTCCCCGTAGCGCCACTGGCAGAGCTCGGCGCAGAAGTGCAGCAGTTCCAGGATCACCTCCGGCGGCATGCCCAGATGGTCGTAGATCCCGAAGAGCACCCGCAGGTCGTTGCCGCCCAGAGCCCGGCCCATGACCTGGGCCGCCTCGGCATAAATGGTCGTCAGCGCGGAATTCCCGCCGGAGCGGCGGCGGATCTCCTCGGAACTGTACTGGGGCAGCTCCTCCGCCGGCGCGGGCTCCGGCTTCCCCGGCGCGGGAGTCCCGGCGGGAGCCGGGAGAGGCTCCGGAAGCGCCATCCGCCGCAGCTTCTCCTCCGCCGCAAGGACTTCCTGCAGGGTGAGACACAGAGCGGCCGCCGCTTTTTCCGCATCCAGACTGCCGCTGCGCTGCCAGTAGAGCCACAAAAGGGCCACGTTCCCGTCATGGGCGGCGATGAGCCTGTCCAGCGCCTGGATCGATATGGACTTGTGCGCAGTCTGATCCGCCATAAGCGCTCCTTCAGCAAAACGCGTTTCCCGGGTCCGGGAAAAGTTTACAGAATATTTCCCGGGGAGGAACATTATAACATCAAAATCATCTTGTCGCAAGGGGGGGAGCTGTGATATAATGCCATGTATTATAGCGAAAGTATGCCCTGAGGGCTTTTCTGAGGGATAGAGATATGATCGAGCTGCTTGCGCCGGCGGGTTCGCCGGAAGCGGTCATCGCCGCCGTGCAGAACGGCGCCGACGCCGTCTATTTGGGAATGGGGAATTTCAACGCCCGCCGGGGCGCCCGGAATTTCACCGACGAGGAATTTGAAAAAGCCGTGCGCTATTGCCGCATCCGGGGCTGCAAGGTCTATGTGACCCTGAACACCCTGATCAACGACCGGGAGATCGAGCCCGCCGTCTCCGCGGCCAAGCTGGCCTCCGACCTGGGGGCCGACGGCATCATTATCCAGGATCTGGGCCTGATCAAGGCCATCCGCTCCGCCCTGCCGGACATCCCCCTTCACGCCAGCACCCAGATGAGCATCCACAATCTGGCCGGGGTCCAGGCGGCGGCGGAGATGGGCCTGACCCGGGCGGTGCTGGCCCGGGAGCTGAGCCTGGAGCAGATCAAGTTCATCACGAAGCACGCCAGCATCGAGACGGAGGTCTTCTGCCACGGCGCCCTGTGCTTCTGCTACTCCGGCCAGTGCTACATGTCCGCCCTCATCGGGCGGCGCAGCGGCAACCGGGGCATGTGCGCCCAGCCCTGCCGCATGGAGTATTCCCTCACCGGGACCATGAACGAGCACCCCCTGTCCCTGAAGGACAGCTGCCTGGCCGACCGGCTGCAGGAGCTGGAGGAGGCGGGCGTCAGCTGCCTGAAGATCGAGGGGCGGATGAAGCGGCCGGAATATACCGCCATCGTCACCGGGATCTACAGCAAGGCGCTGAAGGAGCACCGCAAGCCCACCGCCGAGGAGATGGAGCTGCTGCAGCGGGCCTTCTCCCGCCAGGGCTTCACCCAGGGCTATTTCAACGGCGACAAGAAGGACATGTTCGGCGTCCGCCAAGAGACGGAGAAGTCCGACGAGGCCATCTTCACCACCGCCCGCAAGGCCTATGCCGACGGGGAGCTGAGACGGGTGCCCGTGCATTTCTACACCGTGGTGCAGAAGGGCGAGCCCGCCAAGGCCATCGCCTTTGACGACGAGGGCAACCGGGCCGTGGCCTTCGGGCCGGTGCCCGAGCGGGCCAAGCGCCAGGGCCTTACCGAGGGCTATCTCACCGAGCAGATGTTCAAAACCGGCGGCACCCCCTACACCTGCGTGGAAAACCGGGCCAAGGCGGAGCCGGGCCTGTACCTGCCGGCGGCGGAGATCAACGACCTGCGCCGCAAGCTCATCTCCGAGCTCTCCGAGCGCCGGGCCGTGCCCCCCACCAGAAGAGTGGGAAGACTGCCCGCCATGCCGAAGAATCTGGGGGCCATCGCCGATCCCAAGATCATTTTCCAGGTCCGCAGCGAGGAGCAGCTGAGCCCGGAGCTGGCCGAGCTGAAGCCGGATTATCTCTACGTTCCCGCCCTGCTCATGGCCCGCAGGCCCGAGCTGGTGCTGCCCTTTGCGGAAAAGGGCGCCGTGCCGGTGGCCGTGCTGCCCCGGATCATCACCGATCAGCAGAGCCCCCAGGTTTTCGAGGCCCTGCAGAAGCTCTTTGACGAGGGCGTGGGCGAGGCCCTGGTGGGCAATCTGGGCCACATCTTCCTGGCAAAAAAGGCCGGGATGCGGATGCGGGCGGACTTCGGACTGAACGCCTTCAACTCCCTGAGCCTGGAGCGGCTGCGGGAGGCGGGCTTCCTGTCCGCCACGGCTTCCTTTGAGCTGCGGCTGAGCCAGATCCGGGACATGTGCAAGCCCCTGGACACGGAGATCATCATTTACGGCCGGCTCCCGCTGATGATTTCGGAGCAGAACCTGGTGAAGACCACCGTGCAGGACACGGCCCAGCTGGCCGACCGGATGGGCTCGGTGTTCCCGGTGGCCCGGGACTTCGGGGACAGGACCGTGATCTACAACGCCCACAAGCTGTACCTGGCTGACAAGAAGGAAGATCTCTACGCCACCGGCGCCTGGGGACTGCGGCTGCTGTTCACCAACGAGAGCGGACGGGAGTGCGTGGAGGTGGCCAAGGGACACCTGGGGCTCTCGGATTACCGGCCCAACGTGCTGACCAGAGGGCTGTATTACAGAGGCGTGGAATGAAGGAATGAAGAAATGAAGACCCCTTCCGGCCTCGCCGCAGGCGGCTCGGCCACCTCCCCCAAGGGGGGAGGCGAGGCGCGGCCTTGCTTCCCCCTTTGGGGGAAGTCCTCAGTGCGCACACTGGGGAATAGGGGGATTTTCAATCCGTCGCGCAGCGACACCGCAATTCCTTCATCAGCGCAGCGTCTTCATTTTTCAATAGAAACGGAGTACATTACGATATGCATATCATCCTGGCGTCGGCGTCGCCGCGGCGGAAAGAGCTGATGGAGATGCTGAAGGTGCCGAATCTGAAGATCGTCCCCGCGAAAGGGGAGGAGCGGCCTCCGGAGCACGCGGGGCCGGAGGAGCTGGTGATGGCCCTGTCCGCCGCCAAGGCCCGGGAAGTGGCCCGGCAGGCGGAGCCGGAGGATCTGGTCATCGGAGCGGACACCATCGTGTGGGTGGACGGGCATGCCTTCGGCAAGCCCCATGACGAGCGGGAGGCGGCCGCCATGCTGCGGCGGCTCTCCGGCGATACCCACGAGGTTTTCACCGGCGTCTCCCTTGTCCGAAAGGGACGCTGCGTGAGCCAGTGCGAGCGGAGCCTGGTGCGCTTTCGCCCCCTGGACGAGGAGGAGATCCAAAACTACATCGCCACCGGCGAGCCCATGGACAAGGCCGGCGCTTACGGCGCCCAGGGCAAAGGCGCTCTCTTCGTGGAGCACATCGACGGCGACTTCTTCAACGTTATGGGCCTGCCCCTGTGCAGGCTGGGTATCATGCTGAAAGAGCAGGGAGTGAACATCCTTTGAAAGAATATCTGAAGAGATACGGCTCGCGGCTGATCATCATTCTGGCCGCCTCCGCATTTCTGATCCTGCTGGGAGCCGCCGTCCGCGGCGGCGGCATGGGCGTCCTGCGGAAGGCGACGGACGCGGCCTCCGTGCCGTTTCAGAAGGTGCTGGGCTCCACGGTCAACTGGTTCAACCGCATGTACGGCTATCTGTACCAGTACGACTCCCTGATGGCGGAGAACGAGTCCCTGCGCACCCAGCTGGCGGAAGCCCAGCAGTCCGCCCGGGACGGCGTGGCCGCCTCGGAGGAGAACAGCCGCCTGCGCCAGGCCCTGGAGCTGCGGGAAAGCCACAGAGACTACGTGCTGGAATCGGCCAAGGTGGTGCTCTGGTCCGATTCCGTCTGGTCCTCGTCCTTCACCATCAGCAAGGGCAGCAGCAGCGGCATTGAGCTGGGCGACCCGGTGATCACCGAGTACGGCGCTCTGGTGGGACAGGTGACGGAGCTGAGCGAGAATTCCGCCGTCGTCAGCACCCTGATCGACGTGGACATGAGCGTGGGCGCCTATGTGGGCTCCTCCGGCTCCGCCGGCATGGTGGTGGGCGAGTACGCGATGATGAAGAACAAAAACGCGAAGCTCACCTTTCTGGCCGACGGCGCCCAGATCTTTGAGGGCGACGAGGTGCTGACCTCCGGCTCCGGCGGCGCTTTCCCGGCGGGCCTGAGCATCGGCACCATCTCCAACGTGCAGACCGAGGCCGGCGGCCAGATCGAATTCGGCATCGTGGTGCCCCAGGTGGAGCTGGACGCCCTGGTGCAGGTGTTTATCATCAAGGACTTCGCCCCGGTGGAATGAGGCCCGGGACTGTTTCCGAGCCCCCGCGCCCTTCGGAGAAAAAGACGACTGAGCAGGAAGTGAACATCCTTTGAAAGAATATCTGAAAAAATACGGCGGGCGTCTGGCCGTCATCGTGATCGCCGCCGCCTTCCTGGTCCTGCTGGGAGCGGCTACCCGCAGCGGCGTCGGCTTCGTGCAGAATGTGACCGGCATCGTGGCCGCGCCCATGCAGAAGGTGCTGAGCTCCACGGTCAACTGGTTCAACAGCATGTACGGCTATCTGTACCGCTATGACGCGATGATGGAGGAAAACCAGGAGCTGCGCACCCAGCTGGCCGAGGCCCAGCAGGCCGCCCGCGAGGGCATCGCCGCCTCGGAGGAAAACGTCCGCCTCCGCCAGAGCCTGGAGCTGCGGCAGAAGCACACGGACTATGTGCTGGAATCGGCCAAGGTGGTGCTCTGGTCCAGTTCCAACTGGTCCTCCTCTTTCACCATCAGCAAGGGACGCAGCAGCGGCATCGAGCTGGGCGACCCGGTGATCACCGAGTACGGCGCCCTGGTGGGGCAGGTGACGGAGCTGGGGGAGACCTGGGCCACCGTCAGCACCGTGATCGACGTGGACATGAGCGTGGGCGCCTATGTGGGCGTGGCCGGCTCCTCCGGCAAGGTGGATGGCGAATTCACCCTGATGAAGGAAGGAACGGCCAAGCTGGGCTCTTTGGCTGACGGCGTCCAGATCTTTGAAGGCGACGAGGTGCTGACCTCCGGCTCCGGCGGCGCTTTCCCGGCAGGTTTGGTCATCGGCACCATCTCCCATGTGGAGAGCGACGACAGCGGGCAGATCCGGTACGGCATCGTGGTGCCCCAGGCGGAGCTGGACACCCTGGTGCAGGTGTTTATCATTAAGGACTATACAGTGGTAGAATGAGCTTTCGAGAATTTATACTTCGATATTTGATGCCCAGAGTGGAGTGGAAGCGGGTGCTGCGAAACCTGCTGTATATCTTCCTCTCCCTGCTGGTGCAGACCATGCTGCTCTCCCGCACCCGCATCGCGGGCATCTGCCCCTATGCCCTGCCCGCCGCCGCGGTGGCCCTGGGCATGTTCGAGGGGCCGGTAGCGGGCGGACTGTACAGCCTGGTCCTGGGCTATTTTGCGGATATGGCCTTTGTGGAAAACACCGTGCTCTTCACGGTGCTCTTCCCGGCCCTGGCCTTCATGACCGGCTTTGTCTCCCGGTTTTTCATCAACCGCCGCTTTTTTGCCTTCATGGGCGCGGCCCTGGGAGGACTGCTGCTGACCGCCCTGGGCCAGATGCTGCACACCTCCACCATGGACGGTTTCGCCGCAGCCATGATCCCAACGGCGGTGCTGCAGACCCTCTGGTCCCTGCCCCTGGCCGCCCTGGCCTATGTGTTCCCGGCCAGGTGGAGCCTCTACGCGCCGGCCTCCAAGGGCGAGAAAACGTGAAGACAATTCGGGATTCGAGGAGGGGGACCTGCCGGAAAGCGTGGGCATACAACCCCTCAGTCATCCGGCGGACCGTAACACGCCGGCTGACAGCTCCCCTTGCACAGGGGAGCTTATAAGGAGATTTCTATATGAATAAAACCATCAAACCGACCCGTGTGGTCGCCATGGCCGTGCTCTTTGTCCTGATCATGGTGATCTACCTGGCCTTCCTCTACAACCTGCAGATCGTGCAGGGAGAGGAATACTACAACAAGAGCAAGGAAATCACCAACACGAAACGCACCGTCACCGCAGCCCGGGGCAATATCCTGGACCGCTACGGCCGGGTGCTGGTGAGCAACAAGGAATGCTACAACCTGAAGATAGATACGGCAAAGCTCTTCAAAAACGACGACCCCAACGCCGTTATTCTGGAGCTAGTGCGCATGGTGGAGGGCTACGGCGACAGCTATACCGACGACCTGCCCATCTCCATGTCCCCGCCCTTTGAGTACGACCCGGATATGACGGATATCCAGCGCACCATGCTGGAGGCCTATTTCAAGGACAAGGCCAGGGAGCGGATCCTGCCGGAAAACCCCAACGCCGTGGAGCTGCTGAGCTATATGCGCACCCGCTACGGCATCGACAACAGCTACTCCGCCGAGGAAATGCGCATCATCGCGGGCGTGCGCTACTCCATCAACGTGCGCTACGCCATCAACACCGCCGACTATATGTTTGTCGAGGACGCCAGCATGGAGCTGATCGCCTCCATCATGGAGAACAAGCTCCCCGGCATCGAGATCGAGCGGGCCTATGTGCGGGTCTACGGCACGGAATACGCCGCCCACCTGCTGGGCTACACCGGCCTCATGACCCAGGAGGAGTACGAGCGCTACTCCCTGCTCAACTACGCCACCAACGCCTATGTGGGCAAGGACGGCATCGAGTACGCCTTTGAGGAATATCTCCACGGCCAAGACGGCGAGGTGATCGAGACCAGGAACCCCTCGGGCACGGTATTGAGTACCGTCTACCTCAAGGAGCCGGTGCCCGGGAACCACGTCTACATCACCATCGACATCGCCCTGCAGGAGCAGGTGGAGCGCATCCTGGCCAACGGCGTGGAGAACGTGCTCATCAAGGATCGGAAGCAGACCCGTGCCGAGGGCATTGCCCGCGGCGACTATGACCCGGAGATGAAGGACGAGATCACCGGCGCCGCCGCCGTGGTGGTGGACGTGCGCACCGGCGAGCCCCTGGCCATCGCCAGCTGGCCCACCTACGACGTGTCCACCCCTGTTCAACCGGGCGCTGATGGGCGCCTACGCCCCGGGCTCCACCTTCAAGCCCTGCGTGGCCATGGCCGCCCTCACCGACCCCGGCATCGAATTCAACACCGAGACCCGCATCAAGTGCGAGGGCGTGTTCACCAAGTACGCCGCCGAGGGCTACGCCCCTGAGTGCTGGATCTGGAACGCCATGGCGCCGGAGCATTACACCCACGGCAACGACAACGTGACCGAGGCCATCCGCGACTCCTGCAATTTCTTCTTCTACTCCGTGGGCCACGACCTGGGCGTCACCACCATGGGCAAGTACGCCCACCTTTTCGGCCTGGGCGTCAGCACCGGCATCGAGCTGGTGGAGACCAAGGGCAACATGTCCAGCGAGGACACCCACCACTACTATGTGGACGACGACTGGCACATCGGCGATACCATGCAGGCCGCCATCGGCCAGTCGGACAGCATCTTTTCCCCGCTGCAGCTGGCGGAGTACTGCGCCACCGTGGCCAACTCCGGCACCCGCCACTCCGCCTCCATCCTCAAGGCCATCCGCAGCTTTGACTACAGCGAAAAGCTCTACGAGCGGGAGCCGGAGGTGCTGAGCGTCATCGACTCCCCGGAATACAACTGGGTGGCCGTTCACAAGGGCATGTACCTGGTGCTTCACGACTGGGCCTACAACGCCCCCAACTGTGAGGTCTGGGTGGACTGCGCCTGGGAGGTGGCCGGCAAGACCGGAACCGCTCAGAAGGGCGAAAAGATCACCAACGACGGTATTTTCATGTGCTACGCTCCTTTTGACAACCCGGAGGTCGCCATTGTCATCGTGGTGGAGCGCGGCGGCAGCGGCGCCGGCGTACAGTTCATGGCCCGACAGATCATGGACGCCTATATCAACATCAAGAGCTATAAGGACACCTCCGAGGAGGAGATGATCCTGCTGCGCTGAGAAAAGGCGCGGAAAAGGCGGAGAAATCGGAAAAAAACAATTGCGTCCTGGGAAAAAACGGGATATAATAACTCAGTTATTAAGAAGCGAAGGAGTTGAGAAGCGTGAACATTGCCCTGATGGCTCATGATCGGAAAAAAGAACTGATGGTCCAGTTCTGCATCGCTTACTGCGGGATTTTGGCGGAGCATAATCTCTGCGCCACCCACGTCACGGGGAAACTGGTGGCCGAGGCCACCGGCCTGCCCATCACCCTGTACCTCCATGCGGATCAGGGCGGCTCTCAGCAGATCGGCGCGCGGATCTCCTTCAACGAGATCGACCTGGTGCTCTTCTTCTGCGACCCGGCCAACCCCAAGGGCTTTGACGATATCAACAAGGTGGAACGCCTCTGCGATCAGGCAGGGCCTGCGCCGGGGCGACCTGGACTGGCGCAACATCGTCAATCCCCAGAAGCGATAAGCCGCGGGATCCGCAAACCGGATATCAAGGTACGGGCGACCGCAAGGGTCGCCCCTACATATTCTATCGGATAGGAGTATTGCTATGGCAAAGGTTGCACCCCGGACCCTCTCCGGCTTCATGGAGCTGGCGCCCCGGGATCAGATGAAAATGGAGCGGATGCTGCAGGCCCTGCGGGAGAGCTACTCCCTCTTCGGCTTCACGCCGCTGGACACGCCGATCATCGAGTCGGCGGAGGTGCTGCTGGCCAAGGGCGGCGGCGAAACCGAAAAGCAGATCTACCGCTTCCAGAAGGGGGACAGCGATCTGGCCCTGCGCTTTGATCTCACCGTGCCCCTGGCCAAGTACGTGGCCGGGCACTACGCGGAGCTGTCCTTCCCCTTCAAGCGCTTCCAGATCGGCAAGGTCTACCGGGGCGAGCGGGCCCAGCGGGGCCGCTTCCGGGAGTTCTACCAGGCCGATATCGACGTGATCGGCGACGGGAAGCTGGACATCCTCAACGAGGCCGAGATCCCCGCCGTGATCTACAGCACCTTTACCCGGCTGGGCCTGAAAAAGTTCAGGATCCGGGTCAACAACCGCAAGATCCTCAACGGCTTCTACGCCATGAACGGCATGAGCGAGAAGGCCGGGGAGATCATGCGCACCGTGGACAAGCTGGACAAGATCGGTCCCCACAAGGTCAAGCAGCTGCTTATCGACGAGGTGAAGATGCTGCCGGACAAGTCCGAGAATGTGCTGGACTTCATGGCCATCCAGGGGGACAAGGCCTATGTGCTCTCCCGGCTGGAGGACTACCGGGGCATGGATCCCACCTTCGACCAGGGGCTGGACGAGCTGATCACCGTGACGAAATATCTCAAGGACTTCGGCGTGCCGGAGGAGAACTTCGCCATCGACCTGACCATCGCCCGGGGTCTGGATTACTACACCGGCACGGTCTATGAGACGGAGATGATCGAGCACCCGGAGATCGGCTCCATCTGCTCCGGCGGCCGCTATGACAATCTGGCGGAGTACTACACCGACAAACAGCTGCCCGGCGTGGGCATCTCCATCGGCCTGACAAGGCTCTTCTTCGTGCTCAACGAGCAGGGGCTTCTGTCCGACGAGATCGTCACCGCCCCCTGCGACGTGCTGGTGATCCCCATGACCGAGGAGGTCGGCCCCGCCGTGGCGGCGGCCACCGCCCTGCGGCAGGGCGGCCTGCGCACCCAGCTCTACTGCGAGAAGCGCAAGTTCAAGGCCAAGATGAACTATGCCGACAAGATCGGCGTGCCCTTCATCGTGCTCCTGGGCGAGGACGAGATCGCGGCAGGGGAGCTCAGCGTGAAAGACATGGTCAGCGGCGAGCAGCGGCGCATGAAGAGCGCGGAGGCCGCGGCCTTTATCCGGGAACAGGTGGAAAAGCGCAACAGCGGCGCGGTGATCAAGGAAAAGTGAACAACGAACAGTGAACAGTGAACAGCGAAGAGTTCTTCACTGCGCGCTTGCCTCTCCCCACGCTGCCGCGCGGGGCGAGCCAAGCTCCTTTGCACAGGGAAGCTTATAAGAGAGTAAGGAAAGCGTGGGTGTACAACCCCTCAGTCATCCGCCTTGCGTGAGACGGCGGATGCCAGCTCCCCTTGCACAGGGGAGCTTATAAGGAAAGGATCCTGAATCGGCACACCTCATCCGTCATCCGCCTTGCGTGAGACGGCGGATGCCACCTTCCCCTCAAGGGGAAGGCTATATGGAAGGAGATTGGAAATATGCAGAATCGTACTCATACCTGCGGGGAGCTGAGGCTGGAGAACGCGGGGCAGAAAGTCAAGATCGTGGGCTGGATGGAAAACGTGCGCGTGGTGGGCGGGAACCTGGCCTTCGTGGTGGTCCGGGACTTCTACGGCACCACCCAGGTGGTGGCCGAGACCGAGGACATGGTCGCCGCCTTCCGGGCCATCAACAAGGAATCCACCATTTCGGTGGAGGGCGTCGTCCGGGAGCGGGCCAGCAAGAACCCCAAGCAGGCCACCGGCGACATCGAGATCGTGCCGGAGAAGCTGGAGGTCCTGGGCCGCTGCCGCTACAACGAGCTGCCCTTTGAGATCAACCGCAGCCGGGACGCGGACGAGGCCACCCGCCTGAAGTACCGCTTCCTGGACCTGCGCAACCCCGCCGTGAAGAAAAACATCATCCTGCGCTGCCAGGTGGTGGCGGACATCCGCCGCCGCATGACCGAGCAGGGCTTCCTGGAGATCACCACCCCCATCCTGACCGCCTCCTCTCCCGAAGGCGCCCGGGACTATCTGGTGCCCGCCCGCAAGCACCCCGGCAAGTTCTACGCTCTGCCCCAGGCTCCCCAGCAGTTCAAGCAGCTGCTGATGACCTCCGGCTTCGACCGCTATTTCCAGATCGCCCCCTGCTTCCGGGACGAGGACGCCCGGGGCGACCGGACCCCCGGCGAGTTCTACCAGCTGGATATGGAGATGGCCTTCGCCGAGCAGGACGACGTGCTGGCCGTGCTGGAGACGGTGCTGCAGCCGGTGTTTGAAAACTTCGGCATCTACAAGCGGGTCAGCCAGGCCCCCTTTAAGCGCATCCCCTACCGGGAGGCCATGGAGCGCTACGGCACCGACAAACCGGATCTGCGCATCGACCTGGAGATCCAGGACGCCACCGCCCTGCTGCAGAACATCGGCTTCGGCCCCTTCGAGGGCAACACCGTGAAGGCCGTGGTGGTTTCCGATTTCAACGCCACCCGCAAGCAGATCGACAAGCTCTGCAGCGACGTGGAGGTCCAGACCGCCCAGAAGAGCTACTGGTTCCGTCTGGACGAGAAGGGCGAGATCGTGGGCGGCATCGCCAAGTTCGTGCAGCCCGTGAAGGAGCAGGTCGTCGCGGCCCTGGGCCTGAAGCCCGGCTGCTTCGTGGGTCTGGCCGCCGGCAAGCTGGCCGTGGCCCAGAAGACCGCGGGCGTGATGCGCTCCAAGCTGGGCGTCCTCTGCCCGGAGCACATGGACAGGGAGCAGTACGCCCTCTGCTGGATCGTGGACTTCCCCATGTACGAGATCGGTGAGGAGAGCGGCGAGCTGGAATTCTGCCACAATCCCTTCTCCATGCCCGCCGGCGGGCTGGAGACCCTGCTGAAGGCCGAGCGGGGAGAGATGGATCCCCTGGACATCATGGCCAACCAGTACGACCTGGTCATCAACGGCTATGAGAGCGCCTCCGGCGCGGTCCGGAACCACGACCCCGAGATCATGATCAAGGCCTTCGAGCTGGTCCGCCTGGGCGAGGAGGACGTGAAGAAGAAGTTCCCCGCCATGTACAACGCCTTCTGCTACGGCGCACCCCCTCACGCCGGCGCCGCCCCCGGCATCGACCGCATGGTGATGCTGCTGACCGGGGAGGAGTCCATCCGGGAGGTCATCACCTTCCCCATGAACCAGAAGGCCCAGGACGTGATGATGGACGCCCCCTCCGAGGTGACCCAGAAGCAGCTGGACGAGCTGCACATCGCCATCGTGGGCGAAGTGGAGAAAGATTAACAACGGATCCGCAGGGGCCGACGTCCCCGGCTTCCCGCAGACAAGGCAATGGTCGAGGCGGCGGGACGTCGAGGGCGCCGTCCCCTACAGTCGTTTTTGAAGGGTGATTGAATGTTTGCACGCGTGAACAGTCTGGGGGTCAGCGGCATCGGGGGCTACGGCGTCACCGTGGAGGTGGACATCTCCAACGGCCTGCCCGCCTTCGATATCGTGGGCCTGCCGGACGCGGCGGTGAAGGAGAGCCGGCAGCGGGTCCACGCCGCCGTGAAGAACAACGGCTTTCGCTTTCCCGTGAGCCGCATGACGGTGAACCTGGCCCCGGCGGACAAGAAAAAGGCCGGCACGGTCTACGACCTGCCCATGCTGGTGGGGATCCTGGCCGCCCAGGGGGAGATCAGAAAGCCCTCGGCGGACTGCGCCTTTCTGGGGGAGCTGTCCCTGACGGGGGAGCTGCGCCCGGTGACCGGCGCCCTGCCCATGGCTATCGCCGCCGCCCGTGAGGGGATCCGCAAGCTCTTCGTCCCGGCGGAGAACGCCTCTGAGGCCGCCTTTGCCGAGGGCGTCTCCGTCTATCCGGTGGACACCGTGGCCCGGCTGCTGAAGCACCTGAGGGGAGAGGAGGAGCTGGAGCCCGCCGAGCCGCCCCGGCCGGAGGATTCCCGCCTGGGCCTGCCGGACTTTGCGGACGTGAAGGGGCAGGAGAGCGTGAAGCGGGCCATGGAGATCGCCGCCGCCGGCGGGCACAACATCCTGCTGGTGGGGCCCCCGGGCGCGGGCAAAAGCATGATGGCGAAACGCCTGCCGGGGATCCTGCCGGACATGAGCCGGCAGGAGATGATCGAGGCCACGGAGATCCACTCCGTTGCCGGGCTCACCAGCCGCAAGCGGCCCATCGTGGCCACCCGGCCCTTCTGCTCGCCCCACCACACCATCTCCATGGCGGGCCTAGCCGGCGGCGGGACCATCCCGCGGCCCGGACAGCTGAGCATCGCCCATCTGGGGGTGCTGTTCCTGGATGAGCTGCCGGAGTTCCGCTCCGACGTGCTGGAGGTCATGCGTCAGCCCCTGGAGGACGGGGAAGTCACCGTCTCCCGGGCGGCGGGCACCGTCACCTTCCCCAGCCGCTTCATGCTGGTGTGCGCCATGAACCCCTGCAAATGCGGCTGGTACGGCCACCCCTCGGGCCGCTGCCACTGCTCCGTGCAGGAGGTGCGCCGCTACCAGAGCCGGATCTCCGGCCCGCTGCTGGACCGGATCGACCTGATCGTGGAGGTGCCGGCCCTGGAGTATGAGGAGCTGAAAAACCGGGCGCCCGCCGAGCCCTCTTCGGAGATCAAAAAGCGGGTGGACGCCGCCCGGGCCGTGCAGAGAGCCCGCTTCGGCGGAGACAGCACCCTGGTGAACGCCCGCATGGGCGTGAAGGAGATGCGCGCCTGCTGCGCCCTGGACCCGGAGAGCGACAAGCTCATGAAGGACGCCTTCGACGCCCTGGGCCTCTCCGCCCGGAGCTATGACCGGATCCTGCGGGTGGCCCGGACCATCGCGGACCTGGCGGGCAGCGAGAGCATCGCCCCGGAGCACGTGGCCGAGGCCATCCAGTACCGGAGTTTTGAATTGACCGAATGAAAAACCGTGCTTGCCCAAGCGGCAAGCACGGTTTTATGCGCGCAGATACAGCTCTTCACACGCCTGCTGGGCCTGGACCAGCAGGCGCTGTGCCTCTTCGGGCCGTTCTGCGTCCAGGGCCTCCAGCGCGTCGGTGACGGCGTTGAACAGGCGCAGATACATGCTTTGATAGACCGATAAAGGCGTTTCCATCAGAATACCTCCTATAAAAGAACCACTCCACGTTTATGTGACGTATTTTAAGCCGGACTCCATGGTAATGTCAAGTATACGTCTGATAAACGTGGTGATGAATTTGAAGAAGATCCTCTTTGATTCCAACAAAAATGTGGTCTCCCGCATCCTGCGGGAGAGACGGCTCGCTGCCGGACTGACCCAGGCCCAGCTTGCGGCCAGGATGCAAACGCTGGGCGTCAATCTGGACCAGCAGATGATCAGCCGGATCGAGAGCAACCGCCGATTCGTGACGGACTATGAGCTGGCCTGCTTCTGCCGAGTGCTGAAGCTCAGCACGGAAGAAGCTCTGGCGGATTTCTACGAGAACTACGGAAAAGAATAGAGGATCGGCGCAGGGGCGGACCTGCGCCGGTTTTTTATGCACGAAGATACAGCTCTTCACACGCCTGCTGGGCCTGGACCAGCAGGCGCTGTGCCTCTTCGGGCCGCTCTGCGTCCAGGGCCTCCAGCGCGTCGGTGACGGCGTTGAACAGGAGCAGATACATGCTTTGATAGACAACATGACAAGAGCTTTTTTCGGAAGACGGATCCAATGTCTTTGCCCTTCTCTCGGAAATGTATTTCGAAATGACATTTAGTGCGTGTCATATCGAAACACATGTTACCATACAATAACCCCAATGACAAGAACTGAATGTCAAAGGGGTGCTGAAACATGTTTACAAACAAAACGGAGGACGGGAGAAACAACCTTTGCGGATGCAAAGTTGCGGAGAGAAGAAAAGACATGGGGCTGTCCCAGCGCGCGCTTGCCGACAGACTGCAGCGGGAAGGCTTGGACGTGGACAAGAACGCCGTACAGCGGATCGAATCCGGGCAGCGCTTCGTGACGGATATTGAGCTGAAGTACCTGAGCAAAGCGCTTGATATCACGCTGCAGGAGCTGCTGGACCAGACGGAAATGGGGAATTGATTTTACTCGAAAAACATGGTAGGATAGGCCGATTCAGAGCCGCAGATCCATCCATATCGGGAAACGGTCCCTGCGGCGCGCAGACGGAAGGAACATACGCTATGAACGACATTTTGCTTCTCAAGCTGGGGGAGATCGTGCTGAAGGGTCTCAACCGCAAGAGCTTTGAACAGAAACTCATGGGCAATATCCGGCGCAGGCTGGTGCCCATCGGAAAATTTAAGGTCAGCTGCATGCAGTCCACGGTCTACGTGGAGGCCCTGGAGGAGGACGCGGACATGGACGCCGCCTTCGAGGCGGTGCAGAAGGTCTTCGGCGTGGTGAAGATCAGCCGGGCCGCCGCCTGCGAGAAGGACAAGGATGCCATCGCCCGCCTGGCCATCGACTACCTGCGGGAGGACATGCGCCGGGCCAAGAGCTTCAAGGTGGAGTCCAAGCGCAGCGACAAGAGCTTCCCCATGACCTCCATCCAGCTGAGCCAGTACGTGGGCGGGGAGCTGGCGGAGGCCTATCCCAACTGCGCCGTGGACGTCCACGAGCCGGAGCTGATCGTGAATCTGGAGATCCGGGACCTGGCGGCCTATGTCCACGCCCAGCCGGTGAACGGCGCCGGCGGCATGCCCGTGGGCTCCAACGGCGTGGCGGTGACCCTGCTCGTGCGGCTGATCCCGGTGCACTTCTTCTCCTTCCCCTATACCTCCCAGCAGGCCAAGGAGAAGGTCATCGAGCTGACGAAGCTGCTCACCGCCTGGTGCGGGCGCATGACCCTGGAGGTGGTGCCCTTTACCCATATCCAGGAGGAGATCCGGGACAAGTGCCCGGAGGAGTACTTCACCCTGATCATGCGGCGCTTCATGATGCGCATCGCGGAGCGGATCGCTCTGTCCAACGGGGCGAAGGCCATCGTCACCGGGGAGAACCTGGGCCAGGTGGCCAGCCAGACCATGGAGGCCATGGCCAGCACCCAGGCGGTGCTGTCTTTGCCCGTGCTGCAGCCCCTGATCGGCATGGACAAGGAGGAGATCGTACAGATGTCGAGAAAGATCGGCACCTTCGACACCTCCATTCTGCCCTATGAGGACTGCTGCACGGTGTTCACCCCCCGTCACCCCAGGACCCGGCCCAGCGTCGCCGAGGTGGAGACCGCCGAGAGCGCCCTGGACGTGGAGGCCCTGGTGGAGGAGGCCCTGCAGGGCATCGAGCGGATCCGGCTGGAAGAGGAGGAATAAGCTTTGCGCGAGTACAACACTGAGATCCTCTCCGTGGGGACCGAGCTGCTGCTGGGGCACATCACCAACACCGACGCCCGGGATATCTCCGAGCTGCTGTCGAAGATCGGCGTGAACGTACGCTGGCACACCGTGGTGGGGGACAATCCGGAGCGGCTGGCGGCCTGCGTGGAGATCGCCAAGGGCCGGGCGGACATCATCATCACCACCGGCGGCCTGGGACCCACCTGCGACGATCTGACCAAGCAGATCCTGGCGAAGAGCTTCGGCCTGCCCCTCACGGAAAACGCCGCCGAGCGGGAGGGGCTCTACGAGTACATCCGGACGGGGAAGGACTTCACGCCCAATAATTTCAGCCAGGCCCTGCTGCCGGAGGGCTGCACCGTGTTCCACAACCGCTGGGGCACCGCTCCCGGCTGCGCCTTCGAGGCGGCGGGCAAGCTGGTCCTCATGCTGCCCGGGCCGCCCAACGAGTGCGTGCCCATGTTCCGGGAGTATGCCATCCCGTACCTGAAAAAGCTCTCCGAGGAGCAGATCGTTTCCCACTCCGTCCGGATCTTCGGGATCGGGGAGAGCGCGGTGGACCAGATCTTCGCCGAAGAGATGAACGCCATGCGCAATCCCAGCATGGCCCCCTATGCCAAGGAGTGCGACTGCCTGCTGCAGGTCACCGCCAAGGCGAAGAGCGAGGAGGAGGCCGAGGCCATGATGGCCCCGGTGATCGAACACGTGAAGGCGCGGCTGGGGGATGTGGTCTACGGCATGGATGTGGAGAGCATCGAGGAGGCCGTGCTGCCGCTTTTGAAGGAGCGGGGGCTGACCTTCGCCGCCGCCGAGAGCTGCACCGGCGGCGACGTGGCCCGCAGGATCACCGAGATCCCGGGGGCCAGCGCCGTCTTCGCCGGGGGCTGCGTGACCTACACCAACGAGGTCAAGGCCCGGCTCCTGGGCATCGACCGGGCGCTGATCGAGGAACAAGGCGCCGTCAGCGAGCCGGTGGCAAGGCTCATGGCGGAGCGGGTCCGGGCCGTCACCGGGGCGGACATCGGCCTGGGCGTCACAGGCTTGGCCGGGCCGGACGGGGACGGGGTCCACGAGGTGGGCACGGTCTTCGTCTCCATGGCCGTGGAGGGGGAGACCTTCGTGCGCCAGCTGCACCTGGGCGCCTTCCGCACCCGCAGCTTCATCCGCCGCATGGCGGGGAACCATCTCTACGACATGATGCGCCGCTGGCTCACGGGCCTGGCGGTGTGAGGATCGGGAGAAGGATGCCGGGGGCGAAAAACGCGATATAAGAATTCTTAAGAATTGCGCTGCTTGACGGCAGCGCAGTTTTGTGCTATTTTAGCTGTACTAAGACGGTTAATACAGTCGGATCGAAGAAGGCGGAGTGCGGGACGACAGGCGGCCAAGGGGTGAGGGCTGTCCCCCCTATTCCCCAGTGTGCGCACTGGGGACTTCCCCCGGAGGGGGAAGCAAGACGCCGAGCGATGCTCGGCGGCCCTTCGTCCTGCGGGATCGTTCCGTATTCGCCGGACAATACCCGGCGCTATGGGGACGTTTGAGCGCGGCATTCTCCCTCATCACCCCTCCAGTGTGCGCACTGGAGGGGAGCTTCCCCCGCTGGGGGAAGCACAGTCGGGCGACCAAAGGTCGCCCCTACGGGCGCGAGACGGACGTGGACGCGGGAAGGCGGGGGAGACCCCTTCCGTCATCCGGCTTGCGTGAGACGCCGGATGACACCGTCCGCCTTGCGGTACCCGGAAAAATGTTCGCGCGTTCGCTTGCTCCATTTTTCCGACCGCTGCGGTAATTGCGGCATCGCTTTTTCTGCCACCGGCAGCGCGAAGCCGCAATTCCCCCGGAGGGGGAGGCAAGACGGGACGGCGGGAGACGGACGTGGGCGCGCGTAGGGAGCGATCCCTTGATCGCTCCGCGGATGATGCGTTGGCGCGTGATCGCGGGCGCGACCTGAAGCGCCCCTACGGCGCGAGACGGCGGGCGACCAAAGGTCGCCCCTACGGGCGCGAGACGAACGTGGACGAGAGTTTGAACGGGGATCGCGGTACATTCATGCAATTCCGTAATCCGCATTTCGAATTCCGAATTGTTCCGTGCGGTGCGTTCCTGCAATTCCAAATTTCGCATTTCGAATTCCGAATTGTTCCGTGCGGTGCGTTCCTGTAATTTCGAATTCCGAATTGCGAATTATTCAGAAAGGACGGTGGGCGGATGATCAACATCAATTTCCGGGACGCCCGGCCCATCTATGAGCAGGTGCGGGACGGCTTTCGCCAGCTGATCCTCACCGGGGCGCTGCCGGCGGACAGTCGGCTGCCCTCGGTGCGGGAGCTGGCCGGACAGCTGGCCATCAACCCCAACACCATCCAGCGGGCCTATCGGGAGCTGGAGCAGGAGGGCTACATCTGCTCGGTGCCCGGGCGGGGCAGCTTCGTGTGCCAGGGGGACGCCGCGGCCCTGGCCCGGCGGGCGGAGCTGCTGGAGCGCTGGGACGCGCTGAGCGGAGAACTGAAGCAGCTGGGGCTGACCGAGGAGGAGCTCTGCCGGCGGCTGAAAGGAGAAGCACATGATTGAAGTACGGGATCTGGTAAAGAGCTTTGACGGCCTCCGGGCCCTGGACGGGCTGAGTCTCACGGTGCCCGCCGGGGCGGTCTACGGCCTGGTGGGGCCCAACGGCGCGGGAAAAAGCACCCTGATCCGCCATCTGGCCGGGATCCTCCGGCAGGATGCGGGAAGCGTCACGGTGGACGGAGAGCCGGTCTATGAAAACCCGGCGGTGAAGCGCCGCATCGCCTACATCCCCGACGAGGTGTTCTACTATACCCAGGCCACCCTCCGGGACATGAAACGTCTGTACCGGGATCTGTATCCGAGCTTTGACCGGGAGCGCTGGGAGAAGCTGGCCCCGGCCTTCGCCCTGGACGAGAAGCGGCCCATACGCAAGCTCTCCAAGGGGCAGCAGAAGCAGGCCGCCTTCTGGCTGGCCCTGGCCCTGCGGCCGGAGCTGGTGATCCTGGACGAGCCGGTGGACGGGCTGGACCCGGTGATGCGCCGGCAGGTCTGGAGCCTGCTGCTGTCCGAGGTGGCGGAGCGGGGCGTGACGGTGCTGGTCTCCTCCCACAACCTGCGGGAGCTGGAGGACGTCTGCGACCACGTGGGCATCCTGAACAAGGGGAAGATGCTGCTGGAGCGCAGCCTCTCCGAGCTGCAGGAGAACCTGGTGAAGATCCAGCTGGCCTTGCCCGAGGGGGCGGAGCTGCCGACGGATCTGGACATGCTCCACGAGAGCCGCACCGGGCGGCTGCGGCAGCTGATCCTGCGGGGGAAGGCCGAGGAGCTCACCGAAAAGCTCCAGGCGGCGGGGCCCCTGTTCCTGGACATCCTGCCGTTGAATCTGGAGGAGATTTTTATCTACGAGCTGGGAGGCGCCGATCATGAAGTCAAGAATATCCTGCTTTAACGCCGGCGTCTGCCGCAATCTGCTGCGCCGCTGCTGGCCCCTTTGGGTGGGCTGGTTCGTGCTGCTGCTCTTCCTGCTGCCGGTGCAGCTGGCCAAGGCTTCCTTCTGGGGAGAGGAGACGCTGGCCCAGAGCCTGCAGCGCCTGACCCTGAGCAGCGGCCAGGACATGGTACTGATCTCCTTCTTCATGGGGATCGTGACGGCCATGGTGGTTTTCGGTTATCTGTACAATCCCCGCAGCTGCGGCTTGATGCACAGCCTGCCCCTGCGGCGGGAGACCCTGTTTTTCACCGCCTGGCTCACGGGCTTCCTGCCCATGCTGGCCGCGGAGCTGCTGACGGCCCTGCTCACCGGGGCCCTGTATCTGGGCGAGGGCCTGCCGCTGCAGGATCTGCTGACCTGGCTGCTGATGGCGGTCTGCTCCAATCTCTGCTTCTATGGGATCGCGGTGTTCTGCGCCATGCTCACCGGGAGCCTGCTGATCCTGCCGGTGGCCTATCTGGCCCTGAATCTGGCCGCCTGGGCGGCGGAGGACTGCCTGCGGGCGGTGCTGCGGGCCCTGGTCTACGGCGTCAGCACCCAGGGCGACGAGTGGTTCACCTGGCTGGCGCCGGTGGTCTGGCTTGATCGCCGGGTCTATGTGCAGCGGCTGGAGGACAGCGGGTTCTGGCAGGTCACGGGCCAGGGCTGGCTGCTGCTCTACGCCGGGCTGGGCCTGCTGCTGTCGGCTCTGGCGCTGCAGCTCTACCGGAAGCGCAATATGGAGTGCGCCGGGGACACGGTGGCCTTCCCCGTGCTGAAGCCCATCTTCCGCTACTGCATGGCGGTCGGCGGCGCGTTGGTCTTTACCTCGTCGGTCTATTCTCTGCTGCTGGGGGGCAGCTTCCACGGACGGAAGGCGGCCTTTCTGATCCTGGCCCTGCTGCTTCTGGGCGCGGGCCTGGGCTGGTACATTGCGGAGATGCTGATCCGCCGGACCGTGCGGGTCTTTCCCGGAAGGTGGAAGGGCCTGGCGGCGGTCTGCGCGGTCCTGTGCCTGCTGACCCTGGCGGCGGAGTTCGACCTCACCGGCTTCGAGCGCCGGGTGCCGGACCCGGAGCAGGTGGAGGTCGTGTACGGCTATGCCCAGAGGAACTGGACGGTCCGGGAGCCGGAGAACATCCGGGAAGTCACGGAGATCCACCGGGACCTGGTGGATCACAAGGCCCAGCACGAGTCGGACATCCACTACTATGGCACCTGGGTCATGCTGCACTATGTGATGAAGGACGGCAGCAGCCTGGAAAGGTCCTACTACATCAATCGCTATGAGGTCGAGGAGCCCGGGGACGTGGACCGGCTGGAGGCGCTGCTGAACCGGCCGGAGCTGATGGAGCAGCGGCACAGCCTGCGGATCCCGGTGACGGAGAAGACCTTCTACGCCGCCCAGCTCTCCTGGTCCTGGGTGGACGAGCACCAGCGGGAGCAGTACGAAAGCCTGAATCTGAGCCAGGAGGAGGCGCTGGACTTCTACGCCCACGCCGTGCTGCCGGACCTGCGGGACCATTGCCTGGGGCGAGTCTGGCTGCGCGCCGACGGGGAGCGGCTGGAGACCGGCTCCAACGTGAGCTTCCACATGGAGCTGGTCCGGCCCGGCCCGGACGGCCCGGGCGGCGCGGAGGAATTCGACAGCCTGGATCTGGAGATCGACATGGATTCCGCGGCCTGCCTGGCCTGGATCCGGGAACACACGGAGATCCCCGTCCAGACCCTGGGAGAATCCATGCTGCCCGCCGCCTGATTGTTCATAATCATTTTGGGCTTTGTTCATGCCAAAGTCATATTTCTGCGTTAGGATGGCAGCATCAGAAAGGGGCTTCGGACACGAGGCCCGAACCAGAATAAAAGAGGTCTTTCAGCATGGCAGATCCCAGAGAAGAAAATTGGGCCGAGAGCTCGGCGGAAAACCCGAGCCCGGAAGGGGACTTCCCCCCGATGGAGGAAGGTCCTGCGGCAGAGGACGCGCCCGCCGCGGAAAACACGGCACCGGCGGAGGAGATCCCCACTGCGGAGAATACGGCGCCGACGGAGGAGAACCCCGCCGCGGAGGATACGGCTCCGGCGGAGGGACCCGCGCAGGCTCCCCGGTACGCCCCGGACCGGGACGGCTGGTATCGCAGCGCCGGGGAATTCGGGCAGAGCCCCGAAACCATCTATTCCGACGCCCATTACGAGCCCGCCGGCTCCACCACCACCCCGCCCCGCTACTATACGCCGCCGGTTCGGCAGGAGCGGGTGAGGCGGGAGAAACCGCGGCGGAAACGCCGGGGCATCGGTCTGGGCGGCGCCATCGCCCTGTGCCTGATCTGCGCGCTGCTGGGCGGCTGCCTGGGCGCGGGGATCAACAGCTGGCTCAACGAGAGCCGCTTCGACGCCCTGGAGCACGCCCTGGCGGAGAACGAACGCGTCAGCGCGGAAAACGCCGCCGCCATCTCCACCGCGAGTCTGCAGCAGCCCACCGTGGCCAGCCCCGTGCTCAGCACCGGCGCGAATCTCAGCCCGGCCCAGATCTATGCGCTCTCCTGCAAACAGGTGGTGGGCATCACCACCAGCTACTCCACCCAGAACTATTTCGGCGGCAGCAGGGAGGCCACCGTCTCCGGCTCCGGCTTCATTCTCTCCGAGGACGGATATATCGTCACCAATTACCATGTGGTCCAGGTGGCGGATGAGTCCAACCTGCCCATCCGGGTGGTGCTCCATGACGGGACCGAGTATGAAGCCGTCATCGTGGGCAAGGAAGATGTGAACGATCTGGCGGTGCTGAAGATCGAGGCCGTCGGCCTCAGCCCCGTGGTCATGGGCAACAGCGATGAGCTGCAGGTGGGGGACGAGATCTTCGCCGTCGGCAACCCTCTGGGCGAGCTGGAGTTCTCCATGAGCACCGGCCACGTCAGCGCGCTGAACCGGGTGATCTCCACCGAGGAAGCGGACAACATCTCCATGTTCCAGCTGGACGCCGCGGTGAATCCCGGCAATTCCGGCGGCCCGGTGTACAACACCAGAGGCCAGGTGGTAGGTGTGGTCACCGCCAAATACAGCGACTATGACGTGGAGGGCCTGGGCTTCGCCATCCCCAGCAACGACGCGCTGCGCATTGCGGAGGACCTGGTGAATAACGGCTATGTCACCGGCAAGGCCTATCTGGGCATCTGGACCGATGAGCGCTACAATGCCATGGTTGCCCGGTATTACGATATGCCCCTCGGCGCCTATGTGGCCGAGGTGTCCCCCGGCTCCGCCGCCGATCAGGCGGGGCTGGAGAGCGGCGATATCATCACCGCCGTCGACGGGCAGCAGGTGGAGAGCTCCACCGATCTGCGCAATCTGATCCGGCAGTACAGCGCCGGGGACAGCGCGGAGCTGACCTATTTCCGGGCGGGCGAGAGCCGCAGCGTGCGCATCGTGTTCGACGAGCGCACCCCCGAATCCGGGACGACGCTCCCCGAGCGGGAACCCTGAATTTGCTGCTTTTCTACTCCTTTATCCTCTCTTTTCTCCCAAACGAAGGACCGCAGGCCAAAAACCTGCGGTTCTTTGTTTGCGCGGAAGCGGGGGACGGGTGCGGGACGACGGGCCGCCGAGGGCGTCGGCCCCTACGGAGAGGACGGAAGTGGATGCGGGGCGGGACGGACGACCCCTTCCGTCACGGCGCTTGCGTGAGACGCGCCGCGACACCTCCCCCGGTGGGGGAGGCAAGGGCGGGTGCGGGCGCGGGGTGGCGGGAAAATCGGAATTGCCTCTTGATTTTTCCGCGTTTTCCTGTACAATAGGAGAGTCTGAAAAAACCGAAGGGCTGCTCCACTCCGTCGGTCCGGGCGCCGGGATCCTGTTGCGCGCCGACCGGGGGACGGGCTCGCCCCCAAAACTCTCAGGAGGAATACACCCATGACTTATGAAATCGATATCTGCGGTCTGAAGCGGGATCTGCCCCTGTGCAAGGTCACGGACGATCTGTACATCGGCGCTTTCGTGATGTTCGGCGACGTGGAGCTCACCGTGCACTGCGCCGCGGAGCTGCTGAAGAAGGCCCCCGACTATGACTATCTCCTGGCTCCCGAGGCCAAGTCCATCCCCCTGCTGTACGAGATGGCACGGCAGAGCGGCGCGGAGAGGTATTTTGTCGCCCGCAAGGGGGCCAAGGCCTATATGTCCGACGTGTTTGAGGTCAGCGTCAAGTCCATCACCACCATGCATGTGCAGAAGCTGGTGCTGGACGTGGAGGACGCCAGGCTGATCCAGGGCAAGCGCATCCTGATCCTGGACGACGTGATCTCCACCGGCGAGAGCCTGCGGGCCACGGAGGAGCTGGTGCAGGCGGCTGGCGGCATCGTGGCCGGCCGGATGGCCGTCCTCGCCGAGGGCGACGCCTATGACCGGGACGATATCATCGTGCTGGGCAAGCTGCCCCTCTTCAATCCCGACGGCAGCATCAAGGCCTGATTTCAGAACAAAATCGAAAGAAGCACGCCTTCTCGGAGGGCGTGCTTCTTTTTTCGGCGGGGATTAACAGGGGTGAGATAATGGCTCCAGAGGACGCGGGAAGCCGGAAGGGAGGCGCTGTGTGGGAAAAACGGACTGGAACCTGGTGGAGGCGGACTTTCTGGCCACCGGCCTGTCTTACGCCAGACTTGCCAAGAAGCACGGCCTGTCTCTGAACACCCTGAAAAGAAGGGCCGCCGCGGGACACTGGCAGGCAAAGCTCAGGGAGCTGACGGAGCGGGAAGAGCGCTCAATGGGCCTGAGCGAGGCGGAGCCGGTGGCGCCGGAGGAACTGGCAATGGCGACCCGGCAGAGCCGGCGGCTGCGCCTGGAGGACACTGCCGACCGGATGCTGGAGAAAATCAGCCGCTCCCTGGACGAGCTGGAGCCGGACAACCCCTACGCCCTGGCCACCCTGGTGCGGGCGCTGAAGGACCTGCGGGAGCTCCAGGGCCTGCGGAAGGACGCCCTGGACCTGGCCGAGCAGCAGGCTAGGATCGAACGGCTGCGGATCGCAGGTCAGCGCTCCGGGAACGAGAACGAGGACGAGGCGGCCGGGGTGCTGATCCTGCCGGCCATCGAGGAAAACAAGGAGCCTGAGGCGGAAAGCTGAAGGGCCGAAACAGCGGGCAGGGGGCCGGGCGCTCTTCTTTTTTTGAGCGGAAGCTGTCTTTTTAAGACAAAACCGAGCCGCTTGCCCGCGGAGACCCGGCTCTTCTGCCTGCGGACGGAGAGGAGTTCGTGGTTTGCGAGGAGTGACACCTCATCCGTCATCCGCCTCGCGGGGGATCGGCGGATGCCACCGTCCGCCTTGCGGTGCCCGGAAAAATGTTCACGCGTTCGCTTGCTCCATTTTTCCGACCGCTGCGGAAATTCCGGCCTCGCTTTTTCTGCCACCGGCAGCGCGAAGCCGCAATTCCCCTCAAGGGGAAGGCCAGGAGGGGAGCGGGAGAATGAGGAGTAGTGCATTGGAACAGAGGACAACCCCTCCGGCCTGCGGCCACCTCCCCTTGCACAGGGGAGGTCTTGAGGGATGAGGATCGACGGAGCGCCGGGGAGGGTCGTTTGGAGGCCCCAGGAGCGGCAGATCGCCTTCATGCGCAGGGGCGAGGATGAGGTCCTGTACGGCGGGGCAGCCGGAGGCGGCAAAAGCGACGCCCTGGTGATCGAGGCCACCCGGCAGGTGGAAATCCCCTATTACAAGGGGCTGATCCTGCGCAAGACCTATCCCCAGCTGACGGAGCTGATCGAGAAGAGCCTGCACTATTATCCCGCGGCCTTCCCCAAGGCGAAGTACAACGAGCAGAAGCATACCTGGACCTTCCCCAGCGGGGCCAGGATCGTCTTCGGCTCCCTGCAGCACGAGAAGGACCGCTTCAACTACCAGGGCAAGGCCTATGACTTCATCGCCTTCGACGAGCTGACCCACTTCAGCTTTGACGAGTACATCTACCTGAAAAGCCGCAACCGCCCCAACGGCCCGGGAACAAGGGTCTACATGCGCAGCACCGCCAACCCCGGCGGCGTGGGGCACAGCTGGGTGAAGGAGCGCTTCATCACCGCCGGGGAGCCCATGAGCACCATCTGGGAAGAGGTGGTTGTGGTCCATCCCGACGGGCACAGCGAAAAGCAGCGCATGAGCCGGGCCTTCGTGCCCAGCACGGTCTTCGACAACAAGATCCTGCTGGAAAACGACCCCAAGTATCTGGCCAGGCTGGCAAGCCTGCCGGAGAAGGAGCGGCAGGCCCTGCTCTACGGCGACTGGGACTGCTACGAGGGGCAGGTTTTCGAGGATTTCCGGGTCGAGCCGGACATGCGGGCGGCCAACGCCGCCGGCGTGGATCTGCCCCGGGAGGAGCTGAAAAAGCAGCGGCGCTGGTGCCACGTCATCGAGCCCTTCGAGATCCCGGCGGGCTGGAAGATCTGCCGCAGCTTCGACTGGGGCTACAACCGGCCCTTTTCCGTGGGCTGGTGGGCCGTGGACTTCGACGGGACAGTGTACCGGATCCTGGAGATGTACGGCTGCACGGAGACGCCGAACACCGGCGTCAAGTGGGTGCCGGAGCGGGTGTTCGGGGAGATCGCCCGGGCGGAGCGGGAGCACCCCTGGCTCAAGGGGCGGCGGATCGCCGGCGTGGCGGACCCGGCCATCTGGAACGCGGAGATGGGCGTGTCCATCGCGGAGACGGCGGCGAAAGCGGGCGTGTACTTCGAGAAGGGCGACCACCAGAGGATCCCCGGCTGGATGCAGCTGCATTACCGGCTGGCCTTCGACGAAAACGGCTTTCCGCGGATGTACGTGTTCAACACCTGCAGGGCTTTTATCCGCACGGTGCCGACGCTGCAGTATGACACGGCCAGGCCCGAGGATCTGGACACGGCGGGCGAGGACCATGTGGCCGACGAGACCCGGTATTTCCTCATGAGCCGCCCCATCCAGCCCAGACAGCGTGCAATGCCCGACAAATTCAACACGGGGCCCCTGCACCTGTTCCTGGACATTCAGGAGAAAGACCTGGCAAGGGCGGAGGCGAGACCGAAAATGGAGGTTTTGAAGAAATGAGCGTAAAAAAGCGGGAAGAGAAAAAGAGAGCTCTGGCGACCGAAGGTCGCCCCTACGGGGAGGGGACGCGGGCGACCGCAAGGGTCGCCCCTACGGCAGACGGCGGGCGATTCGTGAATCGCCCCTACGGCGCGGGCGTGGGGATGCCGCCTGCGGCGGGGACCTCATCCGGCGCAAGCGCCACCTTCCCCGTGCGCGGGGAAGGCATGAGGGCCGCCGGGGGCGTCGGCCCCTACGAGGGCGAAGGGACGCGGGCGACCGCAAGGGTCGCCCCTACGGCAGACGGCGGGCGATTCGTGAATCGCCCCTACGGCGAGGAACGACGGGACGCCGGGGGCGAAGGAACGCGGGCGACCGAAGGTCGCCCCTACGGCGTGGGGACGCGGGCCGCCGAGGGCGTCGGCCCCTACGGAGTGGGGAAAGACGCCGGTGCGGATAGGACGGAGGGATCTGAACCTTCCGAACTCCGAACTCCGAATTCCGAATTGACTTTGCCCATCGGTGAGAAGGAAGTGGAGGAGGCCTATCAGACCTTGCTGAACTACCGGGCGGGAAAGGCCAATCTGGAAAAGCGCCTGGTGGAGAACCAGCAGTGGTACAAGCTGCGGCAGTGGGAGTGCATGCGGCGCAAGAGCGGCGAGGTGGAGCCCGCCTCCGCCTGGCTGCTGAACGCCATCGCCAACAAGCACGCCGACGCCATGGACAACTTCCCCGCGGCCCACGTGCTGCCCCGGGAGGAGGGGGATCGGGAGGAGGCCCGGATGCTCTCCGGGATCCTGCCGGTGGTGCTGGAGGCCTGCGACTTTGAGGAGGTCTACTCCCGGGCCATGGACGACAAGCTGGAGAGCGGCACCGGGGTCTTCGGCGTGTTCTGGGACCCGGCCAGGCTCAACGGTCTGGGGGACATCGACATCAGCGCCGTGGACCTCATCAATCTCTTCTGGGAAAACGGCGTCAGCGATATCCAGCAGAGCCGGAACCTCTTCTATGTGACGCTGCGGGACAACGACCTGCTGGAGCAGGATTACCCCCAGCTGAAGGAGCGGCTCAGCGCCCCGGCCCTGGACGTGAACCGCTATTTCTACGACGACGCGGTGGACACCCAAAATAAGAGCGCGGTGGTGGACTGGTACTACAAAAAGCGGGACGCCGCCGGGCGGACCCGGCTGCACCTGTGCAAATTCGTGGCGGGGATCAGCGAGCCCCTCTTCGCCTCGGAGAACGACCCGGCCTACGCGGAAAAGGGCTGGTACGCCCATGGGCTCTATCCCTTTGTCTTCGACCCGCTGCTGCGCTGCAAGGGCAGCCCCGCGGGCTTCGGCTTCCTGGACGTGGGCAAAAACGCCCAGGAATTCATCGACCGGGGAGACCAGGCCCTGCTGCAGAACATGCTCTTCAACGCCCGGCCCCGGCACTTCATCCGCGCGGACGGCTCGGTGAACGAGGAGGAATTTGCCGACGCCTCCCGGGACTTCATCCATGTGGACGGCAACCTGGGCGGGGACAGCATTTTGCCTGTGCAGCCCAACCCGCTGAACCGGCTGTATCTCACCATCCTGGAGAACAAGGTCCAGGAGCTGAAGGAGACCACCGGAAACCGGGACGTGTCCAACGGCGGCACCACCGGCGGGGCCACGGCGGCCAGCGCCATCGCCGCCATGCAGGAGGCGGGCAGCAAGCTCACCCGGGACTGCAGCATGGGCTCCTACCGGGCCTTCCGCAAGGTGCTGCTGCTGTGCATCGAGCTGATCCGGCAGTTCTACGACGTGCCCCGCTGCTTCCGCATCCTGGGCCAGGGCGGCGCGGAGGACTTCGTGCGCTACTCCAACCGGGGGCTGCGGCTGCAGAGCGTAGAGGGGGAGGAGGCCTGGCGGCTGCCCCTCTTCGACATCCGGGTCACGGCGGAAAAGCAGAGCCCCTACAGCCGCATGGCCCAGAACGAGCTGGCCCTGCAGCTCTACGGCGCGGGCTTTTTCGCGCCCCAGAACGCCAGGGCCGCCCTGGCCTGCCTGGACATGATGGACTTCGACGGCAAGGACTTCGTGCTGCGCGCTATCCGCGCCAACGCCAGGGAGGCGGCGGCAGCGGCGGTCCCGCCCGAAGCGCCCGCCGGGGGCGGGATCCGCGGCGGCGAGGCCCCGGGAGTCCTGAAAGCCCGGCGGCAGGCCGCGGAGGCGGGAGCGCCGAGATAGTTCTGCGTTTTCAGAGTTCAGAATGCAGTGTTCAGAGGACGAGGGGAAGGATTGCCGCACCGTAGGGAGCGTGCCTGCATGCCTCCGGAAACACGGAGCGATCAGGGGATCGCTCCCTACGGTTCGCAAGGACAGACAGGAGGAGCGAATGGTTAGTGTTCGGTTTGAGCAGGACCGGGAGCGGGGCTTTCTGAGCATGGAGCTGGTCGGACACGCGGGCTTTGCCCAAATGGGGAAGGACCCGGTGTGCGCCGGGGCCTCTGTGCTGGCCATGACCCTGGCCCAGTGCGCGAAGGCCATGGAGGAGGCCGGGAGACTGCGGGAAAAGGCCCATATCCTCCTCCGCGGCGGTCGGGCGCTGGTGACGGTGAAGCCCCGGGAGGGCTTTCTCGACGAGGCCCGGCACCTGTTCTGGGTGGGCGAGACCGGCCTGCGGCTGCTGGCCGAGGCCTACCCGGGGTATATCGAAATTCAGAGCGGCGATTAGAAACGGGATCCGCTTCGCGGGGACCTCATCCACCGCAAGCGGTCCCCCTTCCCCGTGCGCGGGGAAGGCAAAGAGGCGCTTTGAATAATTGGTTTCGCCCACCTACGGGCAGGAGGTTTTTTCATGAGCAGATACGATTTGGTTTCTCTGTACGACATCCAGCTCTTTGGCGACGCGGGAGCGGGAGACGGCGCGGGAAACGGCGGGGGCAGCCCCGCGGGGCAGGAAACGGCGGCCCCCGCCCAGCCGCAGACGGGCGCGAAAGAGGCCCCGGCCCAGCGGCAGCAGGGTCGGGAGACGGCTCCCGACGCCGGGGAGCGGCAGCCAAGCGCGGACGATCGGGCGGCCCGCTTCGAGGAGCTGATCAAGGGGGAGTTCAAGGACCTCTACGATCAGCGAGTCCAGGACACCATCCGCAGACGCCTGAAGGGCAGCGAGGAGACGGCCAGACGGCTCAGCACCCTGGGCCCGGCTCTGGAGCTGCTGGGGCGGCACTACGGCGTGGACGCCGGAGACGCCGAGGCCCTGGGCCGGGCCATCCGGGAGGACGCCGCCCTGGCCCCGGAGAAGCCCCGGGCCGTCGAGGCCAGACGGCAGGAGCAGGCCAAGCGCCAGGTCTCCGACTGGCTGCGGCAGGCGGAGGAGCTCCGGGGCCGCTACCCCAGCTTCGACCTGGGGCAGGAGGCCAGGGACCCCCGCTTCCGCAGCCTGATCGGCAGCGGCGTGCCCCTGCGCACCGCCTTTGAGGTGCTGCACCAGCGGGAGATCCTGCCGGCGGCCATGGAGTACTCCGCCCGGAAGGCGGAGGAACGGCTGGCCGACAGCGTCATCGCCGGGCAGCGCCGCCCCGCCGAGGGGGCCATGGGCGGCCAGGGGCCGGTCCTCAGCAAGCGGGACGTGAACGCCCTCAGCCGGGCAGAGCGGGACGAGATCGACCGGCGCGTGGCACGGGGAGAGAAGATCCGGTTTTGACAATGCGGAATTCGGAGTTCGGAATTCGGAATTGTCTCCTCGGAGGAAGAAAGGAACGGATTGCCACACCGTAGGGAGGCATGCCCACATGCCTCCGGAAGACGGCGGAGCGATCAGGGGGATCGCTCCCTACGGCGCGCAATGACAAATCCGTCCGACACAAGGTATGAGAGGAGAATGACAATGAAGAAACTTTTCCACAGCATGTTCAGCTTTATCCAGCTGTTCGCGACCCAGACCACGACCATGAACAGCTCCGGCAACGATCTGTCGCCGGAGATGAAGACCTACTACGACAAGCGCCTGCTGGACTACGCCTCGGCCAACCTGGTCCATGACCAGTTCGGCCAGAAGCGCCCCATCCCCAAGAACGGCGGCAAGACCATCGAGTTCCGCTCCTTCAGCCCGCTGGCCAAGGCTACCACACCCCTCACCGAGGGCGTGACCCCCAACGGCAACCAGCTGGACGTGAAGACCGTCACCGCCACCGTCAGCCAGTACGGCGACTTCATCGTCCAGTCCGATGTGCTGGAGCTGACCGCCCTGGACAACACCATCCTGGAGGCCACCAAGCTCCTGGGCCGTCAGGCGGGCATGACCCTGGACACCATCACCAGAAACGTGCTGGTGGGCGGCACCAACGTGATGTACGCCCCCAAGATCAACGCCTCCACCGGCGCCGAGACGGCAGTCGTCTCCCGCGCCGGCCTGGACAACACCTGCGTGCTCACCGTGAACCTGGTGGAGCAGGTGGTGGCCGAGCTGCGGGCTCAGAACGCCCCCACCATCGACGGGGACTACATCGGCATCATCCACCCCTACACCGCCTACGACCTGATGCGGGACCCCGACTGGCGGGATCCCCACAAGTACGCCGACACCACCAACCTCTATGAGGGCGAGATCGGCAAGATCGGCGGCGTGCGCTTTGTCCAGAGCACCGAGGCCAAGATCTGGCGCGACTCCACCTGCCCCGCCCAGAGCGGCGCGAACCCCGCCTATTACGCGGTGTTTGCCTCGCTGTTCTTCGGCGACGGCGCCTACGGCACCACCGAGGTGGAGGGCGGCGGCCTGCAGACCATCGTGAAGCAGAAGGGCTCCGCCGGCACCGCCGATCCTCTGGACCAGCGTTCCAGCGTGGGCTGGAAGGCCATGAAGACCGCGGAGATCCTGCTGCCCAGCTACCTGATCCGGGTGGAGCACATGACCCGCCGTTACAGCGCCACGGCCAGCGCCAACTGAGTTCGCAGTTCGCAGTTCGCAGGAGACGAGAGAGCGGATTGCCGCGCCGTAGGGGGGCATGCCCACATGCCTCCGGAAGACGGCGGAGCGATCAGGGGCGAAGGGTCGCTCCCTACGGCGCGCAATGACAGGAACCAAGGGGGAGGGCGGGAGCTCTCCCCTGAGGGGAACGAGGGACGGAAGACACCTCATCCGTCATCCGCCTCGCGGGGGATCGGCGGATGCCACCAGTCCGCCTTGCGGTACCCGAAAAACGCATCAGGCTAACGCTGTTCTTCGCGTTTTTCGACCGCTGCGGTAAAACCGTGCTCGCTTCATCCGCCACCGGCGGCGCGAGCCCGCTTTTCCCCTCAAGGGGAAGGCTATTAAGAAAGGAGATTGGAACATGGCAGAGAACATGAAAAACCAGATCGACGAGGCGGCGGAGCAGGAGGAGCTGATCAGCATCCGGCTGCCGCTGACCAAGGAGCTCCAGAGCGACGTGTTCGTGCGCGTCAACGAGCGCACCTGGCTCATCAAGCGGGGCGAGACCGTGAAGCTGCCCGCCTGCGCCGTGGAGGTGCTGGAGCACGCCGAGCAGGCCACCATGGCGGGGCTGCAGTACCAGGCGGAGCACGAGAACAAGAGCTGAGGGAATGAAGGAATGAAGGAATGAAGGAATGAAGGAATGAAGAAATGAAGGAATGAAGGAATGAAGGAATGAAGGAATGAAGAAATGAAGACCCCTTCCGGCCTCGCCGCAAGCGGCTCAGCCACTGTCCGCCTTGCGGTACCCGAAAAATGCTGCGGGCGTACGCTCTTCCTTGCATTTTTCGACCGCTGCGGAAATTCCGGGCTCGCTTCATCTGCCACCGGGCAAGACGCGGCCTTGCTTCCTGCGAGGGGAGGCAAGACGCGGCCGTGCTTTCCACGAGGGAAGGCAAGACGAGACCTTGCTTCCCCCTTAGGGGGAAGTCCCCAGTGCGCACACTGGGGAATAGGGGATAATCAATCCATCGCCGAAGGCGATACCATAATTCCTTCATTAGCGCAGCGTCTTCATTCCTTCATTAGCGCAGCGTCTTCATTCCTTCATTAGCAACGCGACTTCATTTTTAGGAGAGGTGACGGATCATGACCATTGCAGAGGCCATCCGGGAGGCGGATCGGCTGAAGCCCAACAGCTTTCCAGCGGAGGACAAGCTCCGCTGGCTGGAACGGCTGGAGCTGCGGCTCCGGGAGGAGATCCTGGAACGCTGCGAGGGGACGCTTCCGGCCTGGAGCCCCTTCGGGACCGGAGACCTGAGCCGGGCGCTCCAGGTCCCGGCGCCCTATGACGAGATCTATGTCCACTGGCTCTGTGCCCAGATGGACTACTATGAGCGGGAGTACGAGGGCTTCAATGCCTCCAACGCCATGTTCGAGGCCCTCTTCCGCCGCTTCCGGAACGCCTACAACCGGGAGCACCGGCCCAGGACGGGCGAAAAGCACTATCAGTGAGGGGGCGGGGAGATGTTCTATCCGAAGCTGAGGGCGAGAAAGAAGAGCAGACAGACCGTCGAGCGCTTCCCGGGCTATGTGCGCAAGCTGCGGGGCCCGGAGGGGGCCTGCTGGGATATGGAGAACCTCAGCGGGGAGGAGTACCCCCTGCTGGAGACCCGCAGGCCCCGGGGCCTGGTGGGGATGCTGACGAACCCCGGAGGACTGCTGGAAAAGGACGCGCCCTGCTGGGTATCCGGCGGGACCCTGTACGTCAACGGCCTGGCCACGAGCGTGACGGGCCTTGCCGCTGGGGAAAAGCAGCTGGTGAGCATGGGGGCCTATGTGCTGATCTTCCCGGACAAGGTCTACTACAACACGGCGGACCCGACGGATACCGGCAGCATGGAGGCCAGCTACCGTGCCCTTGGCACCGTGAGCTACACGCCCTGCGATGTCGACGGCAATCCCTACACCATCGGGAGTACCGGCGTTGCGGAGCCCGCAGACCCGGCCAACGGCATGATCTGGGTGGATACCTCCGAGGGCGGGACCGTGTATCGGGAATGGAGCCAGGTGGAGTTTATGTGGGTGAGCATCGAGACGGTCTACACCAAAATCAGCTTTCCCAGCCGGGGACAGCTGCCGCAGCTTTTCCGGCAGTACGACGGCGTGACCATCTCCGGCAGCCAGCTGGACGACATCAACGGGGAGAAGATCCTCTACGCAGTGGGCGGAGACGAGAACACCGACGACTACGCGGTGGTGGTCGGCCTGCTGAGCGCGGCGCAGAGCGACGAGCAGCAGGACCTGAAAATCCAGCGGAAGCTGCCCAAAATGGACTACGTCTGCGAGTGCCAGAACCGGCTCTGGGGCTGCTTTTACGGCAGCGACGGAGGCAAGACCCTGAACGAGATCTACGCCTCCGCCCTGGGGGACTTCCGGAATTTCCGGCAGTATCTGGGTCTGTCCACCGATTCCTGGACCGCCAGTGTGGGCTCCGACGGGCCTTGGACCGGGGCGGTGAATTACCTGGGCAGCCCCTGCTTCTTCAAGGAAAACCGGATCCACCGGGTCACCGTCAGCGCCCAGGGGGCCCATCGGCTGGAGGAGACCGTGTGCCGGGGCGTCCAGAAGGGCAGCGCCAAGAGCCTGTGCGTAGTGGGGGAGACCCTGCTTTACAAGAGCCCGGTGGAGGTCTGCGCCTGGCAGGGGGGCTTTCCCCGCGGCGTCAGTCAGGCCCTGGGCGACGGGGTCTACGACAGAGCAAGCGCCGGGGCCTTCGGAGAAAAATACTACCTCTCCATGCGGGACGCCGCCGGGGCCTGGCACCTCTTCGTATATGATCTGGCCAAGGGACTCTGGCACCGGGAGGACAGCCTGCAGGCCCTGGGCTTTGCCCGCTGCGGCGAGAGCCTCTACTGCGTCGACGCCGCCTCCGGAAGGCTCTGGGACCTCCGGGGCGCGGCGGGCAGCAGGGAGAGCGGGATCGAATGGATGGCCGAGAGCGGCATCCTGGACTACCGGCTGCCGGAGCACAAGTACCTGGGCCGCTGCAGCTTCACCCTCTGGCTGGACAGGGGCGCGGAGCTGGCGGCCTGGATCGAATACGACAGCAGCGGGGACTGGATCGAGTGCGGGCGCATCGAGAGTGCCGGCAGGGGGACCCGGACCCTGCCCATCCGGCCCCGGCGCTGCGACCATCTGCGCGTCCGGCTGACGGGCCGCGGCGCGGTGAAGCTCTTCTCCGTGACAAGGACGCTGGAGGTGGGGAGCGATGCCTGAACTGCCGCCGATCCTGCAGGGAGAGGCCCTGCAGCAGATCGCCCAGCTCCGGGACTATCTGGTGCGCCGGGAGCGGGGGCGGGAGAATGAGATCCTGCAGACGGTGACGGCAAATCCGGAGACGGTGCGGAAGGCGGTCTCTTCCACAGGAACGACGCCGGGCAATGCCCGGCGCTACGGGGAAGGAGCGGAAACGGACGCGGGCAGGCGGGCCGCAGCGCTGCGGGCGCTGATCGTCAAGACCGCAGATGAGAGCCGGGCCGGGGATCTGGTGCTGACGAACAGCATCGGAGAGCTGAGCCATGAGCTGCGCCAGGAGTACCTGGCCAGGAGCGAGTTCGGCGAATACCGGCAGGAGATCGCCCTGCTCATCGAGGCCACTGCCCGGCAGATCGTGGAGAGCTACGGCTACCTGGAAATGATCCGGGCCACGGAGGCGGAGTTGGGGGAGGTGGGCGAGGCCTTCGCGGAATACCGCGCCGAGCTCAGCGGACAGATCCGCCGGGGCTTTCTGGAGGACCCGGATACACACATGACGGTGCTGGGCATCGCCATCAGCCAGCAGCTGCGGTTTACCGGACAGGAGCTGACGGACGGGGGCTGGACCTACTTTGAGCTCTCCCCCGGGCAGACCCTGGGCCTGTATACTTCCACCGGCTGGCAGTTTTGGGTGAACGGCCGAAAGGTTGGCTGGTTCGACAGCTCCGACGGCATGCTGCACACCGTTTCCCAGGCGGTGGAGCAGGAGATCCGCCTCGGGAGCTGGAGCATCAGCGCCGACGGCGGGTTGGGGATCCGCTTGACGGGAGCTTAGGAGGCGGAGTATGAGCACGACTTTGACAACCGAAGCGCGGTGGTACCGCGTGGGAGCCGTCTATCCGATGGACGGGAGCCTGGGCTATGATGCGTTTCCTCTGGTGGGGCGATTTAAGTTCCGTTTGCTTCCAGCGCCTACGCCGTGTACGGCGGCGGCTATCAATACAACGACCCGGGCTTTCACTTTTTGGTGACGGCGGCGTCCACCGGCTACGAGAGCAAGGTGGGCACGGACATCGGGTTCGCGGCGGCCAAGACCTGGGACAGCGCTGCCCAGCAGTACAGGCTGACCGGCAGCGCGAGCGTGGAGCTGCTGCCGGACGCGGACTATTACCTCTGGATCTGGCCGAACTCCACGCTGATCAGCCGCATCGAGCCCGGCGGCATCAGCGTGACGGTGGACGGCGTGTACGGCGCGCCGAGCACCATCAGCGCCAGCGACGGGAACTTCGGGAGCCAGATCCCGGTGGCGCTGACGGCGGTGACCCAGGGAGCGGAGCACACGCTGACGGTGAGCTGCGCCGGAAGGACCGAGACGCTGCTGACGGACAGCGCCGCGACGAGCGCGGTTTGGACGCCGGACCTGGCGACCTATGCGGCCCTGCTGCCGAACGCGGGGAGCGCAACAGCGACCTTCACCTGCGTGACAAAATTCAGCGGGAACACCGTGGGCACCAGGACCAAGACCATCACCGTGAGCTTCGCCGCCGGGAGCCTGAGCCCGACGCTGACAAGCGGCTGGGCGACCGCGGCTGCGTACAACACCGGATCCGCCGCGGCGGGGCTCGGCGTTTTTGTGCAGGGCTACAGCAAGGCGGAGCTGAGCTTTGACAGCTCGAAGATCAGCTGCAGGAACGGGGCAAGCGTGGCAAGCTACCGGATCCGCTGCGGCGGGGTGACGGTGAACGCGAGCCCTTACCGCACGGGGGTGCTGACAGGAGACGCGGAGATCCTCTGCACGGTGATCGACAGCCGGGGCCAGGAGGCCAGCGAGACGCTGCAGATCACGGTGCTGCCCTATGCGGAGCCCCGGCTGACCGAGGTGATGGTGTTCCGCTGCGACAGTTTGGGAGACCCTGCGGACGACGGGCAGTACTACTCGGCGAAGGGGAAGGCGCTGTTCTCGTCTCTCAGCGGGCAGAACAGCATCAGCCTCAGCGCGGCCCACAAGCGGACGGACGCGGCGTCCTATGGGACGGAAGCGACGCTGCAGAACGACACGGCCCTGGTGATCGGGACTATCTCGGCGGACTACAGCTACCAGGTGCGGCTGACCGTGACCGACACCCTTGGGAACAGCGCCCAGGGCATCGTGGCGCTGGCGACCCAGCACTGGGCCATGAAGTTCCGCCCAGGGGGAATGGGCGTGGGATTCGGCAAGGCGCCGGAGCACGACAACTGTATCGAGCTGCCCGCCGGCTGGGTGATCCGCATCGGGAACACCGTGGTGGTAAGTGAATGAGCGCAGCGTATGGAGAGGAAGCCCTCATCCCGGGATACAGGGATGAATTGCGGGCGCGATTCGGCGGGGACCCCTTCCGTCATCCGGCTTGCGGGGGACGCCGGATGACACCTCCCCCGGTGGGGGAGGCAAGAAAGAAAGGAGATCGAGATGATCCATGTAAACGTACGGCAGCGGGACGCCGCGGCCCAGGCGACGGAGCCCATCACCTCCGGCAGCGTGGGGCTGGCGGTCAGCTTCCGCTTCTCGGAGGACTGGACGGGGCTGGCCAAGGCCGCCCTCTTCAAGGGGAGCGGGACGGCCGTGGACGTGGCGCTGACCGGAAGCGAGTGCACGGTGCCCCACGAGGTGCTGCAGCTCGCCGGCGGGCACCTGAAGATCGGCGTGTACGGCACGGGGAATCAGGGGCAGCGCCCCCTCGGAAGTGACGCCCACGCCGGCGACTCAAAGCTTGGTGCAGCAGGCTCTGGAGGCGGCGGAGACCGCGGTGGAGGCGGCGGAGAGCGTCGAGGCCATCGCCCAGGGCCTTCGGGACGACGCCGACAGCGGCGCCTTCGACGGCGAGGACGGTGCCAGCGCCTACGAGCTCGCCGTGGAGCAGGGCTACACCGGCACCGAGGCCCAGTGGCTCCAGAGTCTCCGCGGCCAGGATGCGACTGTGGACGCCACACTGTCCAACGAAGGCGAGGCGGCGGACGCCAAAGCAACCGGTGCGGGCATCAGCGCAGCCCAGCATAAAGGCGACTACGCGCTGAAATTC
>CACYLY010000047.1 GCA_902775355.1 Oscillospiraceae bacterium
TACATCCCGCCGCGCGTCTTTTTTCCATTCGTCCACAACAACACCCCCGTTCCTATTTTACCAGAAGCGGGGGCGTTTGAGTAGTTTTTTGACAGTCTGCGGCACCAAAAAGCGGGCATCCTTTTGGATGCCCGCTTTTTGGTGCCGCGCCTGCGGCGCGGGCAGATCCGCTTCGCTCGATTCGGCGAGAGGGTCATACCCTCCCCTCTCGCGCTCACCCCATGCAGACTTGCAATCCGGTTCGGATTTGTATTCGTCCGGCGCACCACGTCAGAAGAACGCAGCTCCATTCCGTTTCCCCGGTTTCCGTAAGCGCCGGAAAAACTGCATGTCTGCTGCAGTACACGAAGAGAAGACCAGCCTTTCGCGGCTGGTCTCCTCTTCGTGCTTTTCTTTTTTACTCGCCGATGGATTCGGTGCGGATGATGAAAAGCACGCTGCCGGGCTGGTCGGTCTCGTCCCCGTCAAAGGAGCGGTACTCTCCGCTCATCTCCTGCAGGGCCTTCAGCCGCTCGATCAGATCCCGGGCGTCGCCCTCCATCAGCCGGGAGATCTTCTGCACGCCCTCCCGGTCAAACTCCGCCATGCCGTCGCGCAGCTGCTCCGCGCCGCCCAGCAGCTGGGTCACCCCTTCGCTGAGGGCGTCGCCGCCGTTTTTCAGCTGCTCGGTGCCGCTCTTGAGCTGAGAGGCCCCGTCGGCCAGAGCCGCCGCCCCCTCGGAGAGGCTGCCCACGCCGCCGGCCAGCTGATCCACGCCGCCGTTCAGGGCCGCAGCGCCGGCCGCCGTTTTGGCGGCGCCGTCGGCCAGGTCCGCCGAGCCGTCCTTCAGCTGAGAGGCCCCGTCGGCCAGGCGGTCCACGCCGCCGGCCAGAGCCGCGGCGCCGTCCTTCAGCTGCGCGCTGGCGCCGCTGAGCTGCCGGCTGCCCTCGGCCAGCTGCCTGGCCCCGTCGGAGGCCTTTTCCGTTCCGGCGGCCAGACTCCGGGCGCCGGCCGCCAGAGCGTCCACCCCGTCCACCAGCTCCTGCGAGCTGTCGGCCAGGAGGCTGAGCCCGGCGATCAGCGCGCCCAGATTTTCGTCGCCGGCCAGCTGATCCACACCGGCCGCCAGGCGGCCCGCGCCTTCGGAGAGCTGGTCCGCGCCCTGCTGCAGGTTCAGGGCGCCCTGGGCCAGACGGCCCGCGCCGCTCTGCAGCTCCTCGGCCCCGCCGCTGAGGGCCTGCGCCCCCTGGGCGATGGCCGTCAGCGCCGCGTCCGCCTGGGACAGGTCCAGGTTTGCCTCGTTCAGCCCCTGATCCACGGCCCCGATGTATTGCAGCGCCGTCTGCAGGGCCGCGCGCTGTTCGTCCGTCAGGTTCTCGTCGCCCAAGATGGCGTTGAGCTGGGCGGAGGCGGCCTGCAGGCCCTGGTCGGCCTGGCTCAGAGAGGCGTTCAGCTGCTGCGGGACGGTCTCAAGGCCGCTCTGCACTCGGATCGCCGCCTCTGCCAGCTCATCCGCGCCGCCCTTCAGCCGCTCGGCGCCGTTTTCCAGCTCCTTCGCGCCCTCATAGAGCCCCGGCTGTTCGGCGCTGCCGCTGGCCAGGCCCGTGGAGAGCTGTCCGGCCCCCTGCTGCAGGGCGAGGGCCCCCTCGTAGACGCTCTGCCCCTGGCTGCCCTTCAGCGCGGCGCGCAGCTGCTGCATGCCGCCCAGGAGCTTTTGGGTGTTCTCGGGCAGGTCCGTGATCTGCGCCTGCATGGCGCTCAGACCGCCGCTGAGCTGGCCGGCCCCCCGGTTCAGATCCTCCACGCCCGCGGAGAGGGCGTCCATGTTGTCGGAGATGCTGCCGGCCCCCGCGGCCAGCGCCTCGGCCCCCTGGGAGAGGGCGTTGGCGCCCCGGCTGGCCTGCTGCGCCCCGTCGGACAGGTCGGAGACGCCGCCCTGCAGCCGCTCGGCGCCGGCTTGCACCGCCGCGCTGCCCTGGGACAGGGCCCCCGCGCCGTCGGACAGGGTCCTGGCGCCGTCGGCGGCCTGTCTGGCTCCCTCGGCCAGGGAGTCCGCCCCGTCGGAGAGCTTCCCCGCGCCGCCGTCCAGCTGGTCGATGCCCGCGTTCAGCTGCCCGATGCCGTCGCTGAGCTGGCCCGCGCCGTCACAGAGGGCGGCGCTGCCCTCCACCAGCTGCGTGGAGGCGCTGCTCAGCTCCTGCAGGGCCTTCTCCAGATCCTCCGCCGACTCCACGCCGCTCAGATCCAGATCCTGCAGGAAGGAATTCTCCACCACGGTGACCGAGGTGAGCAGCCGGAAGTCCTGCACGTCCGCCTCGATGACCACGGTCTCCGGGATCTCGAAGCTCAGCGGCTCGCCGTCCTCGGTGCGCAGCGCGTCCAGGCCCAGGCTCTCCCGCAGGCCCGGCATGGCCATGCCCACCACCACGCTGCGGTCGCCGGTCTGGATGATCTTGCCGTTGGTGACGGTGATGTTGGCGGCTCTGTCGTCGTCCAGCATCAGGCCGGACACCACCAGGAAGGGCTGATAGAGGGTGACGGTCCTGCCGTTGACCTCCCGCTGGGTCCCGGTGTGATTGGTGTAGGAGAAGGTGACGCTCAGGTGACCGCTGGCGCCCGCCAGGTCCTCGGGGCGGATCTCTTTGCCGTCCAGCTCATAGCGGATGGCGGTGCTCACCGGCAGCTCCCGGTCCGTGGTGCCCTGGTAGTGGATATCGCTGCCCATGGCCTGCCAGGTCAGGGCGCCGTCCTCCCCCGCCGTGAAGCTCTCGTCGCCCTTCACGTTGCGGATCCCCTGCAGCCGGCTGTGGTCGCTGAGGGTCTCGGCCCCCTCCGGGTTCTTCAGCCAGACGCTGACGATGGTCTCGTCGGGCCGGCCGTTGGCGTCGGCGATCACATAGACGGTCTCTTCCCGTCCCGCGGTATTGCTATGGCCGCCCAGCAGCTGCATGGCCGCCTCGGCCACCGGATCGGCCTCCCGGGCGATCCGGGCGGGAGCGGCCTCTTCCGCGCTCCGGCTGCCGCAGCCGCACAGACAGAGCATCAGCATCAGCGCGCTCAGCAGCAGCGCCATGATTTTCTTGCTTCCCTGTTTCATTGCGATTTCCTCCTATCCAAATCAAAGACTCTGTGTTTGTTTTTTCATTCCAAGGCTGGTGCTCCGGATCACGCCGTCCAGCAGCATCAGCAGCGCGGGCAGCACCAGCAGCACCGAGCACATGCTGACGAGAGCGCCTCTGGCCAGCAGGTTGCACATGGAGCTGATCAGGTCCACGTCCGAATACAGGCCCACGCCGAAGGTGGCGGCGAAGAAGCTCAGGGCGCTGACCAGCACCGAGGGCATGGCGTAGCCCAGGGCCCGGGAGACCGCCTCCTGCTTGCCGCAGAGCAGCCGCAGCTCCTTGTAGCGGGTGGTGGTCAGGATGGCGTAGTCCACCGTGGAGCCCAGCTGAATGGTGCTGATGCAGATGGGCGCGATAAAGGGCATGGTAAAGCGGGTATAATACGGGATGCCCAGATTGATGAACACCGCGAACTCGATCACCGCCACCAGCACCACCGGCAGGCTCGCCGAGCGCAGCGTCAGCAGGATGATCAGAAAGACGAAGCCGATGGACACCCAGGAGACCACGGTGAAGTCCCGGTCGGTGATCTCGATCAGGTCCTTGGTGCAGGGAGCCTCACCGATGAGCATGCCCTTGGGGTCGTACTGCTTCAAAATGTCATGGATGGCGTCGATCTGCCCGTTGACCTCCTCGGTGGACACCGCGTAGGAGGAGTTCACCAGGATCAGCTGCCAGCCGCCGCTCTTGAGCTTGCCGGTAAGGCTCTCCGGCAGGAAGTCCTGGGGCACGTCCGTGCCCAGGAAGCTGTCCAGGCCCAGGACCGTGGTGACGCCGTCCAGCTTTTCGATCTGCTCCATCATGGCCTTGGCGTCCTTGGCAGGGAGCTCGGCGTCGCAGAGGATCATGTGGGTGGTGGCCACCCCGAAGTGCTCCTCCAGCTTGTTTTTGGCGGTGAGGAACTGGATATCCTCCTCATTCAGCTGCTCCACGTCGTCGCCGGAGAGGATCTTGGTAAAATCGTAATAGACCGGGGTGTGGAAGTAGCCCACGGTGGCCGGCACCAGGAGCAGCACGAAGGCGATGAGGAAGATCGCGTAGTGCCCGGTGATCCACCGGGAGACCCCGCTCAGGTCCGGGATCAGGGAGCGGTGCATGGCGGCGCTCAGGGGCTTATCCAGCAGCAGGATCAGGCCGGGCAGGATGGTGATGCTGCCCAGGACCCCGAAGACGCAGCCCTTGGCCATCACGACGCCGATGTCCGCGCCCATGGTGTAGCTCATGAAGCACAGGGCCAGAAAGCCCGCCACGGTGGTCAGGGCGCTGCCGGTGACGGAGAGCACCGTGTCCTGAATGGCCCGGGCCATGGCCTCCTCCTTGTCCGGCTGCTCCCGCTTCCGGGCGCAGTAGGCGTGCCAGAGGAAGATGGAGTAGTCCATGGTGACGGCCAGCTGCAGCACCGCGGCCAGGGCCTTGGTGATGTAGGAAATCTCGCCGAAGATCACGTTGGTGCCCAGGTTATACAGGATGGACAGGCCGATGCCCGCCAGGAACACCGGCGGCACCAGCCAGCAGTCCGTCAGCAGCTCCATGGCCGCCAGGGCGCAGAGCACCGCGATGCCCACGTAGACCGGCTCCTCCCGCTCGCACAGGCTCTTCAGGTCCGCCACCAGGGCGGAGATCCCGGAGACGAAGCACTGCTTGCCGCAGAGCTGCCGGATCTGCCCGATGGCCTCGATGGTCTCGTCCGCGGAGGAGGAGGTGTCGAAGAACACGGCGATCATGGTGCTGTCTCCGTCCACGAACACGTCCCGCAGCTTCTCCGAAAGCAGCTCCTTGGGAATGCTCAGATCCGCCACGCTGTCGTACCAGAGGGCGCTCTGCACGTGGGGCACCTGCTCCACCTGCTGCCGCAGAGCGGCCACGTCCTTGTCCTCCATGCCCTCCACGACGATGAAGCTGAAGGCGCCCTTTCCGAATTCCTCCATCAGGATGTCCTGCCCCTGCATGGTCTCGATCTCGCCGGGCAGGTAGGTCAGCATATCGTAGTTGATGCGCGTGGCCTTCATGCCCCACCAGGCGGGAAGGGCCAGGACCAGCGCCAGTATCAAAATCGGGATCCGCAGCTTGACGACCGCTTTTCCGAATTTGTACATACCAAAGCCTCCTGTACTTAAATTGACCGTTGGTCATTTATCGTCTGCGAGTGTAGCACAAAAATGACCGTTGGTCAATCCCCTGGACAGGTATTTCTGACCGTTGGTCAATTTTTCGGCGTTGTGCACAAAACGCTCCGGCTTGTCTCTGTGCACAGCGTCCAATTCTGCGCCTTCTGCACGAAAAGCCGGGCCCTCTTTTCCCGGTTTTTCCTCCGGGAATCCTGTCGAAGAGCCCCTATTCCCGGCTTTTTTCGCGCTTTTTGTTTGACAAGCGCATTTTCCCGGGCTACAATAGGATAAAGACACCGGAGGGGCGACGAGAGATGGGACGTGTGGAAGATAATAAGCAGCAAAAGCTGAACAGCCTGATGGAGACTGCTTTTCAGCTTTTCACCAGCCAGGGCCTGACCAAGACCAGCATCGCCGAGATCGCGGAGCTGGCCGGGGTGGCCAAGGGCACCTTCTATTTATATTTCAAGGACAAGTACGATCTGCACGAAAAGCTGGTGATCCGCAAGTCGGAGCAGCTCTTCCTCCACGCCCTGGAGGAGTCGGACTACCGCTCCCAGCCGGACCCGGCGGGGAAGGTCCTGGCCCTGGTGGACGATATCCTCTTCCAGCTGCGGGACAACAAGGTGCTGCTGCAGTTCATCAACAAGAATCTCAGCTGGGGCGTGTTTCGCCGGGCCATCAACAAGTGGCAGCCGGACTATTCCGCCGTGTTCGAGGAGATCCTGGGCAGCAAGCCCGGGGACGACAAGCTGCTGGAGATCGAGGTCTACACCATTCTGGAGCTGGTGGGCTCCTCCTGCTACAGCGTGATCCTGAGCGGCGACCCCGTGGGGCTGGACGAATACCTCCCCCATCTGCACCGGAGCGTCCGGGCCATCCTGGACAGCTTCCAGGCCCTGCCCGCGGGAGATTAAGAGACTCGAAATACTGTTTCTTTCCCGGAACCGAAAACGGTTCCGGGTTTTTTTGCATTGCTTTCCCCGGGGGGAGCCTGTATAATGGACTTGTGATTTGTGAACATCTGTATCCAAAAACAGGAGGATCTGCCCATGAATCAGCGTCGAAGCTACACGCCCGAGGAGCTGCGCTATCTGAACATGCTCTCCCGCATGTACCCCACGGTGCGCGCCGCGGGCACGGAGATCATCAATCTCCAGGCCATCCTCAACCTGCCCAAGGGCTGCGAGCACTTCATCTCCGACGTCCACGGGGAGCACGAGGCCTTTCTGCACATCCTCAATTCCTGCTCCGGCGTGGTGCGGGAGCGGATCGATCTGCTCTTTGCAGACAGCATCCCCCGGGCCCAGCGGGAGCAGCTGGCCACCCTCGTGTACTACCCGGAGGAAAAGCTGGAGCAGCTCAAGCCGGAAATCGGGGATCTGGACGAGTGGTACCGCATCACCCTGCACCGGCTCATCGCCCTGGCCCGGCTGGTGACCGAGCGCTACTCCCGCTCCAAGGTCCGCAAGGCCCTGCCCGAGGACTTCGCCTACATCCTGGAGGAGCTGCTCTACACCCACGGCGAGGCCCAGGACAAGAAGGGCTATTTTGAAAACATCATCGCCACGGTCATCGAGATCGGCCTGGCGCCGGACGTGATCGCCGCCGTCTGCCAGCTCATCAAGTGGGCCGCGGTGGACCACCTGCACCTGGTGGGGGACATTTTTGACCGGGGCCCCCGGGCGGACATCATCATGGACTCCCTGTTGAAGCACCACAGCGTGGACATCCAGTGGGGCAACCACGACATTCTCTGGATGGGCGCCGCCTCCGGCAGCCGCACCCTGGTGGCCACGGTGCTGGCCAACTCCATCCACTACAACAACCTGGAGGTGGTGGAGACCGGCTACGGCATCTCCCTGCGGCCTCTGTCGGTCTTTGCCAACGAGGCCTACAAGAACTGCGACGTGTCCCGCTTTGCCGTGAAGCTCACCGGGGAGGAGGCGGACAGCGTGACCCAGAAGGAGCGGCTGCTCTCGGCCCGGATGTACAAGGCCATCAGCGTCATCCTCTTCAAGCTGGAGGGGCAGAAGATCCTGCGGCACCCGGAGTACAACATGGACGACCGGCTGCTGCTGGACAAGATCGACTACGAAAAGCGCTGCGTGTCCATCGGCGGCGTATGCTATCCCCTTGCGGACACGGACTTTCCCACGGTGGACCCCGCCGACCCCTACGCCCTGACGGCGGAGGAGGAGGCGGTGATCGACCAGCTCACCTCCTCCTTCCGGCACAGCGAGAAGCTGCAGCGGCACACCCGCTTCCTCTACTCCAAGGGCAGCCTCTACAAGATCTACAACGGCAATCTCCTCTTCCACGGCTGCATCCCCATGGACGAGGGGGGCGATTTCCTCTCCTTCCGGCTGGACGGGACCGAGCGCCGGGGCAAGGACCTGCTGGACTACTGCGACAAGGCCGCCCGTCAGGCCTATTACTACAAGCCGGGCAGCCCGGAGCGGATGCTGGGCATGGACTTTCTATGGTTCCTCTGGGCCGGGCGGAACAGCCCCATCTTCGGCCGGGACCGGATGACCACCTTCGAGCGCCGCCTGATCGACGACAAGAAGGCCTGGGAAGAGCCCAAAAACGCCTACTACACGCTGTACGAGGACCCGGAGATCTGCGACAAGATCCTGCGGGAGTTTGGGCTGGAGGGCCCCCACTGCCACATCATCAACGGCCATGTGCCCGTGAAGGCGAAGAAGGGCGAGAGCCCCATCAAGGGCGGCGGCAAGCTGATCGTCATCGACGGCGGCTTCTGCAAGGCTTATCAGCCCACCTCCGGCATTGCGGGCTATACCCTGATCTACAACTCCCGCTCCCTGCGCATCGTGGCCCACCAGCCCTTTGTGGGCCGGGCCCGGGCCATCCGGGAGAACTACGACATCTCCTCCTCCACCAATCTCTTTGAGCGCATGGAGGACCGGCAGAAGATCCTGGAGACCGACGTGGGCCTGGACCTGCAGCGGCGCATCGAGGATCTGCGCATGCTGCTGGACGCCTACCGCGACGGCGTTGTCGCCGAGGACCACTGAAGCGCAAGGCCGGTCTCGTGTCATGGCGAGCGAAGCCGAAGGAGCTAAAGGTCCGTATTTCCAAGGCTCAAGATCTTTCGACTCCGGCTTCGCCTCCGCTCAAGATGACAAGAACCGGCTTTTCCCGCACATAGCAATACCCGGAGCCGCCCCGGCTCCGGGTGTTTTTTTCTTTCCCTTCTCTTTCCGTCGGTTTTTGTCGACAAGCGCGATCCCGGATGGTATAATGGTCCCACCGATTTTCTGAACGACGAGGCGCCAGGGATGAAAACGAGCTTATCCAAACTGCTGAGCCTGCTGCTGGCCCTGCTCCTGCTGCTCTCCGCCGCCCCCGCCGCCCTGGCGGAGGAGGAAGGAAAGCCGGAGGAGAGCCTGATCGACGAGGCCTATCTGAACCAATGGATGGAGGAATACCTGCAGAGCCGGGGGATCACCTATGACTGGCAGGATTTTTCCGTGGGCTTCTGCTACACCGCCACCGGGGACTGCTGGTTCTATGACGCGGATGTGTTCATGTACTCCGCCAGCCTCTACAAGGTCCCGGTGTGCATGATGATCGCCGAGGAGATCGCCGCCGGAGACTTCACCTGGACCGACACCATTCAGGGCAGCACCGTGGAATATCTGGTCCGCTCCGCCCTGGTCTACTCCAACAACGACTTCGGTCATGTGCTGGTGAGCTTTCTGGGCGGCAGCTACCGGGGCAAGTGCAGCGACAGGAGCATCGCCTACACCGACCTGGACCCGGAGTATTTCCCCCGGGAGTTCACCGAGCAGAGCTACTACTCCGCCCGCTATATGACCCGGGTGATGCAGACCCTTTTTGCCGGCGGGGAGGAGCGCTTCCCCCGGGTGAACGAGTACCTGCTCCAGGCCCAGCCCAACGAGTACATGAACCTGCGTCTGAAGGACCGCTGGCCGGTGGCCCAGAAATACGGCGCCTACGATGAGGGCAACGGCTACAACAACAATCACACCGCCGCCATCATCTACACCCCCACCCCCATTGTGGCGGTGGTGATGACCCGCAACGTGGGCGATTACCAGAACCGGATCGCCGAGGTGGGCGAGTTCCTGGCGGACTACTCCCTGGAGCTGGACGGGAAGCTGGCGCAGCGGGAGGCGGAAGAGGCCGCCCGGGAGGCCGCCGCCCGGGAGGCCGAGCAGGCCGCCCGGGAAGCCTCGCCCAGCCCGGAGCCCGCGCCGGAGCCCGCCGTCACCCCCGCCGCCTCCACGCCTGCGCCGGCAGAGCGCCCCGCGCCCGCTCCCCTGCCCGCGGCCTCTCCAGAGCCGGCCCCCGCCGCCGAGCAGCCGCTGCCCCTGGGGCTCTGGATCATTCTGGGCGCCCTGCTGGGCCTTTCGATCCCGGTGCTGCGGTACGCCTTCCGCCCCCGGAAGCGGAAAACCCGGGCCCGCCGCTGAAGCTGCCTGCAATTGCCTGTTGGCAGCCGGCGCGAAATCTGTTATACTGTGTCAGCCGATCCCGACAGAACCTTTTTCTGCTATGAGGAGCCTATTATGAAAACAACGCTTTCCAAGCTCATCCCCCTGCTGCTGTGCCTGATCCTGCTGCTCTCTCTGGTCCCCGCGGCCCGCGCGGAGGCGGGGGAAAGCATCATCGACGAGGAATATCTGAACGCCTGGATCAAGGAATACATCGCCTCCCACGATCTCAGCGGCGGCGGCCAGGACTTCTCCGTGGGCTTCTGCTATACCGCCACCGGCGACTGCTGGTACTATAACGGGGACGTCTTCATGTACTCGGCCAGCATGTACAAGGTCCCGGTGTCCATGCTGCTGGCGGAAAAAGAGGCCGCCGGCCAGCTGAGCCAGGACAGTCTGGTCAGCGGCAGCAGCCTGAGAAAGCTGGAGACCACCGCCCTCATCGACTCCAACAACGCCAGCGGCCACGCCATGCTGGCCTATCTGGGCCGGGACGACAGCGGCAAGGCCAGCGAGCTGTGCATGCAGTACGCCTCCCTGGCCCGGGAATACTATCACCAGGACTTTTTCGATTACAGCTACTACTCCGCCCGTTTCATCACCCAGGTGATGCAGACCCTCTACGAGGGCGGCGAGGAGCGCTTCCCCCACATCATCGAGTACCTGCTGCAGGCCCAGCCCAACGAGTACATGAATCTCAAGCTCAAGGGCAAGTACCAGGTGGCCCAGAAGTACGGCGCCTTTGAAGAGCGCAACGGCAGCTACAACAACCATATCACCGCCATCATCTATACCCCCACCCCCGTCATCGTCACGGTCATGACCCGCAACGTGGGCAACTTCATGCCCCGCATGGCGGAGATCGGCGAGTTCCTGGCGAACTACTCCCTGGAGCTGGACGAGAAGTACCCCGCCTGGGAGGAAGCCCAGGCCGCCGCCGCGGCGCCCCAGGAGCCGGAGCAGGAGCCCGGTCTGCTGCCCGGGCTGAACGCGGATCCCGGCGACGGAGCCCAGAGCGCCGCCGCCGGGACCGGCGTCTCCACCGAGGGGCTCCCCGGCGCCGAGCCTGTGGAGCGGGGAAAGCTGGTGCCCGCCTACATCCTGATGTGCGCGGCCATCGCAGGCCTGGGCGGCATGACGGTCTACCACGGCCTGCAGGTCCGCAGGCAGAAGAGCAAGACGGCCGCGGGCCGGCATTGAGCGGTTTCGTTTCTGCACAAAGACACGCGGGAGTGTGAAAAGCTTTTTCACACTCCCGCGTGTCTTTGTGCCGTTTCGTTCAGCAGACGGGGACGATCCAGCCGAAGGGATCTTCCGTCTTGCCCCACTGGATGCCGGTCAGGGTGTCGTACAGCTTCTGGGTCAGCTCGCCGATCTTGAAGCCGTCGATCACATGGACCTTGTCGTGGAAGGAGATCTCGCCGATGGGGGAGATGACGGCGGCGGTGCCGGTGCCCCAGGCTTCCTCCAGGGTGCCGTTGTCTGCCGCTTCCACCAGCTCGTCCACGGAGATGTCCCGCTCCTCGACCTCATAGCCCCAGTGACGCAGGATCTCCAGGGCGGAGCGGCGGGTGACGCCGGGCAGGACCGTGCCCTTCTCCAGGGACGGGGTGATGATCTTGCCGTTGATCTTGAACATGACGTTCATGGCGCCCACTTCTTCGATGTACTTCTGCTCCACGCCGTCCAGCCATAGGACCTGGCTGAAGCCCTTCTTGCCCGCCTCATGGCTGGCGTGCAGGGAGGCCGCGTAGTTGCCGCCGCACTTGGTAAAGCCGGTGCCGCCGCGGACAGCGCGGACTTCCCGGGGCTCCACCGCGATCTTGACCGGGTTCAGGCCCTCGGGATAATAGGCGGCCACCGGGCAGGTGATGATGCAGAACAGGTAGTTCTTGGCCACGTGCACGCCCAGCTGCGCGTCCAGCGCGAAGGCGAAGGGACGAATATAGAGACTGGTGTCAGGCTCGGTGGGGACCCAATCCCTGTCCACTTCCACCAGGGTCTTCAGGGCCTGCAGGAAGTCCTCCCCGGGGATGTGGGGGATGCAGAGCTTGACGCCGGAATTGTTGAAGCGATTGATATTGTCCATGGGCCGGAAGAGCTGGATGTTGCCCTTGGCGGTACGGTAGGCCTTCATGCCCTCAAAGATCTCCTGGGCGTAGTGGAAGACCATGGCGGAGGGCTCCAGTTCGATGGGGCCGTAGGGGACGATGCGGGGATTGTACCAGCCCTTGCCCTCGGTGTAGTTCATGAGGAACATATGGTCGGAGAAATAGGACCCGAAGCGAATGCCCTTCATCTCCGGCTTGGGGCGGGGGTTCGTCGTGCGGATGATTTCGATATTCATAGAACATCAACCTCCATATCATATTGTTTGGCCGCGATCCGCTCCTGAGTATTATACCGTTATTCACAAATAAATGCAAGCCCCGGCCGGGTAAATTTGTCTCTTTTCTACAAAATCGCCCATTGATCCCCATTTTTGACCGCTTTCGGGCTTTGTCCGCACTTTTCAGGTCGAAAGTGCGGCTTTTCGCCTTGCGGCGCCCGGCCTTGTTTTCCGGGGAAGCGCATGGTATAATGATCCAAATCCTTCCCAAAAGGAGGCCTTCCCATGGGTTTCTTCGATTTTCTGAAAAAGCAGGACTTTGACGCCGGGCTCGCCCGCTTCCGGGCCGCCGCGGGCGCTCTGCTGCTGGATGTGCGGGATGCGGATGAATATGCCGACGGACACATCCCCGGCAGCGTCAATCTGCCCCTCTCCTCCCTGGACACCGCGGAGATCACGGTCCCCGAAAAGGACAGGCCCCTGTTCGTCTACTGCCTGTCCGGCGCCCGCAGCGCCCAGGCCGTGGCCAGGCTGCAGAAGATGGGCTACAAGAACGTGGAGAACAACGGCGGCATTCGCGGCTATCAGGGGGAAAAGGAGGGCCTGTGACGGCCGGACGGTCTCTTCCCCCTCCCGCCTCAGCACGCGGACTTGATCCGCAACGGAAAGGAGCATTTCCATGAAAAGAAGTCTGTCCCTGGCGCTGGCTCTGCTGCTGGCGCTGAGCCTGCTGGCCGGCTGCGGCAAGCCCGCCGCGCCTTCGGTCACCGAAATCCCGGCCCCGACCGAAGCCCCGGCCCCGACCGAGACGCCCGCGCCGACGCCGACGCCGCCGGAGCCCGAGGCTCCCGTCGTGTCCGAGGTCCCCGCCGAGCCCGAGGCGCCGGACTATGACCCGGACGCCCTGCACCCCCTGCTCTGGAAGGTCACGGATCCGGAGGGGCACACCCTCTACCTCTTCGGCACCATCCACGTGGGCGACGCGCGCAGCGACGCGGTGCTGGAGAAGGTCTCCCCCTTCCTGCTCTCCTGCGACGCGCTGGCGGTGGAATTCGACCTGGTGGCCTATGAGAAGGACCTGGGCGCCGTCATGGCCGACTATCAGCAGTTCGTGTATACGGACGGCAGCACGGTCCGGGATCGCATGCCCGAGGAGCTCTACGAATCCTGCGCGGAGCTGCTGCGGGAGGCCGGCGCCTACTCCCCCATGCTGGACTACTACAACCTGGGCATGTGGGCCTCCCTGGCGGATACCGCCGCGCTGATGAGCCGCTCCGACCTGGACCCCAACGCGGGCATGGACCGCAGGCTCATCCTGCTGTCCTATGATAACGACATCCCCGTGCTGGATGTGGAATCCTCCTCCTTCCAGATGGGGCTGCTGAACAGCTTCCCGGACGAGCTGAACCTGCTGCGCATCCAGGCGGTCCTGGACAATCTGGACAGCTACGGCGAAGAGATCGACAAGCTCTATGAGGCCTGGCTGGGCGGAGACTACGACGCGATCCTGGCGCTGGTACTGGGAGAGGAGGAGACCGACGAGGACTACACCGAGGAGCAGCTGGCCATGATCGAGGACTACAACCGGGCCATGATCGACGACCGGAACCGGGGCATGGCCCAGGTCGCCCTGGACTGGCTGGCCGAGGGGAAAACCGTGTTCTTCGCCGTGGGCACCGGCCATATGGTGGGCGAGGCGGGCCTGGCCCAGCTCCTCACCGACGCGGGCTGCACCGTGGAGCGGGTGGACTACTGATCCCGTCAGCCGGCAGCGCAAAGCCGTGTTCGCGGCTGATCACGACGCCGCAAGTCCGGAATCCTCTCCGGTTTGGCGCCGGCTCCGGCGGCGCGGCGGTGTATATTTTGACCCGGCAGCCCTGCGCGGGGATCGCCCGCCTGACGATCCCGGTGATCAAGGGACTGCCGCCCGGGAAAAGGAGGAACTTTCTATGCTGGAAACGGAGCGGATCCGGATCTATCCCGCCGGCAGGGCGCAGATGGAGCGCATGATCGCCGCCGAGCGGGACGAGGATCTGCGGAAAGCCTACGGCGAAATGCTGGCGGGCAGTCTCGCGCATCCGGAGACTCGGGAATGGTACGCCATGTGGATCATAGAGAAAGCGGACGGCACGCAGATCGGCGATCTCTGCTTCAAGGGCCATGAGGCAGGCCGGAACCCGGAGATCGGCTATGGGATCCTGGAAGCCTTCCGGGGCCGCGGATACGCCGCCGAGGCCGTCCGCCTGGCGCTGCAATGGGCCTTCCGGCACCCGGAGGTGAAGGCCGTGGAGGCGGAGACCGATCCGGACAACGCGGCCTCACAGCGCGTCCTGGAAAAATGCGGCTTTCGCCCCCTGGGGATCCTGGGCGAGGAGGGCCCGCGATTCATCAGGGAGAAGGAGAACGAAACGGACAACTCGTACAGCATTCATTCGGAAAGGCCCGAGGACTGCAGAGCGGTGGAGAACCTCGTCCGAGAGTCCTTCTGGAACGTCTACCGCCCCGGCTGCAGCGAGCACTACGTGATCCACGTGCTGCGAGACGACCCGGCTTTTGTGAAGGAGCTGGATTTCGTCATGGAGCAGGACGGACGGCTGATCGGGCAGAACATGTTCATGAAAACGCATATCGAGGCCGACGACGGCCGGATCATCCCGGTGCTGACCATGGGTCCCATCGGCATCACGCCGGAGCGCAAGCGTCAGGGTTACGGCAAAAAGCTGCTGGACTACTCCCTGGAGAAAGCAACGGAAATGGGCTTCGGCGCGGTGCTGTTCGAGGGCAATATCGGCTTCTATGGCAAGAGCGGCTTTTCCTATGCCCGAAACTTCGGCATCCGCTATCACGACCTGCCGGAGGGCGCGGACGATTCCTTTTTCCTCTGCAAGGAACTGATACCGGGCTATTTGGACGGGATCACCGGCGTCTATCAGACCCCGCGGGGCTACTATGTGGACGACGCCGATGTGGAAGCCTTCGACAAGGGCTTCCCGCCCAAAGAGAAGCTGAAGCTGCCCGGTCAGATTTTCGGATAAACGGAAGAACACGGATTTCCGGCAGAAGGCCCGGAAGCCTCCCGGCCTTTCCGTCATCTGGGTGCCGGTGACGAAAAAGGCCTGCGCCAATCAGCAAAAAAGAAAAGGATCTGCACGGGAACATGCAGATCCTCTTCTTTTTTTGTCAGGCCCGCCGGAAAGGATGCCCGAATCGGTTTTTCTTTCAAAACCGGCTCAGGGACAACCCGGGCGCGCGCTTTTTGCTCAGTTGTTGGTATACAGCATCTCCCAGGGGATGAGATCGTAGTTGTAATAGTCCTTCAGCAGCTCGATGGGCACCAGCACGTCCAGCCACTCCACCCCGGTGACGCCCACATAGGTCAGCAGCACCGGTCCTCTCGGCGTCAGAAAGCCGTCGGGCGCTTTGGTGAGGCCCTGGTAGATCTCCTTCTCCAGATCGAAGAGATCCGGGAAGTCCGCCGCGGGGATGGACCAGGCGGCGCCGTAGGGCTGCCCCTGGGAATAGACGATGTCCGTAAAGCCGTCCATGTCCATGGCGAAGATATCCCAGAGGGTGATGGGCCGCATCTGCCCGATCTCCACGTTCAGAGGCACCACGTCCCGGAAATTATGGGCCGCGCCCTTCACATAGCCCGTGCCGCAGAAGACCATGCTCACAAGGGAATCGTTGACCAGGGTCACCTCGCAGAGATAGTCCGCCTCGTAGCTGTTGGCGCGGATCCCGCCGTCCAGTCCCAGGTTCATGGCGAACTCGCTGACCAGGGTGTTCAGCTCCCCGCTCCGGGGCCCTGCGAAAACCGGGTAAGCCAGCTTGAACTGCCCGTTCTGCATATGCTCCATGTGGTCCAGACGCAGGCTATCGTCGGCGGGCTGATCCAGCTGGCTTGGCTGATCCGGCCGGCTCGGCTGGTCCGGCTGACTCGGCTGGTCCGGCTGACTCGGCTGGTCCGTCTGGCTCGGCTGACCCGGCTGGTCCGGCAGCAGGGGCTGCTGCTCGGGGATAGCAGGCTCCGTGCCGGGCGACGCAGACGCGGTGGAGGAGCTGCTCTCGGTCCCGGGATCCGGCGTCGACGCGGCGGTGATGGCGGCGTCATCGGCGGCCGACGGCTCCGGAGCTTTGTCCTTCCGTCCGAGCTTCAGACCCAGCAGGGCGCCGCCCAGAATGCCCGCCAGCAGGGCGAAAACGAGAATGGCGGCGATCAGTGCCTTTCGCCCCTTGTTTTCGGACTTCTCCTCTTTTCGGTCTCCCGCCGCTCCCTGGGCAGCCCCGCAGCCGTCGCAGAAGCTGCTGCCCTCCGGCAGTTTTTTTCCACACCTGGTGCAATACATGGGCGTCTCTCCTTATGCTCCGCAAGGTCGGTTCTGTTTTGTCCCGCCCATTATACACGAAGCCCGCGCGTTTTCCAATTCTTTTTCCGCAAAAAACTCCGATCCTTTCGGATCGGAGTTTTTTGTCTGTTCTTTCGCCGAAGCCGCTTTCCCGCATCTCCGTCTGCTAAAACCTAAGTAAACGATGATTAAATAGGCGAGAGCAGATTGCGAGAGAATTTGGGTTCTGATGAAGGCAGTTTTTCGCAGGAATACTTTGTGTATTGCAAGAAAAAGGCTCGAAATCAGAGCACA
>CACYLY010000048.1 GCA_902775355.1 Oscillospiraceae bacterium
GTCCCGGAGGTCTGGGGCAGCATCTATGATATCCGTGATCTCCTGAAGGCAACAATCAGCTTGCGGGATGGCAAGCCACTCACGGAGATGAAGCTGGGCTTCAAAGAAAAGATTGCTGTCAGCAAAGCGCTTGACTTCATCAAAGGAACCGACGTGGAAAAACTGTTGAGGGAATACCAAGTGATCTGAAATTTCTCATCTTTAACATAACTGAGGGCTGTCAGAATGGCAGTCCTCTTTTCATGGAGCAGTGTTCGTTTTTTCTGTCTGTATGCACAATCGTGTACCCGTTTGAACCCAACGATATATACCTTGCTAAAGAGAATAATACATCATAAGCAGGAGAGAACTGGTGCTTGAAAAATGGCCTTTAATTGAGTATAATTCGTATGGCATTGTAGTTGTTAATGTCTCAGTCAAACACCACGTGACAACACAGTGACAACAAAAATCTTGATAGTCAAAGATTTATAGGTAATGCAAATAATCCTGATAATCTGTGCTAAATGACCTATACAAAATCGTTTAGCTCACGGTTTCAAGGAGCGAGTGGGAATAATTCCGAAAACGCCGCAAGGCGCATGACTGCCGGATATTTTCAGCTTGCGACGGCCTCGTGACAAGGTTTTGACAACACGTTAAGTAATACTCGTAAAGAAAAGAGCTAACGGATCATTGTTGGATCAGTTAGCTCTTTTTTGCTTATATGAACCCTTGATTTCAGCGGCGTTCAAACTGTCTGAATGACCGATCAGATGCTCCAGAGCGCGCTGGCGGATTGGAGCTGCGCCATGCGATGGAAGATGCTCGACTCGTCGGCGAGCAGCTCTTCGGGCTTTCCTTCCTCGGCCACCGAACCCTCGGAGAGCAGCACGATCTTGTCCGCGGCCTCCACGGTGCGCATCCGGTGGGCGATGACCAGCACGGTCTTGCCCGCCAGCAGGCGGGACAGCGCGCCCTGCACCTTGGTCTCGTTCTCCACGTCCAGGGAAGCGGTGGCCTCGTCCAGCAGTACGATGGGCGCGTTTTTCAGCAGCGCCCGGGCGATGGAGATGCGCTGGCGCTCCCCGCCGGAGAGCTTCGCGCCGTTTTCGCCGATGGGCGTCAAGTAGCCCTGGGGCAGCTTTGAAACAAACTCGTCGCAGTTGGCCGCCTGCGCCGCCGCCAGGACCTCCTGGTCCGTGGCGCCGCGCTTGCCGAGGCGGATGTTCTCCATCACGGTGTCGTCAAAGAGCACCACGTCCTGAAACACCATGGAATAGTCCGTCAGCAGGGTCTCGGGATCAATCGAAGCAATATCCACGCCGCCGACCTGGATGCTGCCCCGGTCGATGTCCCAGAGCCGGGCGGCGAGCCTCGCGCAGGTGCTTTTGCCGGAGCCGGAGGGCCCGACCAGCGCCGTGACCTCGCCCTCCTTCGCCGTGAAGCTGACGCCGGAGAGCACCCGCTTTTCGTCATAGGCGAAGCCGACATTCTCAAACACGATATCGTGACCCTGGGGCGTGAAGCTCTCGCTGCCCTCCGCGGTTTCGGCGTCGTAGATCTCCATGAGCCGGCCTGCGGAGACCTGGGACATGAACATCTCGGCGATCAGCGCCAGGGCCTGGTCAAAGGGCGCGTAGACGCGGGTGATGACCAGCAGGAACATGAACAGCACGAGGAAGTCGATCTGCCCGGAGAGGATCAGCTTCGTCCCGGTCAGGATCGTGGTCGCCACGCCCAGGCGCATGATGACGCTGGCGGCGTTCACAAAGATGCCGGCGGCGAGCTCGCCCTGCAGCATGGTTTTTTCGTGGGCGTCGATCTTGTCGCCCAGCGCCTGGAGGAAGCGGCCCTCCTGATTGGTCGCCCGGATCTCCCGGATGTTTTCCAGGGTCTCCTGGATGCCGTCGGACACGGTGACGGCCGCGGCCTTGGTGATCTCGGAGCGGCGCTTCGTCAGCTTGCGGCTGCCGAACAGCAGCGCGAAGGCCACCGGGACGCCCCAGAGGCAGGCCAGGGCCAGCTTCCAGTTATAGGCGAAGAGCATGACGGCGATCAGCGCCGTGGAGATGTAGGAGCCGTAGAGATAGCCCAGGCAGTGGGACCAGACGTGCTCCAGCCGGTTCACGTCGCCCATGATGGTCTCGGTGAGATCGGCCAGGTCACGCTTGCCGAAGTAGCCCAGGGGGAGCTTGCGCAGCCGCTCGGCCAGGGAGATGCGCATGTTCTTCACTTCGCCGTAGACCAGGCCGTAGGTCGCCTTGTACTGCTGCAGGTGGGTGACAAAGGAGAGCAGCAGAAAGGCCAGGACCATGAGCAGGATCGGAACTGCCTTCTGGAGCGGCGCTCCGTCGGTCAGCGTGGCCAGCAGCCCCTGCATCATGAAGTAGAGGATGCCCATGCCGCCCATCACGACCAGGTTCACGACGACGGTCCAGAAGGTGCCCGCTTTGGCGTTCTTGATCCCCTGATCGCTGAGCGCGTACTTGCGCTGAAATGCTTTTCCGAACATCTTATTCCACCCCCTTTTCACCGGAAATCTTCCACTGAACAGCCTGTTGATAGTCCGCCCACATGCGGGCATAGAGTCCGTTTGCTTTCAGCAGCTCATCGTGGGTGCCCTGCTCGACGACGCGGCCGGCGTCCAGCACGATGATCCTGTCCGCGCCGACCACGGTGGAGAGGCGATGCGCGATCATGAGCACCGTGCGGCCCCGGGTGAGCCGGGCGAAGGCCTTCTGGATCAGCGCCTCGTTTTCCGGGTCGGCGAAGGCCGTGGCTTCGTCCAGCACCACGATGGGCGCGTCCTTCAGGATCGCCCGGGCCAGGGCCACGCGCTGCTGCTCGCCGCCGGAGAGATAAGTCCCCTCGGTGCCGATGACGGTATCCATCCCCTCCGGGAGCTTTTCGAGAATGTCGTCGCATTGGGCGGCGGAGAGCGCCGAGCGCACCTCTTCTCTTGACGCGTCCGGCCGGGCGGCGCGCACGTTTTCCAGGATCGAGGCCTTGAACAGGTGCGTGTTCTGGAACACAAAGGCCACCTGATCCATCAGCACGTGGGGACCGGTTTGCCGCACGTCCACGCCGCCGACCTCCACCGCGCCGGAGCTGACGTCCCAGAAGCGGGGGATCAGACTGGCAGCCGTGGTCTTGCCGCCGCCCGAGGGGCCCACCAGCGCCACGGTCTGGCCCGGCTCCACCCGGAAGGACACCGCTTCCAGCGCGGGGAGCTGGGCTCCGTCGTAGGTAAAGCTCACGTCTTTGAATTCCACGCTGTTGTCCTTCGGCGTCTGCGGATCGTCGGTGACGGTAAGCGTCGGCGCGTTCATGACCTGGGCGATGCGGCCTAGGGCGGTGCTCGCCAGCATCATGCCGCTGGCCGCGAACAGGATCTTCGCCAGCGCTGTGGAGACGATGGCGGAAAAGACCGCGTAGAACACGAAATCCGTGAGGAAAGCGGCGAAGTTCCCGCTGCGCAGCGCGCCCGGCGCCAGCAGCAGCGCCACCGGCACGAGGAAGACGAAGGCGCCCTCCGTGGCGGTCAGGTTGATCGCCTGGGGCACCCGGCAGATGTCGCCCTGATAGTGCTCCGCCTTGGCGCTGTAGTCCTCGATGGCCTGCTTGAAGGCCCGGAAGGAATACACGGTCTGCTGGAACACCTTCACCACGGGGATGCCGCGCACATATTCCGTCCCGGCTTTGCTCATGGTATCCTGGGCCGCCTGATACTCGGCCATGAGTCCGGCGTTTTTGCCGCCCATCATGGAAAACATGGCCGCGACGGACACCACCGCCGCCAGCAGGCAGGCCGCGCCCATGCGCCAGTCGAAGACGAACATCAGCGCGAGCATGGCGAGCACCATGGCGGCGCTCCCCACGATGTCCGCCAGATTGTGCGCCAGCAGGGTCTCGGTCTCCGAGGCCGCGCCGTCCAGGCGGTTGCGCAGAAGGCCCGAGGCGTTGGAATCGAAAAAGCCCAGGGGCGTCTTCATCAGGTGGGCCATCCCCTGCTTTCGGATATTGCAGGCCGTGCGGAAGGCCGCCAGGTGCGTGCACATCAGCGCGGCGAAATAGACCGCGATCCCGGCCACGGCGAAGGCAAAGGCCATCCAGCCGTAGCGGCCGATGCCTGTTGCCTGCGTCCAGTTTGGCGCGACGGCGATCAGATCCCGCGCCACCAGCCAGATGCAAATATATGGCGCCATCCCCAGGATCATGGCAACGGCGGAGAGGCCCAGCCCCAGGAAGGTCAGCTTCTTGTAGCTGCCCGCGTAGCCCAGCAGGACGGACAGGTCGCTTTGTCTCTTTTCTTTCACTGGGATCCCTTCTTTCTTAATAAAGCTTTGCGGCCTGCTTTTTCATGACGCCCTCGGCGAGCCGCATGCTGAGGATCGCCACGGGGATCGTGAGGACAAGCATGATAACAAGCAACGGTATGTTCCGGATCACCGGCATCATCTTGTCCGCGTATCCCGCCGGCATTTCCTCGACAGCCGCGGCAAGGGAGCCCTCCGTATCCGTCCACCAGTGGGCGGAATAGGCGTAAAAGGAAAAGGCGAAGGGGATAAAGCTCAAGCGGACGCCTTTGCGCGTATCATAGCCGCTCCGCCGCCGGATGCATTCCGCAAGCAGGGCCAGAACGATGAGGCCGACGATGAAAGGAAGATTTCCTTCCCCCGCGATCAGACCGACGACCAGGACAAAGCCGTTGAGCAGCAGCGCCGCGCCGAAGCCCTGGATGTTCGCGGCCGCATAGAGATAGACAAAACCGAAGAGGATCGGCACAAAGGTGCCGGCATAGGCGTAGCAGGCCGGATGGATCAGGCCGCAGCTGGAGGCGAGGATGAACAGCGCGGCATAGATCAGCAGGGCCAGCAGGATTTGGAACACGGGGCGTTTTTTCATGAGACACCTCTCTTCCATATTAGTTAGACATCTTTAACTTCCGGGACTTTTTTATCGCCCCTCAGCAGCTTGGGGCGATCGATCAAAGCATATGGCAGGTTGAATGCTACCGCGCTGTACAAACCAGCACCAGCACCACGACCGCGGCCGGAAGCCACACGTTCAGCAGCCTTCGTTTGAGCATGTTCCATGCAGCTTTGTTGTTCATAGGGAAACCTCCTTGCCGATAAAATGAATGATTCTGTCAAGTGTTTCATCACTGACGATGTGCTCCATCCCGCAGGCGTCTTTCTCTGCGGTTTCCGGGCATACGCCCAAAGAGACCAGCAGCGTCTTCAGCGCGCGATGCCTCTCGCAAATCTGCTTCGCCGCGGCGCGACCGGTATCCGTCAGAGAGAGCCGCTTATCTTCGTCCATCGTCAGATAGCCGGCCTCACGCAGGCGCTTCATGGCCCGGCTGACGCTGGGCTTGGTCACGTGCAGCGTTTCCGCCACGTCCAGCGAACGCACAGACCCGTTTTCCCTGTGCAGGATCAGGATCGTTTTCAAATAATCCTCCGTGGCCCTGGGCAGATGCATGTGACAGCGGCCTCCGTTCTGCTTACCCGGGAATGCGGTTAGATATCTTTAACCGCATTATACAACATTTAACCTTTTTGTCAAGCCCCGAGAGAATGGGGGATCGGAGTTGCCGCATAAAGCAGGGCAAGGCCCACCTTGCGTCAAGGGGGGGCCCCAGTTCGCAAACTGGGGCGGGGGGGGTACAGATTCCCGTAGCGCCGACCATTGGTCGGCGGACCGGCGCGGGACGACGCCGGGCAATGCCCGGCGCTACGGGCATCGCCGTGCATCGGCGGGCTGTCGAGGGCGCCAGCCCCTACAAAGGAGGACGCAGCGCCGGCACAAATCGGCGGGAGGGGCAAGCCCCTCCCCTACGATGTCATGGCTTCGCGGGCGAAGCGAGTCGAAGGATCTTTATCCCCGTAGCGCCGACCATTGGTCGGCGGACCGGCGCGGGACGACGCCGGGCAATGCCCGGCGCTACGGGCGTGGAGTGGGACGGGCGGGCGCGACCTGATGATGCCCCTACGGCGGAGGATGGTCGACCCGCGTAGGGCGCGATGCCCTCATCGCGCCGCAGATCATGCACGCGGGCGCGGAACGGCGGGCGACCAAAGGTCGCCCCTACGGGCGCGAGGCGTCGGCGCTTCCCGGCGGGCTGCGGCACGGCGTTCCAGTTTTTCCGAAAAAAACGCAAATCGGTATTTTCAAACGGAAAGAGATGTGCTATACTCCGTAGTTAGAAATTACTAACAAATATTAGTCCCATCTATTGCTTGCTGCTTGAAAAGGAGAAACCGCCATGTCAAAGAAGGATTCCGAAGATCAGAAAAAGTCCATGAGCGTGATGTTTCGCGGCCGGGCGATCTTCAAGCCCCTGAACACCGGCTGGATCGACGAGCACGTGGCCTGCGTGCGGGAATGGATCGCCAACATTTTCTTTTATACCAAAAACGGCAGGACCGTCATGATCGACGCCGGGTACAACTACGACCGTCTGCGGGAGAAGATGGGCTGGCTGGACATCGATCCCGCCTCCATCCAGCACATCCTCATCACCCATCAGGACACCGACCACGTGGGGGCGCTGGAGAGAGACAGCGAGGGGCTGTTTCGGAACGCAGCGATCTACCTCAGCGAGATCGAAAACCGCTATCTGACCGGCGAGGCGCGGCGCAGGGTCATCCACGGGCTCTACAAGCTGCCGCTGTTCAAGACCGACAATGAGCGCGTCCTTCTCAAAGACGGACAGATCCTGGACATCGACGGGATCAAGATCGAGTGCATCCTCTGCCCCGGTCACACCTGGGGCCACATGGTCTATCTGATCGACGACGCGTATCTCTTTACCGGCGACACGATCTGGTTCAGGGCGGACGGCGGCTACAGCTTCCTGTCCACCCTGGCCGAGGACAACAAGCTGGCGGTCCGGTCCCTGGCCGCGCTGGAAATGCTGCTGCGCGCCCGGAAGGGGCCTATCAAGATCATCACCGGCCACACCGGCTGGACGGACGATCTGGACGCCGCCTTCTGGCACCGGACGGAGCTGTGCCGTCCCTTTACAAAGAAGTATACGGACCCCGAGGCGCCCTACGACGGCTACGAGGAGGCGGACGACACCGAGGAAAAGGCCCGCAGGGTCCCCTTGGCGAAGAAGGTGTTTCGCCCATGAAAGTCCCGGGGATGCCCGCGGGGATGTGGGCGCTTTTTTCCGGGAGCTTTCGGAGCAAGCTGACGGAGGTCCTGGGCTACGACCGCTCCACGGCGGCGGAGATCACGAAAAAAGCCCGCGGCAAATACCGGGAGCTGATCAAAAAGCTCCCCGACTTTGAAAAGGGCGACCGTTTTCAGATGAACATCGTCAGCTGCGCCATGCTTTCGGCTTTCGTGCTGAGCATGCCGAAACGCCCAAGCGTGGACGAGCTGACGGCATACTACGCCGCGGCCATGATGACCGGGCCGATGCGGGCGTTCTGCCGCCGGATGGGAAGGCAGAAGTTCAGTGAAAAGGACGTGGCGGGCATGAAGCGCACCGCCGCCCTCAACGCGGCGGACCGCAACCCCTATTCCTGGAACATGGACTTTCTGCCCTACCCCGACGGCAGCGGCTATGAGGCCCGCTTCTCGAAGTGCGGCATCTGCACGCTGATGGGCGAGCTGGGGCTTCGGGATCTGGTGCCCGCCATGTGCCGCCTGGATTACAGCATGAGCGAGGCGGGCGGCGCGGACGAATTCGTGCGCGAGCACACCCTGGCCTCGGGCGGCCCCTACTGCGACTGCGGCTACAAGAAGAAAGGGAGATAAAACGATGATCAAAACCACATTGAAGATCGACGGGATGATGTGCTCCATGTGCGAGGCGCATATCTGCGAGGTGATCCGCAAGGCCGTCCCCGGCGCGAAGAAGGTCTCCGCCTCCCATACGAAAGGCGAGGCGTCCTTCCTGTCGGAAGAGCCGGCAGATGAGAGCGCGTTGAAAAACGCCGTCGCCGCCACGGGCTACAGCTGCCTGGCCGTGGACGCCGCGCCCTATGAGAAGAAAGGCTGGTTCCGGCGGTGAAGTATCACATCGAGAAAAACACCGTCCAGGAGACGCTGATCATCCCGCTTTTCGGGCGGCTGGTGTGCTCGGAGCGCTTCCCGCAGCTTTTCTCCGACCCCGAAGCCAAACGGATCTGCGATTCCCTGGACTACGACTTTGCCGAAAAGCGGAAGAAGATGGAGTCCCCGGCGGGGCTCTTCGGCGCGCTGGAGGTGGCCCAGCGGCAGTACGATCTTTGCTGCGAGGTCAAGGCGTATCTGAAGGAGCACCCGAAGGCCGCCGTGGTCAATCTGGGCTGCGGGCTGGACGACAGCTTTTCCAAGGTGGACAATGGCCTCTGCCGGGGCTATAACCTGGATTTTGCGGACGTGATCAAGCTGCGCAACGAGCTGCTGCCCGCCGGGGAGCGGGAAACGAATCTCGCCTGCGACCTCAACGACTTGAAGTGGATGGACGCCATCGACGCGAAAAACGGCGCGGTGTTCTTCGCCGCGGGCGTGTTCTACTACTTCAAAACCGAGGACGTGAAGGCCCTCTTTGCCGCCATGGCCGAGCGCTTCCCCGGCGCGGTGCTGGCCTTCGATTCCTGCAACGAGCGGGGCGCGAAGCTGATGCGCAAAACCTGGCTCAAGGAGGCTGGGATCACGGAGGTGAGCGCCTTTTTCTCCCTGGAGGATGAAAAAGAGCTGGAAGCGTGGAGCGGGCGCTTTGCCTCGGTCACGGCGAAAAGCTACATGCGCGGCTATCGGGATATCTACCGGGACGTCGGCCTGTTTCACAAGCTGATGATCCGCTTCTGCGACAGTCTGGTGAACATGAAGATCGTGAAGATCGAATTCAAGGGGGCGTGAACATGACGCGGCATGAGGAGATCCGGCGATCCTACAAGGAGCTCGGCCGGATCGGGAACCTCTACGACGGGATCATCACCCGCTCCACGCTGCTGGGCAAGCTCATGGACGGCCTGATCTGGGGGCTGGACAAGGAGCTCTCGGCCCGATGGATCGAGGACGCCCTGGCCCCGATCCCGGCGGACTTTTCGGGCAGCCTGCTGGAGGTGCCGGTGGGCACGGGCGTGCTGACCATGCCCCTCTACGCCTCGCTGCCGGAGGCCGGGATCACCTGTCTCGACTACTCCGCGGACATGATGGAAAACGCGAAAAAACGCGCCGCGGCCATGGGGCTTTCCCACGTGGCCTTTGTGCAGGGCGATGTGGGGGCGCTGCCCTTTGCGGACGAGAGCTTTGATCTGGTCCTCTCGCTCAACGGCTTTCACGCCTTTCCCGACAAGGACGCGGCCTTCCGGGAGACCTGCCGGGTCCTGAAACCGGGAGGCATATTCTGCGGCTGCTTCTACATCGCCGGGCGCTTTGCGCGCACCGACTGGTTTGTGCGGCACATGTACGTCCCCAAGGGCTTCTTCACCCCGCCCTTCGAGACGGAGGAAAGCCTGAAAGAGCGGCTGCGGGAGCTGTATTCTCAGGTGGAGGTCCATTCGGTCCGCGCGGAGGGAATATTCAAATGTGTGAAATGAAAGCGAAAACCGAAAAAAGGGCCTTTCTCTTCGGCTTCGCCGCGCTGTTTCTGTGCGGGATCGGGGACTGGCTGATCGGCTACGATCCCCCGGGGGGCGAGCCGCTGATCTACGGCATCAGCAACACGGCCATCACCGAAGTGCCGAGCTGGTATTATATCCTCTCCCTGGGCTTTGGCATCCTGTCCGGCTTCGGCTGCAGGGCCTTTGCCCCGGCGATGCTCGAGGTGCTGGACGAGCTCGGCGTCCCCAAAACGTCCAGGGCGTACCGGGCCTTTCGCTTCGGCCTGGCCTCCGCGCCGATGATGTTCGTCTCCTTCCACGCGGCCTGCTGCATCGTGCTGCTGCTGATGCAGGCGGCCCTCCGCGCGGGGCTGGACGTGCAGGCAGCCAACGATGTGTTCCTGCTCCCGGTGGCGGCGTCCCTTCTGCCCTTCCTCCTGTGGTGCTTTTTGTGCGACATTCCGGTGACGGTGGGCTATGTTGTCCTTGTGCTGAAGGGCCGGCTGAAGCTCCCGAAGGCGGCGGTGGTCTGCTGCCCCCTGGGCATGAGCCTGCTGGCAAAGGTCCTCGGCGCGGTGCTGCTGGCGGCAGACAGCAAAGTCGCCTTCCTCACCGCCTGCGGGGAGTCCTGGGGCTGGGCCTTCCTGTGTCTGGCCTTTTACGCGGCGTCAAAAAAGAGGAGGTAATCTCATGCAATTCACGGAATTCGGAAAGCAGGACGGCAAAACCCTGCTGCTCCTGCCGGGCACGGCCTGCACCTGGCAGCTCAATTTCAAAAACGTGGTGGACGAGCTGGCGGAGAAATATCATCTCATCGCCGTCAATTACGACGGTTTCGAGGGCGACCCCGCGGTCGTTTTCACCGACGTGCCCACGGTCACGGAGAAGATCGAGGATTACATCCTGGAAAAGCACGGCGGCCGGGTGGACGGGGCCTACGGCTCCTCCCTGGGCGGCAGCTTTGTCGGGCTGCTGATCCAGCGAAAGCGCGTCCACATCGACCACGGCTTCATCGGCTCCTCGGATCTGGACCAGGGCGGGAGGCTGACTGCCCGGCTGCTGACCATGATCGTCGGTCCCACGCTCTCCGGCGCCTGCACCAGCGAGAAAAAGCGCGCCAAGCTCAAGGCCAAGCTGCAAAAGAAAGGCGCCATCGGCGACGGGGACAAGTCCCTGGACTTCGCCAATGCTTTCATCGACAACATGAAAACCCTCAACCCGAAGACGATCAGCCGCCAGTTTTACTCCGACTATGTCACGCCCCTGGACGACGACATCCACGTGGAGGGCACCACGGTGCACGTTATCTACGCGCTGCAGATGGGCGAAAAGTACGGCAGGCGCTACCGTCAGCACTTCCGGGACCCGGACATCCACGAGTTCGACATGAAGCACGAGGTCTGGCTCTATGACGATACCTGGCGGAAGCCGGTGATGGACAGCATTGATACGTGCATGGAGGCGGAAGCATGACGCTGAAATACGAACTCCTGAAACGGATCGTGAAGGCTGCGAATATCAAGAAGCGCTGGGCCGGCATGAGCACGGAGGAGCTGCTGGAGAACCGGCGGCGGGAGAACGCGAAAAACCGGATCCCCGAGCTGAAAGACGAGGCTTTTGTCATCAGCCGCATTGAGGTGATGGGCTGCCCGGTGCTGAAGCTGATCCATAAGGAAAAGACAGACCGGGCCAACCTCTTCCTGATCGGCGGCGGCATGATCAGCGCGCCGCGTCCCGGCTCCGTCAAAAAGGCGCTGCGCTTCGCCAGGGAGACGGGGCTCGACCTCTTCGTCCCCTATTATCCCCTCTGCACGGACTACCCGCTGACCAGGGCCTACGAGATGATCCACGAGACCTACCGGGTCATGCTGCGGGACTACGCGGCGGAGCACATCTCCGTGCTCGGCACCTCGTCGGGCGGCAATCTGGCCCTGGGCATGGTGCCCTACATCCACGACGGCCACGGCGACACGCCCATGCCCGCGTACATCATGACCATCTCCCCCGGCACCTGCGTGGACACGGAGGAGGAATGGCAGAGGATGCTGGAGCTGGAGGAAAAGGACGTGGCGATCCCGGCGGCGTACATGAAAACCGCCGTGGAGATCATGCGCCATGGGGACGACAGCGTCCCCGACTACATGCTCTGGCTGCAGCGGGGCGACTTCACGCACTGCCCGAAGGTGAGCTTCATCTACGGCAGCGACGAGACGCTGTACGCCTGCGCGCCCTCCTTCGAGGCGGCCATGAAGAAGTACGGCGTGGACTACGAGATGATCGTCGGGGAGGGGATGTTCCATTGCTATCCCGTCTTCCCGCTCTGCAAGGAAGCAAAAGAGGGCTGGGCGCTGATGATCCGGAAGATGAAGGAGAACACGAAATGAAGCTCTGTCCCAGGGAATTCAAGGCCATGCAGTCGCTCTGGCGCAGGTGGTACATCCGCAAGATCGAGCTCGCAACCTTCAAAAAGTTCGGCCTGCGGATCGAGGGCCGGGACATCCTCGAGGTGGGCTGCGGCTCGGGCTACGCCGCCTCGCTCCTTACGGCGGAAGCCCCGCGCAGCTACACGGGGCTGGACATCATGCCGGAGCAGCTGGCGCTGGCCCGGGAGAGGAAGCTTCCGAAAGCCCGCTTCGTGGAGGGCAGCGCGGACGACCTCTCCGCCTTCCCAGACGGAAGCTTCGACGCGGTGCTGGACTTCTGCATCCTGCACCACGTAGAGGGCTGGCGGGCTTTCTTCGACGAGTGCCGCCGGGTGCTGAAGGACGGGGGCTGCATCTATATCGCCGATCTCTCCCGGCGCTGCATCCACCTGGTGGACGCCGTTCTGGGCTGGGATCACGCCGAGGAGGCCCTGTTCAGCTTTGAGGAGCTGGAGCGGGAGGCGAACAGCCGCGGCTTTCGCACCGTGAAGAAGGCCATCGACCTGGGGCTGGAGGGCTATTTCCGCTTCGAAAAAGAACGTCAGTAAGGGAGAATGTGAGCTATGCCCGGCAAAATCGTTATAGAAGGCCTGCTGCTCGGGGCGCTGCTGGTCGGCTTCTGCGCCCTCGGCATTCGCAGGGGCGCGGTCAACATGGTCTTTCTGTACCATGTGGACGTGCAGGGGCGCTGCATCCAAAACGGCCTGATCACAAGAGAGCAGATCAGCCGGAACCGGCGTCTGTTCAAGGGCCTGGGCATTCCGGTCTACTTCGCCTTCGTCCTGGTCAGCGTCTACGCCGTCAACGGCGCGCGAGGCTTTTGGCCCGGCTTCTGGCAGAGCTTCGCCATCCTCTCCATCGTGAATCTGATCGACCGGCTGGGGATCGACGCCTGGTGGGTCGGGCACACAAAGGCCTGGGTCATCCCCGGCACGGAGGACCTGCGGCCCTATATCGACCGGAAGGACAAGCTGGGCAAGTGGCTGATCGGCACGGTGGGATTTGCCATCCTCTCGGCGGCTCTGTCCGGGATCATGGCGCTGATATTGTGAGGTGTTTTTTATGACAAAAGAGGAACTGCAAAAGGTGTACCGCCGGATGCTCTGGGTCATCCCCGGCATGCTGCTGGCCATGGTCGGCGACTACTGCATGGGGATCGAGCCGAAGGACAGTTATGCCATTTCCGGGATGATCTCCTCGGGCTGGCTGACCATCGCCGACTGGCGGATCGCGGTGTCCAACATCGGCGGCCTGCTCGGCACCGTCTGCTACACCCTCGCCGCGCTGCCCTTCGCGGCCTTTCTGAAGACCCTGCTCCCCGGATGCGGGGACAAATGGGATCGGCGGCTGCTGAAGCTCTATATCGCCGGGCTGATCCTGGGTGTCATGTGCTTTCTGTACTTCCATCTGGAATGCGGCACGCTGATCCACAATTTCAATCTGCTCTACGACGCCGCCGGAGGCGATACGGAGCTTGCGGTGAAAATGTGGGACCGCTCCTATCTGGTTCAGATCGTTCCCTATTGGTCGACCTTCTTCGCCTTCGAGCTTGCGATCCTGATCGGCTGGATCGCCCTGATCCTGCGGGGGACCTTCGCGCTGAAGAAAAGCTGGATCCTGGCCGCGCCGCTCGTCGTCGCCGGGATCGGCTACGTGCTGGAGCTGCTGATCCCCTGGCCCTTCAACGGCTTCGTCTCCGGCTTCGAGAGCTTCGGCTGGATCGTGATGTTCCTGGGCGGGAGAAAGCTCGTCCTGCGGGAAATGGAAAACCGGCGTACCGCGGAGGAAGAAGCATGATCGTCACGCTCGCCGTTCTGGCCTATGTCTGCGCGCTGTCCCTGTTCTATGTCATCGTGATCCCGCCCCTGGCCCATACAAAGCTCTTTCTGCGCTTTTTGCCCCGGGACATGCGGGAGGCGGCGAAGGATCACCCCGATCCGCCCAGGAGGCGCCGCGTCCTCGGTTATCTGCTCACCGCGGTCTTTGCCCTCGCGTATGTGGGCGGGCTCGTCCTCATCGGCGCGGACGCCCTCCTGTCCGGCTGCGGATTCTGGCGGATCTTCGGGCGGTATCTGCTGTTTTTCTACGGATACAAGGTTTTCGATATCCTCGTCCAGGATCAATATATCGTGATCAAAAAGAAGTACTTTCTGCGCTTCTTCCCCGAGACGAAGGACTGCAAAAGCTGGGACGACCGCAGCTTCAACAAGAGCAATCAGTTGAAGCGCCTGATCGCCTTCCCCTTCGTCTGCGCCCTGATGGCGTGGCTAACCGTATGGATCGGAAAATAGAAATGATACAGGAGGCAAAGCTTATGAAACCGGATTACAAAAACTGGATGCCCAAGGGCATGGTGCTCGGGACGCTGGCGGGCGCGGTGGGCTGCTTCGGCCTGGCCGCCCTCTGCGGCTGCAGGGGGCTCATGAAAAACGAGACCGCGAAAGCCGTGACGACGGGCGTTCTGCTGCTGGCAGGCGCGGCGGCGGGCGGCGCGGCGCTGTGGATGGCGCTTTTATACCGCGCCTTTTCCTACGATGGGAAGCGGCAGATGTCCCGGCAGGTCATCGATGGGATCGCGGAGCATGTGACGCTCCCGGAGGGCGGCGTCGGGCTGGACGTGGGCTGCGGCAGCGGCGCGCTGACCATCGCCTGCGCCAAGCGCAATCCCCAGGCGCATTTTATCGGCCTGGACCGCTGGGGCAAGGAGTACGCCTCCTACAATAAGCCCCTGTGCGAGGCAAACGCCAAGGCAGAGGGCGTTTCCAACACGGAGTTCCGGCAGGGTGACGCGCTGAAGCTCGACTTTCCGGACGAGAGCTTTGACGCGGTCACCAGCAACTACGTCTATCACAACATCCCCAGCCGCGACCGGCAGAAGATCCTCCTTGAGACGCTGCGGGTGCTGAAAAAGGGCGGGACCTTCGCGCTGCACGACATTTTCTCGAAGGCCAAATACGGCAACATGCAGGCCTTTGTCCGTCTGCTGCGCGGCATGGGCTATGAGAAGGTCGAACTGATCGACACCACGAGCGGCATGTTCATATCCCCGCGGGAGGCGAAGTGGATGGCCCTCTCCGGCTCCGCGCTGCTGGTGGGGAGAAAGTAAGGCGCCTGCAACCGGAAAACGCCTTTGACCCACATCCTGCTCTTCCCGGTCGCCGCCGCGGCCCCGGCGTGGGTCTGCACCTTGTTCTGAAGAAGGAGATTTGATTATGAACGACGCGGAAAAGATCATGCGGAAGAAGGCCATCATCAAGACCGAGCTGGACAAGGCCCTGCCGAAAGCCCTGAGCGACGCCCTGTGGCGGGAGGCGACGGCAAGGCTCGACGGATTGCTGGCCCGGTACAGCGCGCTTCCCAAGGGCGTGCATATCCACACGGACAGCCGGATCCTTCCCTCCGCGGCGATCTATCTGACCGTGAAGGAGGCCGTCGGGCCGGAGCGGGCGTACCGGATCATCGAGGACGCCGCCGTTCGGGGCTGCGCGAAGATCGAGAAGAAGCTGCAGCGGCTGATGAAGCTGCCGGGGATGCCCAGCCTGTTCCTCAAGGCCTGGGACCCGCTGACGAAGAAGCTCTTCGCGTCAGGAAACGGCTTTCAGAATGTATTCTATCCGAAGAAAAAGAGCGAGTACCGGATGGACGTTATCTCCTGTCCGTATTGCCGCACCTTTACGGAACTGGGCTGCCCCGAGCTCACGAAGATCTTCTGCGAAAACGACGAGCGGATCTACGGCCGTCTGCCGGGGCTGTGCTTCGAGCGGACGGGAACCCTCGGCAAAGGCGCCGAGCGCTGCGATTTTTGCCTCAGGAGGAGATAACAAGGCGGCGGAATGGCGGATACCGGCACGATCCGATAAAAGTACCACAACAGCGCGTATTGCAAAGCCCGCCGTTTCTCCCCGAAGCGGCGGGCTGTTTTCTCTTGCTTTGTATTTTGAAACCGTTGAAATTCGAGCGCTTTCATGCTATCGTAGCCGCATCAAAAAGCACAGATCAAACCGGCGAAACAATCCTGTTTAACATGGTATGGATTTCACATACAAAGATACTGGATTCGCGTGGCAGCATATTGGTAAAAAAACCTGATAGCTCATATCCGATGGAGACTACAGATAATCAAAACATTCCGCACCATATCGCCCATACAAAACTGTTTAAGGCAAGCTTTCAGGGATCGAGTGGGAGGAAACTTGACAAGCTGAATAAAAACAGATATAATATCGACAAATCCGGGATTAAAACCCAGGTTTGTCGATATTTCTGTTTGGCGCTTTAGCGACAATAAACCCCCGGTTCTACCGGGGAGAATAAAAGGCTTTAGCATAAGCATAACCCTCCATGAACAGTATCGGTAAAGGTTTGGATGCCCCTTGAGGGGTTCTGCCTGTATCGTGCCCTTCTAGGGCTCATGCAAACCACCACTTCAGTGGTGGTTTTGATTTGGTGATTTGTATGAAGTATATCAAGCGCAGCATCGAGGATTTAGTCAAGTCCTCGGACAAGACCTTTAAATGCGTGCTGGTCACCGGGGCGCGGCAGACCGGAAAATCGACCATGCTCAAGGCCCTGTTTCCGGGGAAAAAATATGTGCCCATTGACGATCCCTTTATCGAGGACCAGGCGAATGAGAATCCGAACATGTTCATGATGCTCAATCCCCCTCCTGCGTTTTATGATGAGGTGCAGCGAGCGCCGGGCCTGTTTCGCTTTATCAAAATCAAATGCGACGAGAGCGATCAGCGGGGACAGTTCTGTCTTTCCGGTTCACAGCCGCTGGAGCTGATGGAAAGCGCTTCCGAATCCCTCTCGGGCCGCGTCAGCATTATTGAGCTCGCAGGCTTGTCTTTGCGCGAGATTCAGGGGACGGCATTCAACGAACCCTTTGTGCCGACGATGGCCTATGTGCAGAAGCGCAGCGCATCCGCGAAAGCGCCCGAAAACCTTTGGGCGGTGATCCACCGGGGCAGCTACCCGGAGCTGCAAAACCCGGAGCTGGACTGGTCGGCTTTTTTCTCCAGCTATGTGAAAACCTATCTGGAGCGCGACGTGCGCAAGCTGTCTGCCGTCCAGGATCTGGATGATTTCCGACGCTTCATGGTCGCTGTCGCAGCCCGTACGGGGCAGATGCTCAATTATGCAAACATCGCCGATGAAATCAGCAAGGATGCGACAACCGTCAAAAAGTGGATGTCCATTCTCGAAGCCTCCGGGATCGTTTATCTGCTTGAGCCTTATACGCCCTCTGTGCTGAAAAAGGCAATCAAGACCCCGAAGGTCTATTTCCGCGACACAGGCCTTGCCGCGTATCTGACCCGCTGGCTCACGCCGGAAGCCCTTGCCTATGGAGCCATGAGCGGCGCCATGTTTGAGACCTTTGTGATCTCGGAGATCCTGAAATCCTATTCCAACCGAGGGATCGATTATCGTTATTGCGTTTCTTATTACCGTGGCCGCGATAAGAAAAAAGTCCGAAAGGACGGCCGGGAATACGAGACGGAGAGCGAAATTGATCTGATCATTGAAGAAAACGGCGTCCTTTATCCCGTCAAAATCAAGCAAAGCCCCGCTGTTACGGCAGATGAAGCCGGCGCGTTCACGGTCCTGGACAAGGTAATGGAGAAAAAACGCGGCATGGGGGCAATCATCTGTTCCTGCCCGCAGCCCAATTTGCTGCGGGAGAATCTGCTGCAGCTGCCGGCGTGGTATATTTGATCGGCGCCTGCGGTTTGCGGGATCCTGCGGGAGCGGCGAAGGCTCTGGCTGGATCGATCCTGTGATCGGTGTATTTTCAAAACAGCAGGCGTTCTTCGGAGCGCCTGCTGTTTCTGACAGCGGGATCTGCAAATTTTTTTCGAGACTGAGATATTTCCCCGCAAATCGCTACTCTTAGGGTGGGACGGAAAGGAAGTGACGCATTTGGAAGACAGCGAGATCATCGCCCTGTTCTTTGAGCGCTCGGAACAGGCCATTGCGGAGCTGGAACGAAAATACGGCGCGGCAGTCAGGAAGACGGCGGCGAACATCCTGAGCAGCAGGCAGGACGTGGAGGAATGCGTAAACGACGCCTATCTGGGGGCCTGGAACACGATCCCGCCCCAGAGACCGGAGCATCTGATCAGCTATGTCTGCAGGATCGCCCGCAATATCGCGACAAGCAGATTTCGCGGCAACACGGCGAAAAAGCGAAACAGCCAGTACGACCTGGCCCTGGACGAGCTGGAGGAGTGCATCCCCTCCGCGGTCCGCGTGGAGACGGATTATGAGGCGAAGGAGCTTTCCCGGGCCATCAGCCGCTTTCTGGACACGATCGAGTATGAGGACCGCTTCTGCTTCGTCCGGCGCTATTGGTACGCGGACTCCGTTTCGGATATCGCCGCGATGACGCGCCTGGACCGCCACCGGATCTCCGTGCATCTTTTCCGGACCCGTGAAAAACTGGCTCACTATTTGGAAAAGGAGGGTTTGCTGACATGAAAAGGGATCAACTGTCCGAGATCATCTGCGGCATCGACGACCGGCATATCGCCGAGGCCTATCGCTTCGATCCCGCGCGCTGCGGCGACTCCCCGGAAAGGATCGTCCCTATGAAAAAGAAACGCATCCTCGCCTTTGCCCTGGCCGCGGCCCTGCTCCTCTCCTTCAGCATCGTGGCTTACGCCTATACCGCGATCTCCACGCCCCGGGCGGCGGAGGAAGTCGCCCTGAAGCAGCTGGCGCAGTGGCGCAAGCTGGGCCTGCTCAACCCGGAGCTGACTTTTGACGGGGCGGCGGACGAGATCGTCGAGCTGGAGGAATGGAACGGCGGCGCCGCCTGGTACGGGCGGCTGTTCCCCCACAGCTTCGATGTGCGGTGGTTCTTCGGGCAGAGAAAATACGGCTGCAGCCTGAACATCGACACCCTGGAGGGCAGGATCACGTCCGCGCACTTCTTCGCGCTCCCGGACGCGGACGCCGTGCCGAGCCGTGAGATCGAGCTGACCGTAGGTCCCAACGAGGAAAAGGAGACCTACTATTACTACGAGAACTTTGACGACCTGCTCCCGGCGGGGCAAACGGTGGACGGCTTCTGCACCGCGCTGGCGCGGTACTGGGGCTATGCGGGCTACCGTCTGGCGGACAAGGGCGACCCGGTGTATACGGAGAGCTACGCGGCGCATTTCGCCCAGGTGGACGGCGCCACGCCCATGGTCGACGTGCCCTGGGACGCAAACGGCAGATGCTTCCTGGCGGTCTATTTCGACGGCGATCCGGAGCAGGCGCCGGTGTATCTCAATCTGATGCAGTACCCCGGCTATGTGGGGATCGACGTGGGCATCTCCCATCCAGTGGGCTGAGGTCAAAAATGGCCTTTTGAACCATCCGAGGAAAAGGCGGCGGGGAGCGATCCCCGCCGCCCTGTCGTCTGTTTCGCGGAGTATTTTGACAAAATTTGAGCCCCTCGCCGCACATGCGGCGAGGGGCTCAAGCTGTGTTTTCAGGAGATCAGGCCCTTGCGCCTGGCCTCCCTGGGCGTCATGGGGAGCACCTCATGATCCCCGTGATAGCGCACCTCTCTGCAATGGGTGCCCAGGGCCTCGCTGCCGTAGTCCCCGGTCAGCGCCCGGATGAACGCGACCAGTATGGCGATATCCACCGGAAGGCTGATGGCCGCGGCCACCAGAGCCAGGAAGTTCAGCAGCCCGTTCCCGTCCTGCCCGATCCATTTCATCAGCAGGATCGCCAAAACGAAGATGGCGGTGCAGATGAGCAGCTCCCGCCCGTGCCGCAGCAGGGCGGCCTTGCGGTATTTCTCCCGGCACGCGTCGCAGATGCTCTCCGTGTTCCGCTCCATGAGACTGTAGTCATGAGTGACCTTGGCGGCCTGTTTGCGCCGGGTCTTGGTTCTCGTAACGGTGTGGCGGGCGATGATGTATTCGTAGGGCTTCCCCTCGGCCTGACCGCATACGGCGCATACGCCGTTTTCAGAGCGCGGATCCATATCTTTTCCCCCCTGCGGCGCTGTCCGCAGATCGTTCCGGACAGCGCGGTACTTTAATTCAATAGTATACGAGCGCGGCGCGTCCTGTCAAGCCCTTTCCTTTTCCTGAGGCCCCGGCGCAAAGACTGCGGCGCTCCGACCGGCCGCCTCGCCCGGGCAACGCTCGGCGCCGTGCGTTTTCAAAGGCCGAAGAGCTGCTCCGCCAGGGCCAGGGTTTCTTCCGCGCTCCTGTTCTCGTCCCGCAGGAGCACCGGGAAGCCGGCGCGGAGCAAGCGCTCGTACCGCTCCCGGGAGTTGATGCGCTCCAGGCCCCGGCGGTAGTTCTCCATGGCCCGCTCCGGGTCCGGCTCCTCCAGGATCAGCCGGTAGAGGAACTGCTTGTCCCGGTCCGGCCGGTCGAAGAAGCGGCGGACGGAGATCTCCGGGTCCGCCAGCATGACCAGCACATGGCCGGGGGCGGCCACGGCCTTCAGCGTCTCCGGGGAGATGTTGGTGTCCACGAAGACGAGCTTTCCCTGGGCGCAGAGCCCGGGCAGCATCCGCAGCTCCAGGATCTCGCATTCCTTGGAGACCCCGTCGAACCAGGCCTCGTAGTCCTCGGGGCTCCGGCGGATGAAGTCGTGCCTGTCCTTCAGGTCCCGGCTCCAGCACAGGCAGGGGAATTCCTCCCGGCTCAGCTCCGGCAGCAGGGCGTTGTGGTAGTTCTCCCCGCAGAGGACGCCGCCGTGCTTTTCCGCCAGCAGCCGGACCAGGGTGGACTTCCCGGCATAGGCGCTGCCGGTGATGAAATAAGCGTTTTCAAAGCGCATGGGATCCCTCCTCAGTTTGCCGCAGCAGGCGCAGGATCTGCCTGCCGTCGCTGTCAAGGCCACGGCACACCGGCCGGCGGCCCAGGGCGCGGCCCTGCTCGTGCGGCAGCACGGACGGGGTGCACAGCAGCCGGAGCAGCAGAGCGGTTACCATGGTTTTCCGGCGTTTTTCCTCATTTCACGTCGATCCAGATGCCGATATCCCCCATTTTGGAATCGGGGACGGCTTTGTAAAAGCGCTGGGCCTCCTCGTTGGAGGCGGTGAGGGCCACCAGGGTGTCCACCCCCAGCTCCTTCAGCCGCGCAAGCAGGGCCTCCAGCAGCTTCTGGCCCGCGCCCTGATGGCGGCGGCTTTTCAGCACGCAGATCCAGTCCAGATAGGCCTTCACCGAGCCGTCGAAGTGGGAGGGGATCAGCACCGCGTCGATCCGGCCCACCACCCGGCCCTCCTGCCAGGCCAGGAAGGACAGGGAATTGGCAAAGCGGCCGTCGTGAAAGCTGGCGCTCACGTCCCGGACGTACTGCTCGTTGATTTCCCAGCCCCAGTCGCTTTCCTCGGCCCGCAGCTGCCGCTCGAAATCCAGCACCGCCGGGATCTCCCGTTCCGTGTAGGGCGTGACGCTGATCCGTCTGCGCACCACCTCCGCCTGCATCCGCTCGCACCAGGCGTCCCATTTCTCCCGGTATTCCTCCGCGGAGAGGATCCGCCCCGGCAGGTCCCGCGGGGAGAGGACGGACCGCTCCCGGCAGGCCTTCACACAGGCGCGGTACATGTCCCAGTCCATGTCGTCCTCGTCCCAACAGAGGGGGACGGCCTCCAGCCCGGCGCGCAGGGCGGCCACGGCCCGGGTGTGCCCGTCGGTCATCACCGGCAGCCCGTCCAGCAGCTTCACCGGGATGGGCGCGAAGGCGGACAGATCCGCCGGGTCCAGCCAGGCCTCCACCTCCCGCAGCTTCTTCTCCGAGATATAGAACTGCGAGGGCTGCAGGTCCTTGAGTTTCAGGTCGTTCAGTTCCATGGCAGTCTCCGTTTTCATGGTTTCGATCTCCGATTTACGTTCCGTCTGTATCAGGTCCGCCCGCCTCGCTTCCCCCTCCGGGGGAAGTCCCCGGTGCGAACACCGGGGGATAGGGGGCGGGCTATTCGATGTTGTCCAGCCCCGTAGCGCCGACCAGTGGTCGGCGTTCCTTCGTTTTGCGTTCCGTGCCCTTTTTCGCCGAGCGATGCTCGGCGCTACGGGGATTTCGCCGAGCGATGCTCGGCGCTACGAGGGTCTAAGGGCGGCGCACCCCGTTCGGGGCGGGCTATTCGATGTTGTTCAGGCCCTGGTAGAGCTCGTCGAAGGATTTCATGCCCCGGCAGCGGCCGAAGGACAGCTCCCGGTTTTCCCCGAACTCCAGGAGAAAGCACTTGGCCAGCTCCTCCACCGTCTGCTCCAGGGCGCAGAAGAACTGCCGGTAGGCAAAATCCCGGGCCGGGCTGCCCTCCGGATAATGGCTCACGATCAGGGCTTCCGTCACCTGGTCCAGGGGATAGAGCTTGATGTGCATCAGCTCGTGGACCAGCACCTCTTCCAGGTTCTCCTGCTTGGGATTGCCCACGTTCAGCAGCAGGATCGCCTTGCGGTCGTCGCAGTCGATCTTGAAGTCTCCGGTCTTGGGCCAGGCGGGGTCCTCCACCAGCTCCAGCTTCACATCCCAGGCGGGCGTCAGGCGGAGCTTTTGGCAGTATTTTTCAAACAAACGCTGCAAGTCCTGTTTGTCCATGGCTTTTCTCCGATTCCGCTTTATTTTTCAATGAGCACCGCAAAGCCGTGCTTCGCGGGCAGAAGCCTCGCCCCATGGCCCCGGGTCAGCTTTTCGATTTCCGTCGGCGAATAGGGATGGAAGACCATGCCCTTCCACTTGCCGGCGGTGTAGATATAGTCCCCCTCCGGGCTCACCCGGTGGGGTTCCGCTTCGTATTCCTCGTCCGTCTCGTCCAGGCTCAGCAGCAGACAGCCGCCGGGCCGGAGGATCCGCAGCAGCTCGGCAAGGGCCTCCCGGGCCTCCCGGACGGGCAGGTGGTCCAGCACCTCCCGGGCCAGCACCGCGTCAAAAGCCCCGGCCGGAAAGCCCGAGGCCCGGACGTCCGCCCTCCGGAAATCCGCGGCGGGATACCCGCGCTCCCGAAGCAGGGCTTTCGCCAGCTTTACAGCCTCCGCCGAGAGGTCGAAGCCGGAGACCTGAAAGCCGCCGGCCGCCAGCTTCAGGGCGCAGAGTCCGCAGCCGCAGCCCGCGTCGCAGACGGAAACCGCGCCCCGCTCCCGCAGACGAGCGAGAAGGGCGTCGTCTCCGGGATCGCCCGAAGCGGCGGCGCAGGCAGCGATCCGCGCCGGATCGACCTGCCTCCAGGACGCCTCCCAAAATGCGCGCTCCGTCATGCTCTCCATCCTTTCCAGCGGGACTTCTCCCGTGGTCATTCTCTTCTGCTGCCGCTCTGCCGCTCGTCGGTGACGTCGTAAACGGAGACGCCGTGCTCCGCGGCGTACAGGCGGCGATAATGGGCAAACAGATCCCGCTGCCGGTAGAAGCGTCCGCCCTTCGGATCGCCGTAGCGCGCCGCCAGCTCCGGCAGCGTGGGGAAGGCGGCGTAGTAGGCCTCGTCCAGGGCCTCGGTCTCGGCAAGGATCTCCCCCGGCGCCATGGCCTCCCAGCGCTCGATGTTGTCCGGGCGCAGGGAGAGGAGCAGAGAGCGGCGCTTCTCGGGGACAAAGGCTCCCTCTTCCAGCCATTCCCGTTCCGGCCGGTAGAGCTGCCGGTTGAGGAGACGCCGGGTCTCCGGGGAGAGCGTTTCCCAATCCGCCTCCGAAAAGCGGATAGGCTCCAGCGCGATCCCCCGGCCCTCCTGGTGGGGCACGAAAAGACGGATCTTGCCGCAGCCGGTCTCCCGGCGCAGCAGCTCGATCAGCGCGTCCGCCTGCGGCGCGCTCTCCGCGCTCAGGGGGATCCCGGCGCTGGTTTCCAGTCCGGTCTCCCGGGCGGCCCGCAGCATCCGCAGCAGCAGCTCGAAGTCGCCCCGCCGGCCGGCGAAGGCGTCATGGTATTCCCGCAGCCCGTATACGGTGAAATTCAGGTGCTTCACGCCCTCCTCCGCCAGCAGCCGGGTCAGGGACTCGCATTCCTCCCGGCTGCGCATCCGCATCCCGTCGCACTGGAGAAACGTGGCCTGAGGGCTGCCGATCTCCCGCAGAAAGGCCAGCGCCTCCCGCGGGCGGGGATGCTCCATGGCGTAGCCGAAGGCAAAGGAGAAGCGCAGCTCCGGCCGGTTTTCGTCCATCCAGCGCTTGAATCGGCGGGCAAAGTCCACGCTGCGCTCCCAGGGAAGGCCCAGGGGCTTTCCGTCCCAGTCCAGCAGGCAGTAGCGGCAGCGGCAAGCGCAGGGCACGCAGAGGGTCTGCAGCAGAACAGATTCCGTCTTCATGTCCGTCTCCTTTCACAGCGTCAGGCTCCGGCCCTCCGCGCAAATCTGCGTAAGAGCGCCATCCGCCAGACGCCAGGCCAGGCCGCAGAGCTCCTCCCGGCCGTTTTCGATGTGCAGATAGCTCCCGTCGGGAAAGACGAGGAAGGCCCGTCCCATGCTGTCCGGGTAGGCCAGGTCCTCCATGACCCGCAGACCGTCCAGCATGTCGTCCTTGATTTCCTGATAATGGGGGAGGATGCTCTGCTTCGTCAGGCCCAGGCCCGGCAGGAAACGGCGGTAGTTCGGGTCTGTGGCCTCCCCCGGCAGCTCCGGCTGGGCATAAACCGTCTCCGCGCAGTTCATGGACCCGGCGCTGATGCCCACCAGCACCCCGTCGAAGTCCCGCAGCAGCTTCTTGAGTTTGATTTCGGTGAAGAAGCGGTTCTGGGTGGGCACGTGGCCGCCGGAGAGGATCAGGAGATCGGCCTGCCGGACCAGCTCCGCGGCCTGCTCCCGGTTCCGGCCGTCCAGGGTGCGGAAGCTCCCGAAACGGAAGCCCGCGTCCTCGAAGCTCGCCCGGATCGCGGCGGCGTAGAAGTCCATCTTTTCCGCATCCTCCGGGTCGGAGCAGATATCCAGCGCACGACAGGGCTCCGGGAGGCAGCGGCGCAGCTTTTCCACAAAGCCGTTGGCGGGATTCAGATTCATATGGTCCGATCCGGGAGAATCGGTCCGGCTGGTCAGAAAGCAGATCATGGGGAGCCTCCTTTTCTCGCAGCGGCGCGTTCTTTCTCGGGACCATTGTACCGAAGAACGGGGCGTTTGGCAAGCGGCAATCCGCGCCGCGGCGCGTCCCGATCCGACGGAAAAGGCGCAAAAAAACTCCCCCGGTTGCCCGGGGGAGCCCTCCGCGTATGCCGTGCCGGCTCAGTAGTAACCTGCACACAAGAGCAGGTGGGTCGCCTAAGTTCTGTTTCACTGCTTCCAACGTCCGGCGATCGCCGGGAGGCCTGCAATCCGCAGATTCAAATCGGCATCCCTTATAAGAGATGTGGGTTTCATGAGCCGCAAGTCCAGAGAGACACACACGCACACCGCAGAGCGTGTTGTTTCTGCAGTCAAAGTCTACGCGCCGGAGGCCGGGAAAAGACCTCCCCGCCGCGCTTTACTTGTCCTCTTTTTCTTCCTCTTCGTCCTCGTCGTCAAAGAGCAGGACCATAAAGTGCTCGTACACGTCGTTGAGCTGAGCCTCGTCGTCGATGGACTCAAACAGCTCTTCGCCGTTCTCGTCCAGCACGGAGCGCAGGATGATAATGCCGTAATCCGGATCGTCCTCCTTCATGTCCGCGGGCAGGAAGGCCACATAGGTCTCCCCGTTATAGGTCATTTCGTCCAGGACCTCCAGCTCGAACTCCTTGCCGTCGTCATCCACGATGGTGATAAAATCGCCGCCATATTCTTCGCTCATATTCGTCTCCTCCTCTTCAGGGCTAAACCTATTGTACCCTATACAGGCGGAGAAATCAACACCTTTTGCGAGCCCGGAGCTTCCGGCCTTTTACGAGCCCAGATCCTCCAGCAGCGCCAGCAGCTCCGACCGGCTGCGCACCGGCAGGCCCAGGCGGATCATGGCCCGGTCCGCCCGCCGCAGGCTCTCCAGCGCGATCTCCGTGGTGCGGGGCTCCTCCCGCCCGTTCTTGCCGGGATAGACGGCGACGAAGCCGCCTCCCTCCCGCAGCACATAGACCGCGCTGTCGGCGTAGCGGGCGAATTTGGCGTAGACCTCCTCCGGGAAGGCCTCGCCAGGCTGCCGCCGGAGGCTCCGCAGGGCCTCCGCCCCGGTGAAGGCCGCTGCCCCCATCAGGATCAGCAGCAGCGCGATTTTCCATTTCATGCGTGCATCAGAGCTCCTCTCGCCCGGCGCCCCGGAAAGCGTTCCCGCGCTATCGAGCGGCGTCGGCTTGGCTTCTTTTGGGATAGTGTTTCTCGGATCGGGGGAAAATATGTGCGGGCGCCGGGGCCGGCAAAATCTTAATTATTCTGAAAATTCACAAATTCTACACCTTGCATTGACAAGCTGTGGTATAATGACCGTATTCTGGCAGAGTGCCGCAAAACAGCCCTGCTGTTTTGCCACGCGGTCATGGCAAGGCCCGAGACGGCCGCGCCGTGATCCTGCCCGCAGAGGACCCGGTTCCTCTGTCTCATCATCTTTCCGGAAAGGAGGCGTTCGCTCTCCATGACAAAGAATACCACGCCCCCCAAAAAGCGGGTCCATCCTGTCAAAATGATCTTCAAAGCCCTGGGCTTTACGGCTGACGCCGCCACCTCCATCGTCAGCGCCGTGTTCAAGGTCGTTGGCACGGTGCTGCTGATCCTGATGGTTTCCGGCCTGCTGTTCACCTGCATCTTCGCCTACTACATCAAAAACAGCCTGACGCCCAATATGGACATCTCCCTGGAGGACTTCCAGCTCAGCGAATCCAGCAAGCTCTGGTATCAGAACGAAAACGGCGAGTGGCAGGAGCTGGTGACCCTGGTGGGCAAGTACAAGCGCATCTGGGTCGATTACGAGGACATCCCGCCCTATATGGAAAAGGCCCTGGTGGCCATTGAGGACAAGCGCTTTTACGACCACAACGGCGTGGACTGGTTCCGCACCTCCACGGCCTTCATCAAGATGTTCGCCCAGATGGAGACCGGCTACGGCGGCTCCACCCTCACCCAGCAGCTGATCAAAAACCTCACCGGCAACGACGAGGTCACCGTCCAGCGGAAGCTGACGGAGATCTTCGGCGCCCTGGAGCTGGAGAAGAAATACGACAAGAAGGAGATCGTGGAGTGGTATCTCAACGCGGTCTACTTCGGGGAGGGCTGCTACGGCGTGCAGGCCGCGGCCCAGACCTACTTCGGCAAGGACGTGTCGGAGCTGAGCCTGGCGGAGTGCGCCGCCATCGTGGGCATCACCAACAAGCCCACCTACTACGACCCCTTCTACAACGAGCAGAACAACAAGGAACGGCAGGAGACCATCCTGCGGGAGATGTACGAGCAGGAGTATATCGACTACGACACCTACAAGGCCGCCGTGGCCGAGGAGCTGGTCTTCGCCCACAGCCCCGGGGACAGCGCCCCCAAGGTGATCTACACCTACTATGAGGAAGTGGTCATCAACGACGTGATCCATGACCTGATGGACGCCAAGGGCATCGGCCGGGACGCGGCGACCACCCTGCTCTATAACGGCGGCTACCAGATCTACTGCTGCATCGACCCCCGGATCCAGAGCATCGTGGACGAGACCTACACCGACCCCAGCAAGATCCCCCACCCGGGAAACAACACCGATCAGCAGTTCCAGAGCGCCATCGTTATTATGGACCCCTATGACGGACGGATTCTGGCGCTTTGCGGCGGCGTGGGCGAAAAAACCACCAACTTCCCGCTGAACCGCGCGGTGCCGGCGTATGTCAACGGCTACGATTACGGCGGCGCGGTCCGCCCCGCCGGCTCTTCCTTCAAGCCCATCGCCTCCTACGGGCCGGCGGTGGACCTGGGGCTGATCACCCCGGGCACCTTCGTCAACGATTCCGCCGCCATCCGCCTGCGGGGGACCAGCTGGTATCCCCACAACGACAACCACCAGAACTACGGCATCATCACCATCGAGCAGGGCCTGATGTGGTCTCTGAACACCGTGGCGGCCCAGATCGTGGACATCCTGCCCGGCGGGCCCCAGACCTCCTATGACTACCTGACCCAGAAGCTGGGCGTCACCAGCCTGGTGCAGGACGATATTTCCTACGCCCCCATGGCCCTGGGACAGCTGACCTACGGCATTTCCGTGCGGGAGATGTGCCAGGCCTACTGCGCCTTTGTCAACGACGGCGTGTTCACCTACAGCCGGACCTATTCCATGGTGACCGACGCCCGGGGCAACGTGGTGCTGGACAACTCCCCCCGGACCATCCAGGCCTTCCAGCCCAACACGGCCTACGTGATGACCTATATGCTGAAGAAGAACGTGGAGGACGGCATCGCCAGCGAGGCCAGACTCTGGTCCATCCCGGCGGGCGGGAAGACCGGCACCACCACGGACCAGAAGGACCGCTGGTTCGCCGGCGTGACGCCCTATTACGTGGCGGTGGTCTGGACCGGCTACGACCAGCCGGAGAAGATCAGCATCAGCGGCAACCCCGCGGCCAGGATCTGGCGGAACGTGATGGCCGACGTGCTGGAGGGCTACGCCTGGAAGGACTTCACCTGGCCCTATCTGGGTGAAAACACCGGCGTCTTCGGCATCAAGGCCAAGGACGACGATCCGGAGAGCTCCATCATCATCGACGACGACGACGGCGGGATCACCGTGGATCCCGGCGGATGGGGCAGCGACTACGGAGACGACGGCGGCGGCGACGAAGCCGTGGTGGTCTTCGGCTGATCCCCGCCAAGCTGATCGACCCGCCGCTTCGGCTCTCGGAGCGGCGGGTGTGAGTTCCTTTCCCCCCGGCGGGGGAGAGAAGCTTTTTCTCCCGCGATGGGGGAGCGCCGGTTTTTATGGCAGAAATTGCTAAAATCACCCCGGATCCCTGAAAAACCCGGAAAAAAACAGGCTTCCGTCCCCCACTTCGACCCCTTTCCCGGCGTTTCAGTGTTGACAAAAGAAGTTCATTGTGTTACATTTTGATTACATAATTGGAGGTGCTATTCTTGGCAAAAGTACTGGAGTATAAGGGACACCCTCTCCAAAGGAAGGACAACATCATCTATTACGGCAGCTTTGCGGATAAGTACATCATCCAGCTGCAGATCCTGGACACCAAAAAGGTCAAGGATCTTGACGTGGCCACCAAGGTTTCCGTCTCTCTTCAGCTCACCGACCCGAGCATTCGGACCCGGGACAAGATCGTGAAGAAGAGCGAGAAGGACAGCCTTTACGACGCCATCGATGTTGCCGCGGTGTGGCTTGAACGCGCACTGGCCTCCCGCTGAGAAAGTGACGTTCACTTTTTCAGGAAACGCCTGACCCAGCGTTTCCGGAGCTTCCGAACAGCCTCCTCGGAGAGAGAAGGGGCCTGCCCCGCTCTTTTCGGACAAAGAAAGAAGGAACTGTTTTATGAGCAAGAAGATCTTGCGCACTCTCATCGCCGTGCTGCTGGTCTGCTCCTTTCTGACCTTCCCCACGGCCTTTGCGGAGAGCGCTGTCCTCACGGGCAACAACGTCAACCTGCGCGCCGGTCCGGGAACCAACTTTGAGATCCTGGACTGCCTGCCCCAGGGCGAGACCGTTGTCATTCTGGACATGTCCAATCCGGACTGGTACCGGGTGGATCACGACGGCACCGTCGGCTACATGTCCTCCCGCTACCTGCGGATCAACGGCGGCGGCCAGACCCCCGCGAACCCGACGCCCGCCCCCACCCCCGCGCCGACGCCGGCGCCCACCGCGGCGCCGACCCCGGCCCCTACGCCCACACCGGATCCCGGCCCCGGGACCGTCGTGGTGGTGGAGGAGCCCCAGGGCACGCCCGGCTACATCAACGCCATGTACGTGCGTTTCCGCTCCGGCCCCTCTACCGGCTCCGCCATCCTGGGCGAGTACAACAAGGGCAAGGAGCTGACCATCACCGGCCGCTCCGGCGACTGGGTGGCCTGCGTCATTGACAACAAGGCCGGCTACGTCTTCGGCCAGTACGTGACCGAGGGCCAGTACAACGCGCCCTCGAACCCGACGCCGACCCAGACGCCGACCCAGACCCCGACCCCGACGCCCACCCCGACCCCCACGCCGGATGTTGTGATCGTCGTGACCCCGGAGCCCACGCCCGAGCCCACGCCGGTCCCGACCCCGGAACCCACGCCCACCCCGACCCCGGAGCCCACCACCACCCCCGTGGAGGGCAAGACCGGCTACGTCAACGGCGACTATGTGCGCTTCCGCTCCGGCCCGGGCACCGGCTACGGGATCCTGGGCACCTATAACAAGGGCAAGGAGCTGACCATCACCGGCATCTCCGGCGAATGGACCGCCTGCGTCATCGACGGCGTCAGCGGCTACATGTTCAGCCAGTATGTGAAGGAGGGCACGCTCGCCCCCGCGCCGACGCCTACCCCGACGCCGACGCCCACGCCCACTCCCACGCCCACCCCGACCCCGGAGGCTACCCCCGTTCCGACCACAACGCCCGTCACGCCTCCCGCGGAGGGCAGGCAGGGCTATGTCCACGGCGACGATGTGCGTTTCCGTTCCGGCCCGGGCACCAACTACAGCATCATCGACACTTATGACCGGGGCAAGGAGCTGACCATCACCGGCGTTGTGGGCGACTGGACCGCCTGCATCATCGACGGCGTCAGCGGCTACATGTTCAGTCAGTACGTGAAGGCGGCGGACAGCGGCTCTACCGATCCCGCCACCCCGACGCCGACGCCCACGGCCGCCCCCACGCCGACGCCGACGCCCGCGCCGACGCCCACGCCCACCCCCGCGCCCACCACCAACGAGCCGGGCTACATCACGGGCAACAACGTCCGCTTCCGCGGCGCGCCCTCCATGAACGGGGAGATCTACGGCGAGCTGTTCTACGGCAACACCGTCACCATCACCGGCTATGTGGGCGACTGGACCGCCGTGATCTTCAGCGGCAGGAGCGGCTATGTTTACAGCCAGTACGTGGCCAAGGGGACCTACGGCAATACCACGCCGACCAATCCCACGAATCCCAGCGACCCGACGCCTCCCGCCCCCGGCGGCAGCGGCTCCGAGAAGGGGCAGGAGATCGCCAATTACGCGCGGCAGTTCGCGGGCTACCCCTACGTGTGGGGCGGCGTGAGCCCCGCCACCGGCTTTGACTGCTCGGGCTTCGTGTACTACGTATACGGCCAGTTCGGCTACAGCATGAACCGCGTCGCGGCCGACCAGGCCAAGAACGGCGTCCATGTGGATCCCAGCCAGATCCAGCCCGGCGATGTGCTCTGCTTCTACTCCAGCGGCGACTACATCGGCCACACCGGCATCTACCTGGGCAACAACCTGTTCATCCACGCGGCCAACTCCCGCAGCGGCGTCATCATCTCGGAGCTCTCGGGCTATTATTCGGTCCGCGGCTATGAGGCCCGCCGCATCGTAAGCTGAGCGGAAGACAAGAACATACGATAAAAAGCACCCCCGCCGGGGGTGCTTTTTCGTGTTGGGTATCTGTCATCTTGAGCGGAGGCGAAGCCGGAGTTGAAAGATCTAAGTAAACGATGATTCAATCGGCGAGAGCAGATTGCGAGAGAATTTGGGTTCTGATGAAGGCAGTTTTTCGCAGGAATACTTTGTGTATTGCAAGAAAGGAGGGAGCGAGCTTTCGGCACGCTTGCCAGAAGCGAGATGATCCGAAGCTTGTGCCGACGACCGCAAGATGCCGAGGGCGAGTTGATCAGCGTTTACCTAATTGAAAACACGAGCTTTTTTGCTCCTTCGACTCACTGACGCTCGCGAAGCCATGACAAGCTTTCAGGTTTTTCTGCAAATTGCGGGGGACGCGCATCGGCTCCCTCCCGTAGCTGCCCCGGTGCGCACACCGGGGCTGAGGGAGTGAGACCCCTTCCGCCGCGGCGCTTGACCTGTTTCCCGACTTCGTCTATAATGGATGAAACCGGCCGGGCAGGAAGCTCCCTGTAATCCGCCTGCGGACAGCCCGGACCCGCTCCGCTTTCTCTCTGCCCGGGAAGGAGAACGGCAATGAAGAAGAATCGCATTCTCACACTGGCCCTGGCTGTGTTTCTCTGGGCGCTTATTCTGTTTTCCCTGAGAGCCTGCCTTTCTCTCGGAGATCGAAGGGAGGACCTGTCTCCCCACGATTTCAAGGGCAGCGAATGGCAAAGCCGGGAGCCCCGTCTCGATCTGAAGGTGCTGCCCGACGGAGAGATAAAGGGAACGCTGCTCCTTGACTCGGAGGAAGTGGCTGTCGCCTGCAGTTTTGAGCGGGGGACGGTCCGGATCGTCAAGGAGAGGGAAAACATCCGGGATGACGACTGTCTTCTGGAAGGAAGCTGCGTCTGCACCGAGCAGGAGCTCGTCATCCGCGTGAAGAACGACTGCTGCTTCGGCGGACGTTACAAAAAGATCGTTTTGATGCGCCTCCCCGCTCCCGAAGACGCGGGGAGCCCTTGACGCGGCGCCGCGGGAGAGGTCCGATGGGTATCAAAGAAAACCTGAAACTTGTACACGGGACGGACGACCGGCGAAAAGACCGCCTTTGGCGCTGGGCCAACCGGGTCGGAGCCTGCTTTCTCGCAGCCGTATCCTGTGTTTTGGCGGCTGTCGCCCTGTGTGTGATTCTGGACGAGGAGCCCTTTTCTCCGCTGAAAGCGCTCCTGCTCCTCTGCGCGGCGACCGCTTTGATCGGCTTGGGCGTCGGTATTTCCGATTTTGTGTGGAGAAACGGCCGCTACTGTCTGACCGAGAAAGGAATCACCCTTGCGTATCCGTTTCGAACCAGGGAGATCGCCTGGGCCGATGTGAAATCGATCTGTCTCGCTCCGGTCGACATCGTCAGAAGCCCCTCGGCAAGAGACTACCTTCTGATCCGGCTGACCGACGCCCCTTCGCATCCGGAACAGTCCGGCCTCCGCTTGAATCTTTCCGCATGCCGCAGGCAGCGCAGGGCGTATCTCGCCATACGCAGCTCAGAGGCCCGGATCCGGGAGCTTTCCCGGTACTGGAGCAAGGAAATCGTCCGTACGGGCGGCAGATAAGCGCCCCCGCGGCATGACAGACGCAGAATAAATTATGACCGGGAGACGCAAATCGCGTCTCCCGGTGAGACTGTCAAAAAACCTCGCTGCAGCGTCAGATGAAAGAGCAGCGGGGGAGCTCGAGGGGGCAAGGCCCCTTGCTCGCCTTGCCGCATTGCCATTCCCGGGCCTGCTTCGCGACGGCCCGCCAATGGCGCGGCTGGCAAGGACTTTTTTGACAAGCTGAGGGAATCCCCCGGAAACTTCCGGGGGATTCCGGAGACTGTCAAAAAACCTCGCTACAGCGTCAGACGACAGAGCAGCGGGGGAGCTCGAGGGGGCAAGGCCCGCCTCGAATTGGATAGCCCGCCGCTCGAAAAGCCTTGTAAAACAAGGCTTTTCGAAAACGCATTTTGTGTACGGCCAAAATGCTCGGCGGGGAAGCGCAGTCAAAAAAGTCCCTTGGGGGACTTTTTTGACAAGCTGGGGAATCCCCCGGAAACTTCCGGGGGATTCCGTTCATTTTTTCTTGTTTTTACTCGTTTTCCGGGCTGGATCGGCCGGAGAGAAGACAGCATTGGGATCTATCGGGAAAACGTATGATATTCCCAGAGGACGGAGGCCCGCTTTTGCGAGGCCCGGCGGGCCCGGCGCTCGTCCAGCTTTTTCTCCCGGGGGAAAACGGCGTAAAACTGCGCCGGCCCCAGGTCCCGCAGGAGCACCACCCGTTCCCGCCGCCAGAGCAGCTTGGCCCGCAGCCAGATCAACAGGGCCACGTAGGCCAAAAACAGGATGAACCACCAGAAGCCCAGCCGGGGCGAGGCGTCAAACAGGAGGATGGGCACCACGCCCGCGCCCAGATAGACCGCGCCCTTGCTCAGACCAAAGGATACAACGGGCGGCAGATGGATCCGCCTGCCGAAGATGCGCATGGGCTCCTCCTTTCTCCGGGAATGCTTGAAAAGGCAAAGGGTGAAGGGGGGCTTTCAGCGCGCCTGCGCTTTCCGCAGGACGATCCGGGGCGCCGAGGGCTTCAGCGCTGGGGGCCCCGCTCCAGGACCATGCGGATGCCCTGCACGGGCGTGCCCAGGCTCAGAGTCTTCTCCTCCCCGTCCCGCCGAAAGCCCACCTGCTCATAAAAGCGGATGGCCTTGTCGTTGCCCGCCAGCACCCAGACGAAGACGCGTTCGCAGCCTTTGAGCTCGTCCAGACACAGCCGCATCAGCCGCCAGCCGATCTTCTGCTTCTGGCAGGCCTCCAGCACATAGAGGGCGTAGACCTCCCCGTCGCCGGGCCGCTCCCGGTCCGGGCCGCAGCAGGCGAAGCCCACCACCTGCCCGTCCAGCTTGGCTACCCAGGTGTCGGCCCGCCAGCGGAAGGCCCGCTCCACGCAGTTTTCAAGAGTCAGGCGCTGCAGATAGCCCGGGTCCACCAGGCCGGCGTAGCTCTCCTGCCAGCTCTTCCAGTGGACATAGGCCTTGCCCCGGATCTCCTCCTCGGTCTCCATGGGCTTCAGGATCAGCTCGCTCATTTGGAAAGCCTCCAATTCTCCGCCGGCTGCCAGCCCTCCAGGGGGAGGCGCTGCATGGCGCCGAAGATCTTGCTCTTCATGTCCGGGTACTGGGCGCACATGCCCGAGAGCAGCTTCTTGATCTCATAGCGCTTGCTGCCCTTGTCCTGGGGGCAGGGATTTTCCACGATGGGCAGCTCCAGGGCCGCGGCCACCTTGGCGATCTTCTGCTCCCCGGCGTAGATCAGGGGCCGGATCTGGGTGACGCCGCTGCGGTCCAGATAGGTCACGGGCCGGAAGCAGCTCAGCCGCCCCTCGAAGAGCAGGCTCATCATGAAGGTCTCCACCGCGTCGTCAAAGTGGTGGCCCAGGGCCAGCTTGGTGACGCCGTGCTCTGTGATGGTGTTGTTCAGCGCGCCCCGGCGCATCTTGGCGCAGAGGGAGCAGGGGTTGGGCTCCCGCCGCACGTCAAAGACCACCTCTTTGATGTCCGTTTTCAGGCAGGTGTAGGGGATGGAAAGCTCCGCGCACATCTCCTTCACCGGGGTGAAATCCATGCCCTCGAAGCCAAGCTCGATGGTGATGGCCTCCAGCTCAAAGGGCTTGGGATAATAGCTTTTCAGGTGGTTCAGGGCCAGGAGCAGCAGCATGCTGTCCTTCCCGCCGGAGACGCCCACGGCCACCTTGTCCCCGGCCCGGATCATATCGTAATCGTCCACCGCCCGGCGCACCGTGCCGGTGAACTCGTTGAGCAGCTTCTGTTTGTCCATGGGGCCTCCGAACAACAAAAAAGTTTGAAAAACCGAATTCAGGATTCGGGAGGATTTGAGAGGATTCAGGAGGATTTGCGAGCATTGAAAATCAAAATTGATTTTCTTCAAAAAAGTCGTTGACAGGGGAAAAAGCTTGTGCTATAAAAGGAGAGCGCGTTTGGGATAAGCATACCAAGCCGCGTCAAAAATGTCAAACTATTTGATTCTATATTGGAGGCACAAAACATGTCTACGACCATGCTCACCAAGGAGAAGGTTGACCGTAAATGGTACATCCTTGACGCAGCCGGCAAGCCC
>CACYLY010000049.1 GCA_902775355.1 Oscillospiraceae bacterium
TCCGATTGCCACCGGAACGAGGATATTGCCCGGGCGGGCATTGGCACAGAGCGCCTTCCCAGCGACTCCATGGAGATGATGCGTCTGCTCCGGTCCCGCAACTTCCGACTGCTGAAAAACGGGGAGGTTTTTGAACCATGATCTATGAAAAATCCTGCGGCGCCGTGGTCTATAGGCTTGAGAACGGCCGCCGTCTGTATCTGGTGGAGCGGACCCCCTCCGGGAAAACGGTGCTGCCCAAGGGCCATGTAGAGGCCGGGGAGACCGAGGCAGAAACCGCCCGACGGGAAATATGGGAGGAAACCCATCTGGTGGTCTCTCTGGACACTTCCTTCCGGGAAATCGCAAAATATTCTCCAAAGCCCGAAAGTGAGAAAACCGTGGTCTTCTTCCTGGCCCAACCCGTGAGTTGCGACGCACGTCCCCAACCGGAAGAGGTCGACCGAAACAGTCCGAGGGAAAGCAGAAAAGTGCTCGCCCGGAAATGCGACATGTACGGATCAAGGCGAAATAACCTCGAAAAACGGCGCTTTTTTGCTTAAGACCGTCCTTTGCTGCACCAGTTTACCGCTAAAAGCGTTCCGTATGAAATGAGATCCCCCAGGGAATGAGCTATTTCGCTCGTCCCTGGGGGATCTTTTGCTCTATTTCAACTTTTGACACACTTGACATAGAGCCTGATTGATTTGAATTTCAAAACCGTCTTAAGAAATGTCGATGCATCAGGGCGGCATGTACTAAGGCGCAACTTCCAGGTGAGAAAGTTGGTGAATTAGGACCAAAGCTTCATGAAAACGCGAACTTTTAGATGTGAAAAGTTCGAGCTTATACCGACAATATGACGGCGCTCCGAGCCGGCTTTAATAATTCCTTGCTTGTACTTGGTGCGTATGAACAAGATGAATTGCTCGGTATCATCCGTGTTGTCGGAGACGGCGCAACAATCATTTTCATTTTCCGCAATCCGTCTCTTAAAAGCGGATCGGGATGGCACATTTTTCATGTGCAGTTCTGATCCGCTTTTTTCATTTTCCCACATTGCCACAAAAACCGCTTTTGCATTTTTGTGGCACACGGGGAAAATGAATAGCGGCAAAAAGCATTTCGATCTCACGCGAGGAAATGCTGTTGCCGGTACCCGGGAGGTTTCCAAAGGAGGGCCGGGGAGGCCTGCCTTTGGCACACGATCTTGCTCGCAAGGTCTAGTGTGTTATACCTTCTGCGGCGGGAGGCGACGGAAGGGGCTTGCGGAGGGGCAGCGCAAGGACCGTTTGGCGACGCCAGGGCAGGCGGGGTTTGCAGGCTGGATGGCCGAAAACGCAGGGGCTTGTGAGAAGCAAAGCCCACCTGGCCGACAAAGGATGTGCGGGCTTGGGTGGAGCGAAGCGGAAGAAAAGCGTGCGCAGCCGGGCCGCAGGAGGTATATAAAAACTCTCGTCCTACGTTAAAAAACTCCCGTTCCCCATCGGAAAAACTCCCATCCTTCGTCAGAAAAAGATTCCCCACTTTTCTCAAAATCGTTTGTGCCTCGGTTTCCCATTTATTCGTTTTCCCAGAATGTCCCGTCCCAGAAAATGCAAAAATGCGTTTTTACTCAAACGCCACCATTGCCGTTTTCGGCAAATTAGGATTCTCCGGATCGCGCAAAAAGCGGATCGCCCGATTTGCAAAGCGATGCGTTTTCGTCGTGTCCCATTCCGCAAGGCTGAGGATTTCCGCCTCCCCGGTTTCACAATTGAAGAAAAACTCGCCCCATTCGCCGTCGCAGTCTGCCTGGTATTGGTAGATTGCGGCGGCGTATTTTTGTTTGTCCGGGAGCTTTTGGTCAGAGCACTTTTTCGGTTTTGCCTTTCGCGGCGTTTTGGATTTCAGCTGAAGTCGTACCGCGTGCAGCGCGCCATCTTTCACCAAAACCTCCGTCAGATGATCCACTGCTTTTTGAAAGGCTCGCTCCGCGCCGCTGGTGGAGCTGTATTCAAACATCTCCGCCAGACGGTCAAAGCCGGGCTGTGTCTTCATCGGCGCGACGCAGCCGCAGTCCATACAGATACATTGCCGTTTTTCCAAAAGCTGCTGCTCCCGGTAGTTCAGCTTTTCAAACGCCGCACGCACAAGCTTATAGAGGAAATCGGTGGAGAGAATCTCCGGGTAATCCCAGGAATCGTCCCGCGTCACGTCCTCGCCGGTACCTTCCTCATCATCCCGCGCGGTCAACTCCAGAGTCGTCCGGTTTCGGATGCCCCGAGCCAGATTCAAAAACGCTTTTGCAGTCTCAGGCTTGCAGCGAAACTGTTTGCAAAAGGCAGAAATCGGATCGGGATTGTTGTAATACAGCTGCGCCATCCGGCGCACCAATTTGTAAACCGTCAGCGAGGACAGCGACCAAGCCTCCTCTCCCTTGCGGAATTCCAGCAGCGCGTCTGAGATGTGGGGGTAGAGGAAGGTCGTGAAGCTGGTCCCCGCGTCCGGATCATAGTCCGCCAGCTTTTCCAGAATCTTTATTCTGCAGGCCAGTTTGATATCCAGAAAACGCTCGGGGTCATATTGATCGGAGCCGTCTCGGATCAAAAAGGAACGGATGCGCCGATTCAGAATTCTCTCATAACGGTGAAGGAAGAACGACAGGTAATCCAGATTCTTCTCCCGCAGGGCTGTGAGAATGTAATCGTTCAGATTTTCCACAGCCGGCGGTTCCGGCTCCAGGCAGAAGATACGCTCCACGTCCTTCTGCCCAAACGCCTCCGCAGGCAGCGGATACCTTTGTACATATCCGGTGAGCGCCCAGGAATAACCCTCCAACACGGTGCGCACCTCCCTCTTCTGCGTTACATTTTGCGTTTATGTCATTGCGAGCGCAAAGCGCGCGGCAATCCGTTCTCCTTCTGTCTTGCCTCATCCATCAGCGCTTCCTGTTCCATCTCGGCGGCATAGCTGGTCCTGGCGTATTCCTGGTTGGACACGGCCTTGTACATGTGGTCCTTTGCCAAGCGTTTCATCGTCTCTGCAACTTCCGCGTCCAGACTGCCCCGGCGGACTGCCTGGCGGATGGAGTTCATCCGGCGCTCGTAAATCTGCTTCAGCGGATGATCCGCCGCCAGTTCCCGATTCTCACGACCTTTCAGGTTCCCAATCTGCCGACAGGTGCGGCCGCGCTTGTCTCCGGGCGCAAGGCCGCCGCAGTATTTGGTGTGCCGGGCGTTGACGGTCAGAAACCATTTGCCGCAGATCCGGCAGCGCTTCGGCGCGTGGCCGACGCAGAGTCCATCAAACAGATCGGAGCGCAGCAGTCCCACAAAGGAGACGGTTGTTCATCTTTCCAAGGGAGAGAGATCGAGTACGCCGCTGCGGGTAGAGCTGGACGGGTCGGACGTGGACTTCGCATCTTTACGTGAGGACGCGACTTATCCGCAGATCAAGAATTACGTCCTGGAGCGCTTCGGTCTCAAGGTGACGAGCCTGCAGATTGCGCAAACAAAACGTAAATACGGCCTGCAGGTGGGTACGAATCATAATGTATCCAAAAAGGTAAAGCCGGTCGTTCCTCAATGCCCGCTGGAGAAGGAGACCGCCATCCGGGAAGCTCTCTTGCATTTTCAAATGATTTGATTTTGCCATTTCATCATTTATATTGGACCTAACAGACCGCCGATGAGGGTGTTATACGCACCTTCACCGGCGGTAATTGTCAATGTCAAGCGTATGGACATGATTTGTAATTATCATTCAAGAAAAAAGCGGCATATTATGAAAGAATCTTATGACACCGTCAAGTTGTTGGCCGATTCCGGTCCCGAATTCGCCGGAGTTCTGCCTGCGGAAGCAAATAAGGACAGCTTTTGCAGAATGAGGGACATAATGCACGTGAAAGATTGTAATGGAATTAATCCTATGCTACATTGCAATTACAGTTGCATCACATGCTGATTTCGTCAGAATAAACAAGGAGGTGGCAGGATGCGCTCTTATGTTTTGTCAATTCTGGAGCCTGACAAAGTGAATCTCTCTGCCTGGATCGCGCCCGTATTCCCGGATCCGGAACAGGTGGAAGCAGAACTGCGGCGTGTCGTTCTGCCCTACGTCCGGTGGGAACCGGCAGAGGAAGCGCAAGCCGGAGATCTGGCGGTCTGCCGGACGGAATCCGAACTTCCCCGTTTCCAAAAGAACCGGCTCAAGCTGCTGATCGGCAGCGGGATGTTTCATTCTGAGCTGGAGCAGGCCGTGATCGGCATGACGCCGGGGAACTGCAGAGCCGTCGCGCTCCCGGAGGGCGAGGTTCTCATCACCCTTTTGGAGCTTTCCCGGCAGAAGACCCCGGAGCCGGATGATGAGATGATCCACAGGCTCGGTCTCGACGGCATCGATACGGTGGAGGCCTATCGAGCCTATCTGTTCGGAAAGCTGCGGCGGGATAAGGCGGCAGAACTGCTGCCGGAGCCGTTGAGCAGGCTGATCCGGGAAGTGATCGGAGGCTCAGAATTTGTCCTCTGCAGGGAGGACTGGGAAAGCGTTGTCCGTATGCGCATCGAACGATCCCGGATCTTGTTCCGGCAAGAGGGCATCGACATGGAGCGGGCCAAGCCCGAGGACTTTCGGGGCCGGATCCCTGTGCAAAGCTACTATGAGCTTTTGGCCTTGGAACAGTCAGAGGCCTGGCAAAATCTTTGCCTCTATCTGCTGGGGCGGAACTGGGCCGGAATCGACGGGTATGTACCGGAGAAGACACAGTACGAAGAGAACATAAAGAACTACTGTAAAACGTGGCACGCTTCCGAGGAGAACGCCAGGGAAGCGAACACCTGGGAGGCCTTTGTTTTTTCGGAATACGTCTCCCATGCGGTGAATCGTTTAAAAAAAACTGTTATGGAACAGCTTTTGCGGGAGGATGGATAAAATGGCAATTCAGAATGCGAACCAATCCAATTTCAAGGAGCTCATCTCTGAGGGCTTTGTCCTGGTGGATTTCTGGGGAACAACCTGCGGTCCCTGCAAGGCCTTCTCCCGAATCCTGGAGGATACGGCCGCGGAGCTTCCCATGATGGATATCGTAAAGGTCAACGTAGATGACAACCCCGAGCTGGCCGAAGAAAACGACGTTATGGCGGTGCCGACCGTCCAGTTCTACAAGGACGGCGCGCTGGTTTACGAGCACATCGGTGTCATGCAGCCGAATGAGATCAAGCAAGTGATCTCGGAATACCTGTATTCCTGAATCATACAACCATAACAATTAAAGGAGGAAACGATCATGCGAACCCTGAGAAAAAATCTTTGCCTGAGCCTTGCCCTTCTGATGGTGGCTGTCTGCTTCACCGCTTGCGGCGAGAAGGCCCCTGATCCTGTCAACACCAATACCTGCACCTACGAAGAGATGGTGGCCTACCTGACCGCCAAGGGCTACATTGCCAAGGACGCCGCCCCCGTGGATATCAACACCACCGAGGGCTACGTCACCGACAACACCGGCGGCGAGATTCCCTACGCAGCCATGGCCGACAAGGCCGAGGACTTCGGCGGTCTGTGGCTCTTCCACTGGGAGAAGGACAGCGAGGCCTACAATAACGTCTTCGTCAACGCCCCTGCCAACGGCAATATGCTGGTCTACATGGGCGGCGCCTGTGTGCTGCAGGCGGAAGCCATCAACGGCCTCTACGCAGTGGCCTTCGCAGAGGGATACGCCCAGAAGGACGCGGTTCTGGCGGACTTCAATGCCCTTCCCAACAAGTAAATGATAATACACCCCTGCTTTATCCGTCAAGTTAAAGCAGGGGTCTTTCCAAAGGAGAGACTGTTATGGATCAGAATCCACTGTTCCGAAAGAAATACGGCAGCTTCCGCAGGTTCTTCGCCATGCTCTGGAAGGCCCCGCTGCCGATCCTCTGGATCCTGCTGTACATCGGCGTCAGCTTTGCCCTGACCCACGTGGGCGTCAGCGCCACAGAGTACAGCGCCCGGCTCTTCGCCGGGGACGTGGATGCGGTCAGCGTGGTGATCCCCTTCCTGCTGGTGACTCTGCTGAGCCTGCTGATCGGTTCCGCCTCCGGCCTGGTGAACGGAATTTGCAGGGCCTTCATCAACCGGAATCTGCGCCGGATGGTCTGGCGCAAGGCGGTGCGGCTGCCCCTGTTCTTCTATGAATCCAACGAGCCCAAGCAGCTGATCTCCCGTGTCACCACAGATACCACCGTCATCAGCCAGCTGACCATGCAGGTCTTCGTGCCCCTGATTACCATGGGCTATTCCACCTTCGTTCTGCTGCGGAAGGTCAGCAGCTATGACAGCGCCCTCATGTGGTCTCTCTTTGCGGTGATCCCGCTGAACGTGCTGATCAGCTTCATCCTGGGCCGGCTGCATTTCGGCGTCAGCGACCGGGTCAACCGGGCCACCGCTGAACTCACCGCCGGCATCGCCGAGCGGGCCAATCAGACGCTGCTGATCAAAACCATGGGTACCGAGGAAAAGGAATGCAAGCAGGGCGAGGTCCTGATGGAACAGAGCTTTGCCGCAGGAAAATCCAGCGTGCTGCTGAACCAGCTGTCAGGCCCTGTTCATGCCATTGCCGGGGCTCTGCAGGTGGTGGTCATCATACTGGTGGGCCGGGGCTTCTATTCCGCCGGCCGCATTTCGCTGGCGGAGTGGATCGCCTATTACGGCTTTGCCACCCAGCTGGCCAACACCATCACCGGCTATCTCAACGATTGGACCAGCTTCAAATCCGCCCAGGGCGCTACAGACCGGGTAGCCCAGGTGGTGGACACCCCCGACGAGAACACCAGGGAAGGGGTACCGGTTACGACCCTTTCCGGCGGCATCCGTCTGGAGGACGTCTGCTTCTCCTATGGGGAGGCGCCGCTGTTTGAGCATCTGGATCTGGAGATCCCCGCCGGAAAGATCACCGCCCTGGTGGGTCCCTCCGGTTCCGGAAAATCCACCGTTCTGAATCTGATTGACCGGCTTTATCCCCTCCGGGAGGGCCGGATCACGGTGGGAGCCGATGACACGGCCCGCTTCACCCTGGCCAGCTATCGGCGAGCCCTGGGCTACGTGACCCAGGAGTGCGTGATGTACGCCGGGACCCTGCGGGAGAATCTGACCCAGGGGATCGAGCGGAGCGTCACCGACGAAGATCTGGACCGGGCCTGTGAAGGCGCCGGGATCCTGGACTTCGTCCGCATGCAGCCCGAGGGCTACGATCTGGCGGTGGGCGAGGGCGGCGCCAGCCTCTCCGGCGGCCAGCGCCAGCGCTTCACCGTAGCCAGGGCTCTGCTCCGGCAGCCGGACTATCTGCTGCTGGACGAGGCCACCGCCGCCATGGACATCGAGGGCAAGGATCTGGTCTGGACCAGCATCCGGCAGCGGATGGCGGGGAAAACCGTGGTCTTCGTGGCCCACGACGCCCAGACGGTCCGCAACGCAGACTACATCATCGTCCTGCGGGACGGAAAGGCAGAGGCCGCCGGCGACCGGGATACCATGCTGGCAAGCAATCCCTACTGCTTGGAAATGATGGAGCAGACCGGGAAGGAGGCGGGCTGATATGAAGAAAAAACGCTACGGCTTCTCTCTGAAGGAGCTGGTGAAGTTCTACACCCGCTTTCCCATCCCCTGGTGGATGTACGCCATCTCTCTTGCAGCGGGACTGGCTTACGCGGAGCTGGCCCTTTTGGCGGCCAAAGCCCTGGTGTCCTTCAACAAGGGCGAGCTCTACAACTCCGTGATCCTGGGCTACGTTCTGCTGACCGTGGGCAACAGCGTCATTGCGGCGATCCAGAATATTTTCAGTGAAACCGCCTCCCTGCGGATCACATATCAGGCCCGAAAAATGCTCTGGGACAAGATCCTTCGCCTGCCGCAGGCCGAGGTGGACAGGCGGCAGCCCTCCGCCCTGATCTCCGGTGTGGTCAACGACGTGCAGACCGCCAGCGAGGTGCTGGCCATGGTCTTCCGCCTGGTCTCCTCTCTCTATGCCTTGGTCCGGGCAGTGATTGTGCTGTTTCAGTACAGCGCGCCTCTGGCCAGCTGGATGCTGGTGCTGATCCCCCTGGGCATTCTGGTGTTTACCGTTGTGGGCAGGACCCAGCACGCGGTGGCCAGGCGGCAGTATGACAGCTTGCGGCAGATGACGGAATTCTTCTCCGAACATATTTCCGCCGCCAAGAACGTGAAAACCCAGGCCCTGGAGGACCGGGAGGAGCGGGAGGGCCTGGCCCAGATCAACAAACGCTTCAAGGCGGACGTCTTCGAGGCCTTTATGAGCGTGGTGCAAACCACCGCCTTCTCCCTCTACAGAAGCTTCAGCACCGTGCTCATTGCGATTTTCGGCTCCCGCATGATCCGGCAGCAGCAGATGGCCGACAGCGGCATCAACGAATTCAGCACCTATATGGACAAGGTCCACCAGTACACCGCCGAGATCCTGACCCACTATCAGATTCTCCGGAACACCCAGGGCGCCCTGCAATATGTGGGAGAGCTGCTGGAGCAGCCCCTGGAGGAGCTGGACACAGGCCTTCCCCTGCCCGAGGATTCGGGCAGCGGGGATCTGGTTTTGGACAACGTCAGTTTCAGCTATGAGCCGGGCGCGCCGGTGCTGAAGAATCTCAGCCTCACCATTCCCGAGGGCAAGGTTACCGCCGTCATCGGCAACAACGGCTGCGGCAAATCCACCCTGATGAAGCTTCTGCAGGGCATCTATACCCCCGACAGCGGTTCCATCCGCCTGGGCGGCATGGAGCTGCAAAGCCTGAAGCCCCACCTGCTGCGGCGGCAATTCGGGTATATTTTGCAGAACAACCCGTTGTTTTCCGGCACAATTCGTGATAATATCTGTTACGGAGCCCCGGAGGCCGCCGAAGAAGAGATCGCCGCCGCCGCGGAGCTGGCAGACGCTTTGGGCTTCATCCGGGAGCTTCCGGAGGGCTTCGACACCCAGGTGGGAGAGTCCGGCAAGCTGCTCTCCGGCGGCCAGCGTCAGCGCGTTGCCATCGCCCGAACTCTGCTGACCCAGCCACGCTATCTGCTGATGGACGAGGCCGGCGCCAGTCTGGACCACAAGAGCGACGCCGCCATCTTCCGGGCTGTGCGGGAGGCCCTGCAGGGCCGCACCATCATCCTGATTGCCCATGACATGCGCTCCGTGGTCCAGGCGGACCACATCATCGTTCTGAATCGGGGCAGCCTGGAGGCAGCCGGAACCCACGAGGAGCTGCTCCGGCGCAGCCCTACCTATCGGGCTTATCTGGAAAAGCAGGGCCTGACTGGGAAGGAGGCGCTCCAATGAAAAAGCTGACCGTCGGATTTCTGATCTTTCTGGTGCTGGCCCTGGCGGGCACGGTGACCTATCTGCTGGTGGGACCGGACTTCACGGCTCCAGCCGCCATCGTCGCCCCGGACGAGGACCCGGACGCCCCGGTCTGGGATCTGACCATAGAGGATCTCATGGCCTACCTGGAGGAAAAGGGCTTCTGGGACCCGGAGGACGCGCTGCCCATCAGCGAGGGCGTAGCGGACAAGGCCTTCGTCAGCCAACACGTAGAGATCTATTGGTGGAACCTGAAGGATCCCAACGAGGATTCCCCTGAGTACCGGGCCTATATGGACATGCTGGAGACCGGGCAGATCGACCTCTACGGCAAGGGCCTCTCGTTTATGCCCACCACGAAAAACGGACCCTTCGGCCTGTTCTCCACCTACTATGAGGGGGACGTCAAGGCCCTGGAGGAGGCCTTCAAGGCCTTCGGACACTGAGCGGCAAGGAGGAAGACCCCATGGAAAAATTGCGTCTGCTGATGGTGGACAGCGACCCCATCATCCGTTTTAATCTGCTGGAACTTCTGAATATGCACAACTGCTTCCGCCTGGAGGCGGAGCTGGAGACCACCGAGGAAGCGTTGGACCACATTCTGACCCATGAGGTGGACGTGGTATTCATCAACTGTCAGCCCGCGGACCCAAGCCGCACCAGCCAGGGAACCTGTCTGCCGCTGATGCTGGAGAGCAAGTATCCGGATATTCAGGTGATCGCCTACAGCGGCTCCCCGGAGGACGCCTATTCCGCGGTGCGGAACGGCTGTTCCGGTTTCTTTACCCTGCCTGCCGAACCCGTAGACCTGCACCGCATCGTGAACCGGCTCTGCTACATCTATCAGCTCCAGCGTCTGCGGGATGAGACCGCCCACAGCAGCCTGATGATCAAGACCCGCTCCGGCTACGATATGCTCCAGGTCCGTCAAATTCTCTTTCTGGAACGGATCGGCCGCAGCTGCCGCATCCACATGGAGGACGGGCGGCAGGTGGAGCTGGTGGGCTACAGCATGGCGGAATTGGAGCGGATGCTGAAAAAGCGGGGCTTCTTCCGTTGCCACCAGTCCTTTCTGGTGAACCTGGCCAAGGTTGCCATGATCCAGTCGGACAACGACAGCAAGCACTATGCGGTCCGTTTCGTGGGCCTGGACGGAGAGATCGCCGTCAGCCGGGAAAAGTATATGGAGATGCTGACCCTCCTGCGGGAGAAATACGGACGACTGGAGCGGTGAAGCGAGAAGGACGGACGCGATAGAAAAAACCGTCCAGGCAACCGCTGTAAAAGAAAAAGAAAAGAACCGAATCAAGCGAACCATTGCAAGCCACCGGCACAACCGGTGGCTTGCAATGGTTCTGAAAGGTCTTCACTTTCATCACATGTTGGATCAAGCACAGAGCCGTGACAAACGGGACGGGCTGCGGACAGAATGATCCGCAAATCGGACCGAATCGACAAAAACCCTTGCAGCGCCGGGATAATAAGAATACAATGAAAGCAAAGCGAAATTGATATGGGGGGACAAGCATGAAAGCATCCGATCCGCGCAGAAGCGCTTACGTCCGGATCCTCAAGGAGGAGCTGCGGCCCGCCATGGGCTGCACCGAGCCTATCGCCATCGCATACGCCGCCGCCAAGGCCCGGGCGGTGCTGGGAGCCAGGCCGGACCGCCTGCTGCGGCTGAACAAGGCCTACGACGAGAACGGGGAGATCCTGTTCTATGAGATCACCTGCGGGACACTGCGCCTGCAGATCATGGGCAGCCTGGGCCTGGACGCGGACACGGCGTATCCCACCGGAGCGGACTGGCTGATCCTGCCCTTCCAGGGGCGCAGCGATCTGACGGAGTACGCCATGCCCCTGGTGGAGCGCCTGGCGCCCCGGGGCATTCTGCTGGACCACTACGACGACGCGTTCCCGCCCATGTCCGCCACCGTCGACACGGCGGGCTTTGTGACAGCGGCGGAGAAGCGGCTGGGCATCCCCTGCCGCGCGCTGAAAAAATACGAGACCCTAACACTATAAGCATGATGACGCAGTAAGGAGGCGCTCTCTATGATCTACGATTCCGCCATCATCGGAACCGGCCCTGCCGGCGTGTCCGCCGCACTGACCTTGAAGGCCAATGACAAAAAATTCATCTGGATCGGCAGCAAAGCGTTCAGCGACAAGGTGGGCAGAGCGGAACGCATTGCCAACTACCCCGGCCTGCCCATGGTCACCGGTGCGGAGATGAACGACACGTTCCGCCGCCAGTGCGAAGAGCTGAACATTTCCATTGAAGACCGCATGGTCACGGCCATCATGAAGTTCGGCGACCACTACGCCCTCACCGCCGGCAGCGACTTTTACGAGGCCCGCACGGTGATTTTCGCCACCGGCGTGGCCAACGTGGGCCTGCTGCCGGGAGAGGCGGAGCTGGTGGGGAAGGGCGTCAGCTACTGCGCCACCTGCGACGGCTTCCTGTACAGGAACAAGACCGTGGCCGTGATCTGCACCGCCAAACGGTTTGAGCACGAGGTGGCGTTCCTGGCGGGTCTGGCGGCCAAGGTCTATTACTTCCCGCTCTACAAAGACCACGGTGCGTTCGGTGAGAATGTGGAGATCCTGGCGGACCGCCCCGTGAAGATGAACGCGGAGAACGGCCGCCTGGCCTCCCTGACGCTGAAGAGCGGCGGGACCGCGGCGGTGGACGGCGTGTTCTGCCTGCGGGAGAGCGTGTCCCTGGCCACGCTGCTGCCGGGCCTTGCCACGGAGCAGGGCCACATTGCGGTGGACCGCAGCGCGGCCACCAATCTGCCCGGCGTTTTTGCCGCCGGGGACTGCACCGGCCGGCCCTATCAGTACGTGAAGGCCGCCGGGGAGGGCAACGTGGCGGCCCACAGCGCCATCGAATACCTGGCAAAGACGTAAAGAAACAGCGACATAGGAGGGGACCGCCATGGACAGACACGACGCCTGTTATCAGCAGTATATCCAGATCCTGAAGGAGGAGCTGCGGCCCGCCATGGGCTGCACCGAGCCCATCGCCATCGCCTACGCCGCCGCCAAGGCCCGGGCCACTCTCGGCGCCGTGCCGGAGCGGCTGGTGGTGGAGGTCAGCGGCAACATCATCAAGAACGTCAAGAGCGTGGTAGTGCCCCACACCGGCGGCCTGCGGGGGATCCCCGCGGCAGCGGCGGCGGGCGCCGTGGCCGGCGACGCCGACGCGGAGCTGGAGGTCCTCTCCCGGGTGACGGAGGAGCAGATCGCCGCCATGGGCGTCTTTCTGAAGGAGACCCCCATCGAGGTGCGCCACGCCGACACGGGCCACATCTTTGACATCATGATCACCGCCCTCCGGGGCGGAGACTCCGCTTTCGTCCGCATCGTGGACTACCACACCAACGTGGTCTGCGTCAGGCGCAACGACGCCGTGCTGCTGGAGCGGGAGATCTCGGAGCAGCAGGACGACGGCCTGACGGACCGCGGCTGTCTCACCGTGGAGGGCATCGTGCAGTTTGCTGAGTGCCTGGACGTGGAGGACGTGCGGGAGGTGCTGGAGCGCCAGATCGACTACAACATGGCCATCGCCCGGGAGGGCCTGCGGAACAGCTACGGCGCCAACATCGGCAAGACGGTGCTGCGGGGCCGGGAGAACGACATCAACTACCAGATGCGGGCCTGGGCCGCCGCCGCCAGCGACGCCCGGATGAACGGCTGCGAGCTGCCGGTGGTCATCAACTCCGGCAGCGGCAACCAGGGCATCACCGCCAGCGTGCCGGTGATCGTCTACGCCCGGGAGATCGGGGCCAGTCACGAGGAGCTGCTGCGGGCCCTGGCCGTGTCCAACCTGGTGACCACCCATCTGAAAACCGGCATCGGCCGCCTGTCCGCCTACTGCGGCGCCGTCAGCGCCGGTGTCGGCGCGGGCGCGGGCATCGCTTACCTCAAGGGCGGACGCTTTGAGATGATCGCCCACACCATCGTCAACGCGGTGGCAGTTACCTCCGGCATCGTCTGCGACGGAGCCAAGGCCAGCTGCGCCGCCAAGATTGCCGCCGCCGTGGACGCAGGCCTGCTGGGCCTGGCCATGTACGAAAACGGCAACCAGTTCTTCGGCGGCGACGGCATCGTCAAAAAGGGCGTGGAAAACACTATCGCTACCGTGGGCAAGCTGGCCCGCTTCGGCATGGAACAGACCGACAAAGAGATCATCCGGCTGATGATGGAATGTTAAGGAGGAGGCAGAATATGCAGGCAGGGACGAAATTGCACGGATTTGAGGTAACCCGGGTCCGGGAGATCGAGGAGCTGGGGGGCCGCCTGGTGGAGATGACCCACGACAAGACCGGGGCACAGCTCTGCTGGCTGGACCGGCCGGAGGAGAATAAGGCTTTCAGTATTGCCTTCAAAACGATCCCGGAGGATTCCACCGGCGTTTTCCACATTTTGGAGCACTCTGTTTTGTGCGGTTCCGACAAATACCCGGTGAAGGAGCCCTTTGTGGAGCTGTTGAAAACCTCGGTTCAGACCTTCCTGAACGCCATGACCTTCCCGGATAAGACGGTCTACCCCTTCAGCTCCCGGAACGACAAAGACTATTTGAATCTGATGGACATCTATCTGGACGCGGTGTTCCATCCGGCAATCTACCATAAGTCGGAGATCTTCCGCCAGGAGGGCTGGCGGTACGAGAACCCGGACACAGAGCCCGTCTATCAGGGCGTTGTCCTCAACGAAATGAAGGGTGCCTTTGCCGACCCCGGTACGATTCTGGAAAACACGATGAATCAACTCTTGTTCCCGGATAACTGCTATCGTTTTGTGTCCGGGGGAGACCCGGCCTGTATTCCGGACCTGAGCTATGAGCAATTTTTGGCCATGCACCGAACATACTACCATCCCTCCAACGCCCGGATCTCCCTGGTAGGCAGTGTGGACCTGGATGCCACCCTGGAAAAGCTGGACAGCTTCCTTCGGGACTATGACCGACGGGAGGAAAAATTTGCCATTCCCGAGCAGGCCCCGGTCCCTGCCTGCACCGTGGAGGTCCCCTATGAGATCGGCACCGACGAGCCCACCGGGCAGCGGACGATCCTCTCCTGCGGCAAGCTGCTGGGGAGCTTTGCGGACCGGGAAACGCTGGCAGCAGCTCAGATTCTGGCGGATTATCTGACCGGCGATCATGATGCGCCACTCAAGCGGGCAATTCTGGAGGCAGGACTTGGTCAGGACGTCTATGTCTCCGTCCACGACGGCATCCGGCAGCCCTGGATCTCCTGGGATGTGTGGAACACAGATCAGGAAAAGCTGCCCGCCATCCGCACTATCGTCTGGCAGACCCTGGATCGGCTGGGACAGACAGGGCTGGATCAAGCTCGCCTGGAGGCTTGCTACAACCGTGTTGCCTTCCAGCTTCGGGATCGGGAATCCGGCGGTTTGCCCCGTTCTCTGAATGAGGCCCTGACCATGCTGGACACCTGGCTCTATGACGGCGACCCTGCCCAGGCGCTGACGGCAGACAACGTTCTGGCCTCTCTGAGCCAGAAGCTGCAAACAGAATACTACGAAGACCTGATGCAGGCGCTGCTGCTTCCTTCTGAAACCAGCGTGACCGCTGTCCTGGTTCCTTCCAGTACGCTTGGCGCAGCGCATGCCCAGGCGGAGGCGGAGCGGCTGCAGACGGAACAGGCTGGGTGGGACGACGCGAAAAAAGCAGCGCTCTGCACCCAGGCGGAGGTCCTGCGGCAATGGCAGCAGACGCCGGACAGCGATGCAGCCCGGGCCTCCATTCCGCGGCTGCAGCTATCAGATCTGCGGCAATCACCGGAACCCCTGGGGGCGGAGGAAACAAAGCTGGGAAAAACCACGGTTCTGCGCCATTCCACAGCGGAGGCGATCTGCAATCTTCGCCTCCACTTTGACGCCTCCGACCTGCGCCAGGAGGAGCTACCGCTGCTGCCCGTGCTGGCCCGGCTGCTGGGCCTGGCCCAGACGGAGGCGCATAACGGCGAAGAACTTCAAATTCTGGTGAAGCAGCGGATCGGCCGCCTGAATTTCCAGGCAGGTGCCCTCCCCGGAAGGGACACAGCTCACTGCAGGGTCCTGTTCACTGCCTCCCTGGCCTGTCTGAAGGAGCAGACCCGAGGCGCGGCAGAGCTGGCGGCAGAGATTTTGCGAAAAACCCGCTTCTGCGACACGACGATGCTTCGCACGGTCCTGCAGCAGGCACATATGGAGATGCAAATGGCAGTCACCACCAGCGGCAATCAGTTTGCCATGACCCACGTCAGCGCCTGCCATACGGCCCACGGGGCAGCAAGAGAGCTTCTGCAGGGCCTGGGCCTGGCAGCCTGGCTGAAGCAGAGCGCCGCTGCCGAAGAGGGCGAGTTGAAAGAGATGCTTACCGCCATAGAGAAAATCGCCAAGCAGATTTTCACAAAGCCTCGCCTGACGGTCTCCTGCTCTGCCCACCTGGACGACGAGATTCTGACGCAGCTGCTTACCGCCTTCCCCGGAGACGGCGCAGTCTCCGTGCCTGCAAGCTATCTCCCTTTGGGCCGGCGGCAGGACGGCTTTTCCATCCCTGCGGCGGTGGGCTTTGCCGCCAAGGGTACCAACGGCCTGGTTCACGGCAGACGCTATCACGGAAGCCTGCCGGTGCTGGCCAACGTGCTGAATTACCAGTACCTGTGGAATGAGATTCGGGTCCTGGGCGGAGCCTATGGCTGCGGCTTTCTGGGAAGGGACTCCGGCGAGCTCTGCTTCTACACCTACCGCGATCCCCAGCCCGGACGTTCTCTGGACGTCTTTGACGAAGCTGCCGCCTTCCTGCGGACCTTCTGCAAAGGAAACCCGGATCTGACCGGCCCCATCCTTGCCTCCGTCTCCAACCTTGATCCGCTTCTGAATACGGAGAGCCGCATCAGCGTGGCGGAGGGCCGCTTCTTCCGGGGGATTTCCCGGGAGGACGTCTGCCGGTGGTACCGCCAGCTGCTACAAACAACCCCTGAGGATTTGCTTGATCTTCTTGATGCACTGGAGGAGCTTCGCGCAGACCAGACCGTCTGCGTCCTCGCCGGCAATGACCTTCTGGCGCAGTGCGGGGAAAGACTGACAGAAAACCTGACCTTATAATCCCAAAAAGCAGAAGCAAAAAACGAGAGAGAGAGTGCCATGAACGAACAGTGGATTTCGGATGTCATCAACAAAGCCATGGAAATTGGCCGTCAACAGATCTCCCGGGGCAATGTGGCTACCTATA